>DASSUT010000297.1:0-6443 GCA_035706725.1 Gaiella sp. | reverse complement strand
CTTCTACTGCGGCTCGATGGCGTACGACAAGACGCCGGGCGCCGCTGCGCTCTACCGGCTCGACCGCGACCACTCCGTGCGGGTCGTGCTCGAGGGGGTGACGATCTCGAACGGGCTCGAATGGAGCCCCGACGGCTCCCGCGCCTACTACAGCGACACCGAGCTCGGTTGCGTCGAGGTCTTCGACTACGACCGCGACGCCGGTCTCTCGAACCGCCGCGCGTTCGTCCACGTGGCGCTGGAGGAGGGCCGTCCGGACGGACTGACCGTCGACGCCGAGGGCGGCGTCTGGGTGGCGCACAACCACGACGGCACGGTTCGGCGCTACACGTCCGACGGTGCGCTCGACGCGATCGTCGAGGTGCCGCCGCGCCAGGTGACCGCATGCGCCTTCGGCGGCGAGCGGCTCGACGAGCTGTACATGACGACCTCGCGCGAGAATCTGCCGCCGGGCGAGGATCCGCTCGCCGGCGCCCTCTTCCGCGCCGAGGTGGGCGTGCAGGGTCTTCCCGTGCGCGAGTTCGCCGGGTGATCCGGACGAGTACGCCGCGGGCACGGCGGGGCCAGCCTGACCAGACGCGGGGTCATCGCCCGGCGCCTCACCCCTCGAGCGCGCCCGTTTTCGCCGCGCCGGGCTCGACGAGACCTGTCTCGTAGGCGAGGATCACGGCCTGCACGCGGTCGCGGAGAGACAGCTTCGCGAGGATGTGCGTGATGTGGGTCTTGACCGTCGCCCCCGTGACGAAGAGCCGCTCTGCGATCTCGGCGTTGGACAGGCCGCGGCCGATGAGCCGCAGCACCTCCACCTCACGCTCCGTGAGCATGGAAAGGTCGTCCCTCGGCGCCGCCCCGGGCGGCCGGCGCACGAAGCGCTCGATCAGGCGGAGCGTGACCGACTGCGCGAGCAGCGTCTCGCCGGAGGCGATCGTCCGCACCGCCTGCGCGAGCCGCTCGGGGCTGACGTCCTTGAGCAGGAACCCGCTCGCTCCCCCCTTCATGGCCTCGTAGACGTACTCGTCGGCGTCGAAGGTCGTGAGCACGAGCACGCGCGGCGGGTCGGGAGCGGCCGAGAGCCGCCGCGTCGCCTCGAGCCCGTCGAGGTTCGGCATGCGGACGTCCATCAGCACGACATGCGGCTCGAGCTCCTTCGCGAGGCGGAGCGCCTGCCTGCCGTCCTCGGCCTCGCCCACGACCTCGATGTCGGGCTGTGCGTCCAGGATCAGGCGGAAGCCGCCGCGCACGAGCGCCTGGTCGTCGGCCACGAGGACCCGGATCACGCCGTCTCCGGAGAGATCGGCAGGTGGATGCGCACCGCGAACCCGCCCTCGGGCCGGGGCCCGGCGTCGACCTCGCCGCCGTAGAGCGAGACGCGCTCGCGCATCCCGACCAGGCCCTGCCCGTTCTCGGTCGGAGCGGTCGGGAGAGCAGGCCCGTCGTTCTCGACCAGGAGGCGGAGCCCGTCGGGCACGTACCGCACGTGTACGACCGTGGGCGCCTCCCCGGCGTGCCTGCGGACGTTGGTCAGCGCCTCCTGGACCACGCGGTACGCCGCGAGATCGAGGCCCGGTGTAACGGCCGCCGCATCGCCGTCGACCATGAGCTCCACCGGGAGCCCGGCCTCCCGCACCTGCGCCACGAGCGCCGGCAAGTCCGAGATGCCCGGCTGCGGGCCGAGCTCCTCCGAGTCGCCGTCCGTCCGCAGCACCATGAGGAGCCTGCGCATCTCGGCCAGGGCCTGCCGGCCCGCGGCCTCGACCGCGAGCAGGGACTCCCTCGCGCGGTCGGGCTCCGTGTCGAGCACGAGCCGCGCGGCGCCGGCCTGCACGGTCATGAGACCCACGGCGTGGCCGACGACGTCGTGCAGCTCGCGGGCGATGCGGGCACGCTCCTCGTCCACTGCCGCCCGCGCCCGCTGCTCACGCTCGCGCTCGAGCTCCGTCGCCCGCCGACGGAGCTCTTCCGCGTGCTGCTCGCGCGAGTGGAGCGCCATTCCCGCCGCGAACGGCAGTGTCGAGACGATCGCGATGAACCCGACGTCCCCCGCGCCGATCGGGCCGGGATTCCGGGCGACGACCACGATCCCGAGAAGCACGCCGGCAATTCCCACCGCGACCGCACGTCCGCGGTCGGGAACCGTGCCCGCGGACCAGAACGCGAGCACGACCGCGATGAGCACGACCGTGGACTCGGTCGCCTCCTGCGCGACGAACGACTCGAGGGCGAGCGCGCCCAGCATCGCGAGCGCGGCGACCGAGGGAAGCGTCCGGTGCAGCAGGAACGGGAGCGACCACGCGACCGGGAACAGGTAGAGGGCGAGCGTCGGGCCGTCGGGTGACCCGAGCGCCACGGCGAGCTCGGCGGCGACGAGCAGTGCCGCGACCACGCCGAGGTCGAGCGGGCGGATGTCGAGGTCTCGCACGTGCACGGGCCGACCGTACTCCGGTCGTGCCCCGATCGCATCAACCCTGGCTCCGATTCGGGTCGGAGCCAGGTCTGACGGCCGCCCGCGTGGGATCGGAGCGGCCGGCCGCGATCTCGACCTCCCGGCCGACGATTCGCGGCGCGAGCCCTCCTACGTTCGTCGGGACGGCCACACGGGTGGCCGCGAACCCGAAACAAGGAGAGGACGATGTCCACGAAGGTGTACGGCACGATCGCAGGCGCGGCACTGGCCGCCTGCGCGCTCGGTCTCTCGGCGCTGGCCCTCGGCGGTACCTGGTCGTCAGGCGTACGGTCGATCCATGTCGGGCCCGGCGAGTCGATCCAGGCCGCGATCGACGAGGCCCGTCCCGGCGACACGGTCGACGTCGCACCGGGCGTCTACCGGGAGAACCTCACGATCACGACCGACGGCGTCACGCTCCGCGGAGCCGGCGCCTCGTCCAGAGGCACGGTGCTCGAGCCGCCGTCGACTCCCGCAGGTCGCGTGTGCGACTTCGAGGGGACGAACGGGATCTGCGTCACGGGCGTGTTCACGCCAAACTCGGACGAGGTCGGCACTCCGGTGCGCGACGTCACGGTGAGCGGCTTCTCGGTGCGCGGCTTCCCGCGCTTCGGGATCCTCGTCAACAACGCCGTCGACACGACGGTCTCGGGCAACGAGATGGCGTCTGGTGGCTCGTACGGGATGCTCGCCGTGTTCGTGAGGGGCATCCGATTGCTCGACAACAGCTCGCACGACAACCGTGAGGGCGGCTTCTACCTCGCGGACTCGCCGCGGGCCGACGCCGTCCTGACCGGCAACCGCTCCTTCCGCAACGACAGTGCCGAGGGCTTCGGTCTGTTCGTGCGGGACACCTCGCACGGGCTCGTGCGCGGAAACCGCTTCGAAGACAACTGCGTCGGCGTCGCGATCGTCGGTACCCACGGGTCGGACTCGGCGACGGGGTGGAGCGTGCGCGGGAACACCGTGCGCGACAACACCGCCGCATGCCCCGCCACCGAGGACGTGCCCGCGCCGCTGTCGGGCATCGGCATCGCGCTGATCGGCGCGGGTCGCGTGCACGTGAGCGGGAACACCGTGTCGGGCAACCGCCCGACCGGGGACTCGCCTGTCGCGGGCGGGATCGCTCTCGTCTCGGCGAAGCCGTTCGGCGGCCCCGACCCCACCGGTGACGTCGTCGCCGGCAACCAGGTCGACGGGAACGCACCCGCCGACCTCCTCTACGACGGCACGGGTCGCGGCAACCGCGTCATCCGGAACGACTGCGAGACGTCGGTTCCCGACGGGCTCTGCTGACCCGCAGGCATGCCGGCCGGGCGCACTGCCGCGCCCGGCCGGCCTCGGTGCGGGGACGCCGAGGCTACGGCGAGCGCTGCTCGAGCCGGCGGGAGAGGAACGCGACGAGGCGCTCCAGGAAGAGCCTGCCGGCGGCGGTGTCGAGGTCGAACTGGTACTCGTGGTCGAGCGGCGGCTCGTGGTCTTCGGGGAAGAAGAGCGTCTCGACGTCGGCGCCCGCACCGCGAAGCGCCTCGGCGAGCCGCTCGGAGTGCCGTCGCAGCGGGTCGGCGCTCCCGACCGTGACGAAGGCCGGCGGGAACGCGGCGGTGACATGGTCGGGGATCGACCACGGCGCGAAGGACGGGTCGTCGAGGTAGCCGCGGGTGCCCGAGTAGGCCCAGAGGACGGTTCGCATCAAGTCCTTGCCCGCCGGCGTGGCCGGGTGGCGAGCCAGACGGAGGTCGTACGGGCCGCAGGCGAGGACGAGGCAGCGCAGCTCCTGCGGCGTGATCGTCGGTGCGACGCCCACGCGCTCGGCGTAGCCCGGCGTGGTGACGAGCGCGGCGAGCTGGGCCGCGATGTGCGCGCCGGCGGAGTCTCCCGCGACTGCGATTCGCGTTGCGTCGATCCCCAGGCGCTCGGCGTCTGCCTGGAGGTACGCGAGCGCCGCCATCATCTGCCGCGGCGGGGTCGGGTACCGGTGCCCGGGCGCCAGCGAGTACCGCGGGCCGACGACCGCGAAGCCGTGGCTCGCCACGACCTTCAGATACCCCGCGATCTCCTCCTTCGCCCCGCCGACGAACCCGCCGCCGTGAACCCACACGAGCGCCGGAAGCGGGCCGCGCGCAGAGGCCGGGCGGAACACGTCGAGCAGCATGTCGGGCTCGTCGCCGTAGCGCACGTCGAGGGCCGCGTCGACGTCCTTCGGGGCATGCCGCGCGAGCGCCGCCGTGGTCTTCGCGCCGTCGGCCGCGAACGCCTTGCGGACGAGCAGCGCCGCGGGCGTGGCGCTGACGAGCAGCGTCGCACGGACGAGAGCCAAGGCGGCACGGCGCACCACCCGTGCCGGCAAGCCGGAGCCCGCGGAAACGAGCGGCGTGAACTGCCCACCCGTCGCGGCCGCGTGCCGCCCCTCGCCGGCCGGGCGCTCGGACATCGCAGAAGCCTACGGCGTCGAGCAACGGCCCCGCCATTGCATCGTGGTACGGTGAAGAAGCGATGGCAGAGACATTGACGGTCGACACGCTCGAGGGCTGGGCGCGCGCAGGCGCCCACTGGCGTGTGCTCCACCACGGCGGGCGGCGCGCGGTCGTCGAGCTCCAGCAGTGCACCGGCGAGGCCGTCGAGCGCCTCGAGTCCGGCGATCCGGCGGTGATCGCCTACCTGGACGGCGTGGAGTCCGACCTCGACCTCGCACCCGGGGACGCGTAGCTCCAGACGCGCGTAGGGCTCCGCAGCCGGTTCCGGCAGGAGCCGGCGCTACAGTCCGCGCGATGCCACGCCGCCTGTCCAGGCTGCGCCCCGCCGCCCGTGCGGCGCTCGCGCTCGGGGCGACACTGGCGGCCATGGCGGCGGGCGCCGCGCCGTCGTCGGCGAGCACGACCGCCGCACCCCCGTGCGCGACGTCCCGGCTCGTGATCTGGCTCGACACGCAGGGGAACGGCGCCGCCGGCAGCACGTACTACAGGCTCGAGCTCACGAACCTCTCGCGAAGCGCCTGCACGCTCTTCGGCTACCCACGCGTCTCGGCGGTCGACCTCGCGGCGCACCGGCTCGGAAGCGCCGCCACGCGTGACGCCGCGCACGCTGCGCGCAAAGTGCGTCTCGCGCCCGGGGCCTCCGCCACCGCCGTGCTCCGGATCGTCGACGCAGCGAACTTCCCGCGGCCCGTGTGTCGCCCCACGACTGCCGCCGGCGTGCGCGTGTCCCTCCCGCATGCGTCCGGATCGAAGCTCGTGCCGTTCCCCTTCCGGGCGTGCTCGCGCACGCGGCCCGGGCCCGTCTTCCTCACGGTGCAGGCGGTGGCACGGGGCTAGCGACGAGCCGCGAGCCGCCTCCCGTCGGGGGAGTGGACTCCGTAATGACCCGCAGGGCGGTGCGGGGGACGCACGGATGGCGCGACGCGCCGCGCCCGTGATGCTCGAGCGGTCCCCCTGCGAGGGAAGGAGGCTCGATGACCACGATCAAGGATGCGGCGACGGCGTTCCTCGCCAACAGGCGAGTCGCGGTGACGGGCGTCTCGCGGAGCCCGAAGGGTCACGGGAGCAACGTCGTGTACACGCGGCTGCGCGAGCGCGGGTACGAGGTCTTCGCGGTCAACCCGAACGCGGACGAGGTCGAGGGCGACCGCTGCTACCACGACCTCCGCTCGATCCCGGGCGGGGTCGACGCGGTCGTGATCGGGACGAGGCCCGAGGTGGCCGAGGACACGGTGCGCGAGTGCGCCGACCTCGGGATCACGCAGGTGTGGATGCACCGCGGGCCGGGCGCCGGGAGCGTCTCGGAGCCTGCGGCCGAGTACGGACGCAGTCACGGGCTGACCGTGATCGATGGCGGCTGCCCGTGCATGTTCGAGCCGACCGCGGACTTCGGACACAAGGCGATGCGGCTCGTGTTCACGCTGACCGGCAACGTCCCGAAGGAGGTCTGACCCGCGGTACGGCGCTTGCCGGGCCGGTCGCTCGCAGCGATGACTGGATCCACCTCGGTGAGCCCGATCTCG
>DASSUT010000296.1:0-13051 GCA_035706725.1 Gaiella sp. | reverse complement strand
ACCGGAGATCTGGAGACCGGGAACAGTCAGGGGCTGTTCTACATGGACGTGCGCCACCTGTCGCGGTGGCTGTTGCGCGTGGACGGGGAAGAGCTCGAGCCTCTCTCGAGCAGGGGGGTCGACTACTACTCGGCCCGCGTCGTCGGAATGCGCGCCGGGGCCGACTCGGATGGCCCACGGCTCGCCGTCCGCCGTGACCGATTCGTCACCGAGGGGGCGCACGAGGACATCGTCATCGCGAATCTCACGGACGAGAAGCAGGACGTGACCGTCGAGCTTCGCTACGAGTCCGACTTCGCGGACACCTTGGAAGTTCAACAGGGCGGGAATGCCGAGGGGCGGTTCGAGGAGAAGACCCACCCCCGCTCCGTCGAGCTCTGGAACGAGCGAGACGGGTACGAACGCGGCACGGTCCTCACCTTCAACCGCCGGGGACGCATCTCGAAGCACAAGGCTGTCTTCGAGGTGGGTCTTGGCCCGCGGGAACGCTGGTCTCTGTGCGTCGACATGACTCCCGTGGTCGACGGCCGCCGGCGACCGCCGCTTCTGCGCTGTGGCGCCTTTCACCATGACGCGCCGAAGATGCCGATGACGCTCGACGAGTGGCTCGAGACCGCGCCCGAGCTGGACACCGACGACAAACCACTCCTTCGGACGTACCGGCAGAGCCTGCTCGATATCGCAGCGCTTCGCGTTCGTCCCGACGGTGTCACGATGAAGTGGGCGATGCCGGGCGGTGGCGTGCCGTGGTTCATGACCGTCTTCGGCCGCGACAGCCTCCTCACCGCCTACCAGGCGCTGCCGTTCCACCAGGAGCTTGCCCGCGCGACCCTGGAGGCCCTCGCGGAGATGCAGGCGACGGAGTGGGACAACTGGCGCGACGCGGAACCCGGCAAGATCCTCCACGAGCTGCGCCGCGGGACGCTCGCCGCGACCGGACAGATCCCCCATTCGCCGTACTACGGCGCGCACGACACGACGCCGCTGTTCCTGATCGTCCTCGACGAGTACGAGCGCTGGTCAGGGGACGTCGAGTTTGTCCGCCGGTTGGAGCCGAACGCTCGCGCGGCGCTCGCATGGCTCGAGGGGCCTGCCGATCTGGACGGCGACGGCTACATCGAGTTTCGACAGCGCTCGACCGCGGAGACTGCCCTCCGCAATCACTGCTGGCGCGACTCCGACAACGCAATCCTCTTCGCCGACGGCAGCAAGGCACAGCCCCCGATCGCAATGGCAGAGCACCAGGGCCTTGCCTACGACGCCCGGCTGCGGATGGCACGACTGCTCCGGGAGGTATTGGACGACGAAGAGAACGCCGACCGGCTGAACGCGGAGGCGGAGGCGCTGAAGCGGCGGTTCAACCGAGACTTCTGGAGCTCGTCGAGGCGCTACTTCGCCCTCGGGCTCGATGGGAACAAGGAGCAGATCGACGCCCTCACATCCGACCTCGGACACCTCCTCTGGAGCGGCATCGTGGAGGACCGAAACGCCCCCGAGACGGTCGAGCGTCTGCGCGGTACGGACATTGACTCCGGGTGGGGCATCCGCTCCATGTCCTCACGCATGGCCGGCTACAACCCGCTCGCGTACCACGGCGGCACCGTCTGGCCGCACGATACGGCGATCGTCGGCGAGGGGATGCGGCGCTACGGATACCGCGAAGAGGCCTCCTACGTCGGCCGCGCTCTCCTCGACGCTGCCGCCGCGTTCACGAACCAGCTTCCGGAGGTCTTCGCCGGCTTCGCGCGCGACGCGACCGACATGCCGATCGAGTACCCCGAGGCGTTGAAGCCGCAGTCCTGGGCCGCCGGCGCACCATTGCTCGTGCTCCGAACGCTTCTCGGAGTCGACGTCGTCGGGGACGAGGTCCGAGCAAGTCCCTGTCTTCCACCCGGCATGACGTTTCTCCACCTCCGGAAGCTCGGAGCCCGCGGTCGTCACTTTGACCTCTGAAAGCCGACCTCGCGTGGCGGTGCTCCGGGACGGTGGCCTGCAGCAGGTCGACACGCCGCAGCGGTCGTTCCGCAAGCCCGCCACCTCTTCGTCGCGTCGCCGGCTCTCCCTCGATGAAGCTGGTCGAAGCCGAGCTCGTGGACGGAAGACCGCTTTCCCGTCGGTGGCCCCGCGTCGTCCCCGACGCCGTCCGGGGCCGCACAGGCCGCGCCGGACCCGGGCGACGGTCTGATCGCCGACGACACGCGAGCGCTGTTTCACCAACTGCGTCGACGGGGAGCGTCCGGTCGCATCCGGGACGGAGCTCGCCGAGACGCGTGCGCCTCCCGGGAGCGACCCGATTCGGCGTCGCACCTCGAGGCCGGAGAGCTCGGCTACCTCGGTCCTCTCAGCACAGCAATTGTCCGGGGGCACCAAACGATCCGCGCCCCGCGAGCCAGTCTTCGTTCGCCAGAAGCACGTCTCGCAGCTCGTGGAGCTCAGCGGGCGCTCGCTCCAGTGCGGACAGCACCGCCTTCTTCTCGTCGCGCGTCATCGCGACGACCTGGGCACGGAAGAGCAGCGCCTGTTCGAGCCTGCGTGCCACGGGTCTGTCCACGATCGCCGCGAGCGCACGGACGTGCCCATCTTCGACCCATACGCCACCGATCATCATGCCGCAGTTCCTTCCGATAGCCGGTGTGTCCTCCTGAGGTTGCCGCTCGGGGCTACGGCGAAACCCCGCGCGAGCGGTTCGTTCGAGCCTTCGTCGGGTGCGCGATGACCCGCACTGCCGTCAAGGCAAAGGGTGTGTCCCCTCTGCCGTCAGGTCTGCCTGCGGGCCCGAGCCCGAGCAAGCACCCGGTCTCCGAGGACGAGGTCGCTCCCGTCCCGTTCCTCTCAGGTCTCCTGCTCGCCGTCCGGGGAATGCCTGGCTACCGCATCGAGCCGAAGGGAGGTGGACATGGCAACGGATGCTCTCAGACACCAAGACAGGCGTCGTCGGACAGGGATCAACGACCCGGTGATGGACGAGACCAAGGCATCGTTGAAGACGACCGAGTTCTGGGCGATGGTCGCCGTCATCGCGGCAATTCTCGTCGCAAGCGCGATTTCCGACAGCCTCGGGGACGTACGAGCCTGGACGCTCGTCGCTGCAGTCGCGATCGGCTACATGATCAGCCGCGGACTGGCAAAGGCCGGCACGACGTACGTCGGCGGAGAAGACGTCTTCAGAGGCGGCAACCCCGTACGAGCGACCGACGACCACTGACGCGCAACGGTGGCCCCTCGGCTCGGCGTGCGAACTTCACCGAAGCGAGGGGCCACCGTTTGCGTCGCCGGGCCGGCAACGCGATTGGCGCCCCTGACTCGCAAGCGATAGCTCCTTGCCCACGGTGACGGAGTAACGGCGCCTCGCGGGAGGTGGAGAGCAGCGTCCCCGCTCTCCACCTCCCCGCTCTTGACACTCGGACTCAAGGGCAGGGCCGTCGCCGTACCGCGCCCACGCGTGCCGCCTGCACGCAGACGCCCGCCACGCCGTCGAGCCCGAGCGGCCGTAGAGTTCCGGCGTCACGCGCAGCGAAAGGGGCGTCGATGATCGAGCCTTACCAGGCGGTCGGCCTGATCCAGACCATGCGCGGCATCCGCCGGCGCGACGAGATCATGGTCAACCTCGAGCACATCTCGCACATGATCAAGGCCGCTTCCTGGCTTTCGAGCATGGATTTGCCGGTGCGCCTCATCTGCATTCCGGAAGGGGGCTTGCAGGGATTCACGGACGAGGTGTTCGACTCCGACCACGAGACGTACGCACGCGAGTGCGCAATCGACGTTCCCGGGCCGGAGACGGAGGCGCTCGGCGAGCTCGCACGCACGTGGAACGCGTACGTCGTCGCGACCGCCAAGGCGCGGCACCCCGAATTCCCCGGGCGGTTCTTCAACTGCGGGATCGCGATCGAGCCCGAGGGCGGCGAGGTGATCCTCCGTCACCACAAGGTGGTGCCGCTCCAGCCGGTCGAGCACTCCCTCACGCCCCACAACGTGTGGGACCGGTGGCTGGAGCTGTACGGGCGCTCGCTCGACGCCTTCTACCCCGTCGCCGACACCGCGATCGGGCGGATCGGGATCATGATGGCGAACGAGGCCTCGTATCCCGAGAACGCGCGCGGGCTCGCGATGAACGGTTGCGAGATCGCCTACCGTGGCCCGTATCCGGCACCCGGCGTGATGAGCGGCATGTTCGAGGTGCAGAACCGGGCGCGCGCGCTCGACAACAACATGTACGTGATCGGGATGAACCTCGGCACCTACTACCTCGACCGTGACTCGACGATCCCGATCGACACGTTCTCCGGCAAGTCCATGATCTGCGACTTCCGCGGCCAGGTCGTCACCGAGGTCGCGTACGGGGCCGGTTCGACATGGATCGCCGGGACGATCGACATCGAGGCGCTGCGCCACTTCCGCGCGACCGCGCAGTGGGACAACTGGCTGAAGGACCTGACCACCGAGCAGTACCAGCTCATCTACGAGGAGCCGCTCTACCCGAAGAACCTCTACCTGCACCGCAAGCCGTACACACATGCGGAATACCGCGATCAGGTGACGAGGAAGCAGGTGGAGCTGATGCACGAGCGCGGGATCTGGGCGAGGCCGGCCCGTGCCGCCGCCGACGGCTCCCCCGAGACCGACGCGGGGTGACGGACACGGGGTGACGCCCACCCCTCAGCGCGTCTCCGCAGCAAACGGCGGCTGCTAGCGACGGCTCTGACGCTCGACGGCGCTTCGGCTACGTCGATCGGATGGAACGCACCCGTGCGGGGCTCGACGCGATGCGGGAGCTGCCCGTGGACTGCCTCCGCGGAGACGGCGGCGCCCAGCCGTTCCGTCTCGTGCCCAAGTGCCCGTGCGTGGCGGCGCGCAGTCTCGATCGCCTCTGCCTCGCTCACCTCGCCGGCGCCCGTGTGCCTGATCGTCGTTCTCGCTCGCCGACGTCAGGCTCAGCTCGGAGAGCGCGGCCGCTGGCGCGAACTCGTGGTGGAAGCTGTGCGAGACGGCGAGTTCTTCGGTCGACCAGCCGGAGAAGCGGTGTGTCAGCATCCCATTGTTCGGTTCCGTGCCGGGTTGTAGGTCGGCTGCGACCGGCGGCGGTCGTGGGTCACTCAAGACTTGCGAGCGCGTCCCGGAGCGAGCCGCAGCGCTTCGTTCTCCCAGCGAGCGTCACGGTGATCGTGGACGCTGCGTTCGGCGTCCAGCGCGCCTGCATGAGATGGCACGCCGTCGATCGCCCCGGCTCGCTGATGGAGTAGGAGCACATGTAGCGGCCCGGCACGGGCTGGACGCAGTCGGTCTGACGAATCCGCCTCGCGTCGCCGTGCGCGGTCGCATGGGCGGTCGTGAGGGCGACGAGGCGCCTGCCGAACTCGTCCGCCGACGGCGGCTGTTCGTCGGCGCGCCCGCCGTTCGCGGTCGGTGTCGGCCGCGGCTGAGTGGCCGCGGGCCGCGCGGCGGTCACGGCACCGGCGTCGCTCCCGGCGACCATCCCGTATCCCACGGCCGCGGCGGCGCCGAGCAGCGACACCGCCAGGACGGCGGCTGCCTCGATCCGTGTGAGTCTCGGAGTTGTGGTCATCGTCCCTCCTCGTAGGCCGCCCGTGGCTTGTCACAGAACGTGTCGCCGCCGATACTCCGGCCACGCGGCTAGACCCTCGCTAGCGCAGTGCTACGGCACGGCTAGGGAGGATTGGGAGGAGGCAGGCTGAGCGTCCGAATCTCGCTGACGGACCGTCTCGCCGTCGAGGCCAACGGCACGAGGCTCGACGAGCAGCGTTTCCCCGGCCGACAGGGCCGGATCCTGTTCGCATACCTGGCGGTCCAGCACGGCCGGTCCGTCCCTCGTGACGAGCTGGCCGAGTTGCTATGGGGCGAGGACCTTCCGGCGACGTGGGAGAAGGCGCTCAGGGTGCTGACGACGAAGTTGCGGGCACTGCTCGAGGAGTGCGGCATCGACGGCTCGACCATGTTGAGGAGCGCGTTCGGCTGCTACCAGCTCAACTTGCCGGCCGATGCCTGGATCGACGTCGACGCGGCGGTGACCGCGGTCGAGCGGGGAGAGGCGGCACTCGCCGCGCGCGATTCCGGCGAGGCTCGGGCGCAGGCCGCCGCGGCCGTCGAGCTTGCTCGGCGGGTGTTTCTGCCGGGCGAGGACGGACGGTGGGTCGAGGATCAGCGGCGCCACCTCCGTGACGTGCTCGTGCGTGCGCTCGAATGCCTGCGCGACGCGGCGCTTGCCGAGGGCGAGCTCGGGAACGCCGTCCGATACGCCGACGAGGTCACCGAGCTCGAGCCTTTCCGCGAGACCAGCTACCGCGCGCTCATGCAGGCGCACGTCGCCGCCGGCAACCCGGCCGAGGCACTCCGCGTCTACGAGTGCTGCCGGCGCTTCCTCGCCGACGAGCTCGGCGCCTACCCGTCGCCGGAGACCAAAGCCGTCTATCTCGAGATTCTCCGCAGCTCGCCCGCTCGCTCGCAGCCCGAGACCGAGGGCCTCGTACCCGTCGGCTCCGGTCCTGCGTCGCCGCCGAAGGACGACGAGGCGCACGGGAGAGGTCGCGGCAAGGTTGCGCCCGTCATCGCCGGCGCCTTGCTCGTCGGCGGCACGTGCGACGACTGCGGAGCGACCCTTCCCCAGTACTCCAAGTTCTGCCCGGAGTGCGGGCATGCCATCGAGGTGACCCCGTCCCCGGCGACCTACACACCGCGCCATCTGAGTGAGCGGATCCTCGCGATCCGCAGCGCGATCGAGGGCGAGCGGAAACAGGTGACCGTTCTCTTCTGCGACATCGTCCGCTCGCCCGAGCTGGCCGCGCAGGCCGGCCCGGAGGAGTACCACCGGGTCGTCGATCGCTTCTTCGCACTCGCGCTCGCGGAGGTCCACCGCTACGAGGGCACGGTCAACCAGTTTCTCGGCGACGGCTTCATGGCACTCTTCGGCGCCCCGATCGCCCACGAAGACCACGCACGACGTGCCGCGCTTGCCGCGCTCGCGGTCAAGGAGCGATCCGAGATCGACGTCCGGATCGGGATCAACTCCGGTTCGGTCGTCGTGGGCGCGATCGGCGACGACCTTCGGATGGATTACACCGCCACCGGCGACACGACTGTGCTCGCAGCTCGGCTGCACGGGGCGGCTCGGCCAGGAGACGTGCTGGTGAGCGCCGCGACCGCGGCCGACCTCCGTGGGTATTTCGATCTCCAGGAGACAGAATCGGTGACGGTCGACGAGCGCACCGCCAACGCACTCCGCGTCACCGGACGTGGCCCGCGCACGTCCCGGATCGACGACGCACACGAGCAGCTCACTCCCTTCTCGGGACGACACGGCGAGCTCGAGTTGCTGCGGCAAGCCCTTCGCTCGGCGGCCGGTGGGCAAGGACAGGTCGTCGGCATTTCCGGCGACCCCGGCCTCGGCAAATCGCGGCTCGCGTACGAGCTTCAGCTCGCGGCGGAGGTCGACACGGTCGCGGTTCGAGGTCGTTGCTTGCCGTTCGGCACCGCAGTCCCTTACCTTCCGATCCTCGACCTGGTGCGGGACGTCTGCGGGATCGCGCCGGAAGACGACCGTGACGGCGTCGCCGCGAAGATCGGCATGACGCTCGAGGCGTTGGGCATCGACGCCCAGCTCGGTCGCTACGTCCATCACGCGCTCGACGTCACGGCCGGTGACGTTCAGCTGGCAGCGCTCGATCCGGCCACGATGAAGGGTCAAACGTTCGCGGCCCTGCGCACGCTGTTGCTCGCGAAGGCCACTCGATCGCTGCTGGTGGTCATCGAAGACGCGCAATGGATCGACCGCAACTCAGAGGAGTTCCTGACCGAGCTCGTCGACGAGCTGCCCTCCGTTCCGGTGCTCTTGCTCGCGACATACCGCTCTGGTTACAACCCCCCATGGCTCCACAAGTCGTTCGTCACCCAGATCGCCCTCCGGCCGGTCTCGAGGCAGGCCGGCGAACAGATCGTCACGGCGATCCTCGGCGACAAGAACGACGCAACCGAAAAAATCGTCGCCCGGGGCGAAGGCAACCCGTTCTTCCTGGAGGAGCTCGGACGAGCCGCACGCCAGCAAGGCGACCGCAGCTCCGACGACTCTGTCCCGACAACGGTGCAAGACGTGCTGGCCGCACGAATCGACGCGCTCGACGCCGGGGACAAGAGCGCCCTCCAGGTCGCTTCCGTACTGGGGCGCGAGTTCTCTCTCGACCTCATCGAGAGCGTCTGGGACGGTGACAGAGCGCTGACCCCCGCCCTGGACGAGCTCAAACGGCGCGAATTCGTACACGAACAGCATGGAGGGACCGAGCGGACGTTCGTGTTCAAGCACGCGCTCACCCGTGACGTTGCCTACGACGGCCTGCTGGAAGACCGGCGCCGGTCTCTCCACGCGCGCGCCGGAGCAGCGGTCGAGCACTCCTATGCCGGCAGACTCCACGAGAAGTACGAGCTCCTCGCATTTCACTACTCGCGGAGCTCCGAGCGGGAACGCGCCGCGGACTACCTCGAGCTCGCCAGTCGCAAGGCCTCGGCCCAGCATGCAATGGACGAGGCGCTCGGCTACTTCTACGAGGCGCTCGCGATCATCGAAGAACTACCCGACTCCGAGGAAAACCGCAGGCGGAGGCTCACGCTCGTACTCGACCAGGTAGCTGGATTCCACTACCTGCATCGTCACGAGGACTACTACGACCTGCTGCTCCGCCACGAGCCGCTTGCGCTGGACCAGAGCGATCTCGGCCTCCTCGGCGCATTCTACGATCGCCTCGCGCACCGTCAGAACGTGTTCGGCGAATACGAGCAGGGGAGAGAGACGGCGCACAAAGCACTGAAGCTCTGTGAGCGGTCAGGCAACCACGAGCACGCGGCACTCGCCTGCAACACGGTGCAGTGGTCGCACATGATGCTCGGCGAGTACGGGCGCGCCCATCGGTACGCCGAGCACGCGCACAAGCACCTCGCCTTCAGCTTCGACCCGATGGCGTACATGTACGCACGAGCCGGCTCCGCGCTCACCCACCTGATGGAGGGGCGCTGGGAAGCCGCGCTGCACGAGGTCGACGAAGCTTTGGCGACAGGGACGGAGCGTTCAGACGCCGGCATGGTCTCGTTCTGCAACGCGATCGGTGCACTGGTCTGTCTCGAGAAACGGGACTGGGCGGCCGCGCTCGACTACGGCAACGCCGCGAAGGAGACCGCCCCAACGGTGTACTTCCGTGGGTTCGCCTTCGGGTTCCTGGCGCCGGCGCTCTGTCACACGGGGGCTGTCGACGAGGGAGTCCCCGTCCTCGAGCAAATCGTCCCGATGGCCAAGGCGGCACGCCATGAGATGGCGTGGACCTTCCTCGCTCCGCGTTTGGCCGACGCGTACCTGACCGCCGGGGACTACGTGCGGGCCCGCGAACTGCTCCTGGAGATCCATGCCGCGGCCGCGAGGCGCCGGACGCGCTTCTTCCTCGGCGCCAGCGGACGGTGCCTCGGAGAGGTGGCCCTGGCTCGGGGCGACACCGAGGAGGCGGTGCGCTGGCTCGGGCCGGCGATCGAGACGCTCCGGGCCAGCGGCTCCGAGAACGAGCTCGGGCTGGCGCTGGGAGCGCTGGCCCGCGCCAGGCGGCTCACGGGCGACGACGTGGAGGCGACGGCGATCGTGCAGGAGGCGCTCGTCATCCTCGATCGCCTCGGCACGCTCGAGGAGCCCGATCGTCTGCGTCACGAGCTCGCGGCCGAACCCGTCTGACGAACGCGAAGGCCCCGCAGAACGTCATGGCTCACCGCCGCTTCCCCCGAGACGGTCTCGGCGGAGCCCGGTCCTCAAATTGAGGCGTTTCGCCCGACGGCTCTGGAGGAAAAAGCAAGCGATGCGCCTCCTCGCGATCTACCTCAACGACCAGCTCGCGCTCGGCGTCGCAGGGCGTGAGCTCGCGCGCCGCGCCGAGCGTGAGAACACGGGCACGGAACTCGGAGCGTTCTTGCAGCGGCTCGCGCTCGACGTGACAGAGGACGTCGACACGCTCGAACGGATCATGAAGCGGCTCGATCTCCCTCTGAGCTCGGTCAAGCCTCCGCTGGCGCTCGTTGCCGAGCGGGTTGCGCGGCTCAAGCCGAACGGACGCGTACGGGGGTATTCGCCGCTCAGCCGCCTTCTCGAGCTGGAATCGCTCGCGCTCGGACTCGAAGGGAAGAAGGTGCTCTGGTCGAACCTGCGCGACCTCGCCGGCGTGAACGGTCGACTGGACGACATCGACTTCGAGGCGCTGATCGAGCGCGCGCGCAGGCAACGCGACGAGCTCGAGCCCCACCGCGTCGAGGCCGGACGCATCGCGCTCGCTGCGTGAAGCCCACCTGGATGACGTGAGTGTGCTGCCGGTGCGCCGCGATCGCGTCCTCGAGCGATCGCAGGTCGTGCCGGTGGAGATCGAGGAGGCGTTCGCGTTCTTCGCCGACGCCACGAACCTCGAAGAGATCACGCCGCCGTGGCTCGGCTTCAGGATCCTCGAGGCTCCAACGACACTGGCGCAAGGGTCGCTGCTCGTCTATCGGCTACGGCTCTTCGGTCTGGCCTTCCGCTGGCAAACCGAGATCGTCGAGTGGCGACCGCCGTTCGGCTTCACGGACGTGCAACTCGCGGGCCCCTACCGTCGCTGGGAGCACACGCACCGGCTCACCCCGGTCGACGGCGGGACGGAGATCCACGACCGCGTCCTCTACCGACTGCCGTACGAGCCGCTCGCGGGTCTTCTCGCACCCTTGACGGTGAGCCCAGCGCTCCGGGCGATCTTCGACTATCGGGCCCGGGAGACCGCGGCTCGCCTGCGCTGAACGGCCTCGTTGCGCCCGCAGCCGACCTGCGCGGCGCGGGATGACAACCTGTTGTTGCTGGAACGACTGCTATGGCGGTTCGTTCCTTGGGCGCCGGACGGAAGCCGGCGCCCAGCGTCGTCTCAGCGCTGGACGAGTTCCTTCGTGGACTCGGCGTACTCCTCGACCTTGAGCTGGCGGGCCCGCGCCTCATCGGCTGCGTGGCGGTACCCGAAGAAGTAGTGGAACGTGAGTCCGGTTCCCCACCCGACGAGCGGGAAGACGACCCACGGGAAGTTGGTACCGATCAAGAGCGCGTTCAGGATGATCAGTCCTGTCATCACGATCGCGTAGACGGCAGCGTGGATCTTGAACCCGTGCCTCACCTCGGCCAGCGTGTAGCCGAACTCCGCCTGACGGTATTCCTCGGCGGACAACATCCTCGTCACCTCCCTTCCACGATGAGTGTCGCCCCGCGCGGCTGCCCGGGCCATCCGTGAATGCGCGTAACACGACCCGGATTAGCCCGCGTTTCGCTCCCACAAAGCCAGGGAAAGACGCCGGGCATGGCGACTGGCGACGTTCACGTGGTGCCGAACGACAAGGGCTGGCGCGTCGAGATCGAGGGCAGCTCGCGAGCACGGTCGACACACCAGACGCAAGCGGAGGCCCGACAGGCCGCGCGAGCTGTCGCTCGCCGGAACGAGGTCGAGCTGCTCGTCCACGGGCGCAACGGACGCATCCGCGAGAGAAACACGTACGGCACGGATCCACGTCGAGCAAGAGGCTAAGCCGATGGCGATCCTCGAGCCGGGCCGCCGCAAGAAGAGACCGCGCCCGACCGGGAGTCAGCTCGTGATCGCCATTCTCTGGACGGCTGCGCTCGCAATCGCGATCTTGATCGTCGTCAGCCGGCTCTTCTGACCGCGACCTTCGGCGAGCGACGAGCAAGCGCTTCCGTCCCGCCGGCGGGAGACAAGACCTCCGCGAGTGGCGCGTGAGCGCACGCTAAGTCCTTGTCGCCAGGGTGGGCGACCACACGTAGGGCGTCGTGGTCGTCACGGCAACGAAGCCCAGCCGTTCCAAGATCGGACGTCGCCCCAAAGCGTGGCGACCCAACGAATACTCGGGGACGTACTCAGCCCGCGCTCAGCGGGCGATGAGACTCCGCGCCTAGCCTGGCTCGTTCACTCGTGCAAGGAGAAACGAGATGGTTCGGAGCCTCTCCGCGATCGTCGCCGGACGCAGAGCTCGATGAGCGACGTCTGGCAGATCCGCCGGTCGCGTGCCGCGGACCTCGACCCGCTGGTCGCGCTGTGGGAGCGTTCGGTGCGTGCAACGCACGACTTCCTGACGGACGCGGACATCGACGCGCTGCGTCCTCTCGTCCGAGAGGCCTTGAGCGATGACGCGCTCGAGCTCTGGGTGCTGACCGAGGAGGTAGACGTGCCGATCGGCTTCATGGGGCTCGCCGGCCATGACATCGCGGCGCTCTTCCTCGAGCCGGCGCGCCGTGGGCGCGGAGGGGGGCGCCGGCTCGTGGCGCACGCCCAAGGACTACGCGATGGCACGCTGACGGTCGACGTCAACGAGCAGAACCCCGCCGCGCGTGGCTTCTACGAGGCGCTCGGCTTCGTCCTCGTCGGCCGCTCGCCACTCGACGACGAGGGTCGGCCATTCCCGGTTCTCCACATGCGCCGGTCAAGAGGCACCGATCCATCGACGCCCCATGTCGGCAGGCGACGTCCCTGAGGAGGAGCGAGAAGGCAAGATCTCCTCAGGAACGACGTCCGACAGCGGGGCAGGAGAGCAGTGTGCTGGCAGTACGGCTGCACGATGGTGGCTTGAAGGTCGATGAGATGGAGATGCCGTCGCCTGGCCCGGGCGAGGTGTTGGTGCGGGTGCATGCGGCGGCGATCACGCGTGGCGAGCTGGAGTGGCCGCTCGATCGACTCCCGGCGATTCCGTCGTACGAGCTTTCGGGGGTCGTCGTCGACAGCGGTGACGAGGTATATGCACTCACCCCGTTCGATCGCGATGGTGTGGCTGCCGAGTACGCCGTCGTCCCGAGGGAGGTGCTTGCGCCGAAGCCGTCGCGGCCGAGCCATGTCGAGGCGGCAGCTCTGCCGATGGGCGGTCTGACCGCCTGGCAAGCATTGTTCGTGCACGGGCGACTCGCCCGAGGCGAGCGGGTGCTGATCACGGGCGCCGCGGGCGGGGTTGGGCACATCGCCGTCCAGCTTGCGCGACATGCCGGCGCGACGGTCGT
>DASSUT010000295.1:0-2441 GCA_035706725.1 Gaiella sp. | reverse complement strand
AGAGGTGCCTGCCTGACGCAGCGCTTCGTCCCGGGCCTCGAGGCGCGTGGGACGTCGGCGGGGCCGCCGGCCTCGCGGGAGATCAGGGGCTCGACGACGATCGTCGAGCTCCTGCGCCTCTTCCCCGGGGGCGAGGCGGCCCGGCTGATGGCCGAGCTCCAGCTGCCGTGCGCCCACTGTGGCGGCGCGTTCCACGAGCCGCTGACGTTGGCCGCGAAGCGGCATCGCCGCGACCCGCGCGCGATGCTCGAGGCGTTTCGGGCCCTCGAGGAAGGCGGCCCGACCGAGACTCAGGTCGCCGCGGCGCTTGCCCGCGTGCCTACTGCGGGGTGACGGCGATGAGCCGCGTGAACGACGGTGTGTTGAGCGAGCCCGAGCGGAACGGCTGCTCCGAGATCTCGACCGCGGAGTAGCCCGCCGACGCGACCGCCGCCGTCACCTCCTCGCGTCCGGCCGGGGTGAGCGCACGGTCGAGCTCCTCTCGGCCGAGCTCGACCCGGCCCAGAGCGCCGAAGTGGCGGACCCGCAGGATCCGGTAGCCCAGCCGCTTGAGCGCGAGCTCCGCGCGGTCGATGCGCGCGAGGGCCTCCGGGTCGACCGCGGTTCCGTACGGGATGCGCGACGCGAGGCAGGGGGCGGCCGGCTTCTCGGCGCTCGGCACGCCGAGCGTCCTCGCGAGCACCCGCACCTCGTCCTTGCCGACGCCCGCCTCGAGCAGTGGATGAACGACGCCGTGCTCCTCCGCGGCGCGAAGCCCCGGACGCCAGTCGCCGAGGTCGTCGGCGTTCGCGCCGGAGAGCACTGCGCGAAAGCCGCGCGCGCCGGCGACGTCGAGCAACGCGTCGTAGAGCTCGGTCTTGCAGTGGTAGCAGCGGTCGCGGCCGTTCCGCCGGTAGCCCTCGCGCTCGAGCTCGGCGGTTGTGATCGTCTCGTGCCGGATGCCGATCTCCCGTGCGACGCCGCGGGCGCCGTCCAGCTCGCCGGTCGCGAGCGCGGCGGAGACAGCGGTCACGGCAAGCGCGCGGTCACCGAGCGCGCGTGCGGCGAGGGCGGCGACGAGCGAGGAGTCCACGCCGCCCGAGAACGCGACGACGCAGCTCTCCAGCGAGCGGATGCGGCTCTCGAGCTCTTCGGTTCGGGTCATGGCTCCTGGGCACGGGCGAGCGCCTCGGCCCAGACCGACTTTACGGGCCGCCCCGTCTCCCGGGCAACCGTCGCGCAGTCGTCGTGCTCCGGCGCCAGGTTGACCACGCGCCCGGCGAGGACCCCCACCTTCACGCGGACGGCGCCGCCCGTGACCTCGACCGTGCGCTCTTCGCGCTCGAGCTCCCAGCGGTCGACGCGCGTGACGCGCACACCGAGCGCGGTCGTCTCCTCGAGCAGCGCGCGTGCGACGTCCCCCTCGGCGCCCGGACGGGTGAGCGCCGAGAGCACGAATCCGGGACGTCCCTTCTTCATCTGCGCCGGCGTCGTCCAGACGTCGAGCGCACCGGCCGCGAAGCACCGCTCGACCGCGTCGGGAACGAGCTCGGGCGGGAGGTCGTCGAGGTTCGTCTCGAGCAGAACCGCCCTCCCCGTGGGCCGCTCCGCCTCGCTGCCGAGCACGACGCGGACGACGTTCGGCCGGTCGGCGAAGTCTCTGGTTCCGGCTCCGTAGCCCACCCGGTCGAGCGTGAGCGGAGGAAGCGGCCCCCACTCGTCGACCAGCGTGGCCGCGAGCGCGGCGCCGGTCGGCGTCACGAGCTCCGCCTCGGTCTCGGTCCCGACGAGCGGCGCGCCCTCGAGCAGCGCGAGCGTCGCCGGCGCCGGGAGAGGGAGCACGCCGTGCGCGGCGCTCGTCAGCCCACGAGCGAAGGGAAGCGGCGCCGACGCGACCCGCGCGACGCCGAGCTCGGCGAGGAGAAGGTGCGCGCCGCAGACGTCCACGAGCGTGTCGACCGATCCGAGCTCGTGGAAATGCACGTCGTCCGGCGGAACCCCGTGGATCCTGCCCTCGACCTCGGCGAGGCGTGCGAACGTCCCGAGCGACGCTGCGCGTACGTGATCCGGCAGGTCGGCCTCCTCGACGAGACGGCGGATCTCCCGGTAGTCGCGGTGCTCGGCGTCGGCCGACACCTCGACCCCGAGGTGGAGCGCCCCGATCCCCTGGCGCTCGACGCGCTCCACGGAGATGCCGACGCCTTCGAGACCGAGCGCGGCGGGAACGCTGCGGAGCGCCTCGAGCTCCGCCCCAGCGTCCACGAGCGCCGCCAGGAGCATGTCGCCGGCGAGCCCGCCGACGCAGTCGAGGTAGCAGAGCCTCATTCGCGGCCCCGCGCGATCCGGGCCGCGATCGTCCCCGCTCCGAGCCCGTCGTCGATCCCGACGACGGCCAGCGCGGCCGCACACGAGGTGAGCATCGCGTTCAGCGCGGTCGCGCCGCCGTGGGCGGAGCCGTAGCC
>DASSUT010000294.1:0-2100 GCA_035706725.1 Gaiella sp. | reverse complement strand
CGAGGCGCTGCTCCTCGCATGGTTCGAGGCCTCGGGGCGCGACCTCCCCTGGCGCCGGACACGCGACCCGTACGCGATTCTCGTCAGCGAGGTCATGCTGCAGCAGACGCAGGTCGAGCGCGTCGTGCCGCGCTACGAGCGGTGGCTCGGGCGTTGGCCGACGGCTTCGTCGCTTGCTGCCGCGTCCGGCGGCGACGTGATCGTCGAGTGGCAGGGCCTCGGCTACAACCGCCGCGCGCTGATGCTCCACGGCGCCGCACGCCACGTCGCCGAGCACGGGTGGCCGGACGACCTCACCCGGCTCCCCGGCGTGGGGACGTGCACGGCGGCCGCGCTCGGCAACTTCGCGTGCGGGAAGGACGTTCTGCCGCGGGACGTGAACGTGGAGCGCGTCGAGCGGCGCACCCGCGTTGCGTTCGGTTCGCGCGCGGCGCAGGCGCTGATGGATCTCGGGGCAACGATCTGCCTCGCCCGGATCCCCCGCTGCGCTGCCTGCCCGCTCGTCGCCGCTTGTCCCTCGCGCGGCACGCGTGACGAGCCGCTGCGACGCCAGTCACGGTTCGAGGGCTCCTTCCGCCAGCGCCGCTCGGTCGCGCTCCGGCTCGTCGCCGATGCTCCGCGCCCCGAGGCGGAGCTCGACACCGAGGTCGTCCGCTCGCTCGCGCGCGACGGGCTCGTCGTCGTCGCGGACGGCCGGGTCAGCCTGCCCGAGTAGACGCGTCAGCGGCCGTCGGCGTAGCCCGGCCGCTCCTGCGGGAAGCGCGGCAGCCCGTCGTCCGGGATCTCCTCCCAGCAGGCTGCATCCGCGACGAACTGCCGGCTCTCGGGTCGAATCCCGGGATCGCCGTCGATCGCCCCGAGCCGGACGCCGGTGTAGTCCCCCGAGCCAGGCTCGCAGCTGAACAGCGCAGAGCCGCAACGAACGCAGAAGACCTTCTCGCGTCCGCCCTCCGGCGCCCAGCCGCGCAACGCCTCGGCGCCCCGGACGACGCGAACCGACCCGGGTTCCGCCCGCGCCGTCGCCGCGGCCGCCGTCCCGGTGCGCCGCTGGCAGCGCGTGCAGTGGCAATACGACGCGGAGACGAACGGCCGGTCGAGCTCGAAGCGCACGGCTCCGCAGCCGCACCCGCCTTTCATGAGAGCTGCCACGTCGCGAGCGTAGTCGCGCGGCCGCACGCACCGACCGGTTCGTGGACACTTCCGGACGAGTTCACGAATGCGTAAGGACGACGCAGGCACCATCAGGCCCGTGGCAACGGTTCTCGTCGTCGACGACGAGCCGATCGTCCGCGAGGTCGTCGTGCGCTACCTCGAGCGCGAGGGGTACGCGACGCTCGAGGCGGACGACGGCGACCGCGCGCGCGAGCACCTCGAGCACGGCGCGCCGGATCTCGTCGTGCTCGACGTGATGCTGCCCGGGATGGACGGGCTCGAGCTCTGCCGCTGGATCCGCTCCCGCTCGGAGCTTCCCGTGATCATGCTCACCGCCCGCGGGGAGGAGGCCGACCGGATCGTCGGCCTCGAGCTCGGCGCGGACGACTACGTGACGAAGCCGTTCTCGCCGCGTGAGCTGGCGGCGCGCGTGCGGACGGTCTTGCGGCGCACGCGCGGCGGCGAAGGGTCGTCCGAGCGGCTCGCGTTCGGCGATCTCGAGCTCGACGCGCACAGCCGCGAGGTGCGAAAGGCGGGGACCGAGGTGCGGCTCACCGCCAAGGAGTTCGACCTCCTGTGGTTCCTCGCGAGCCACCCGCGCCGCGTCTTCGGCCGCGACCAGCTCATGAGCCGCGTGTGGGGCTACGAGGCGGCGCTCGACACGGGAACAGTGACCGTCCACGTCCGCCGGCTGCGGGAGAAGATCGAGGACGACCCGTCGCACCCGCGGCACCTGCAGACCGTGTGGGGCGTCGGCTACCGCGTCGTTCCGTGATGCCCGTGGCGATGATCGGGACCGCGCTCGCGGTCGGCGGCCTGACCCTCGCCGTCGGGCTCGCCGCGGTGGTGCTGCTCCGCCTCCTGCCGAGCCTCCGTCTCCAGCTCGCCGGACTGGCGGCGCTCGCGGTGTGCCTGCCGCTGGCCTCGGTGCTGCTCTCGGGCTGGGTC
>DASSUT010000293.1:0-7080 GCA_035706725.1 Gaiella sp. | reverse complement strand
GGCGCGGGGAGGTCGTCGCGCGTGCGGAAGAACCCGCCGGCCTCGGGGTAGTTGGAGGTGAGCGGCCCGCAGCCCTCCTCCTCGAGGAGCGCGAAGTTCTCCGGGGTGAAGATCCCGAACAGGCCGGGCAGCTCGGTCGCGAAGTTGAGGTTGACCATGCAGTGATCCTGGAGGTTGCGGCCGACCGGCAGCACCTCGCGCACCTCGATCCCGAAGGGGTCGAGCTCCTCGGGCGGCCCGATGCCCGAGAGGAGCAGCACGACCGGCGACTGGTAGGCGCCCGCGGAGAGGATCACCTCACGCTCGGCGCGGACGGTCTCGCGCCGGCCGTTCCGGACGAGCTCGACGCCAACCGCCCGGTTCCCTTCGAACACGACCCGCTCGACGAACGAGCAGTCCCGCACCTCGAGGTTCGGCCGGCCGCTCGCCGGGTGGAGGTACCCGTCCGCGGCGCTCCACCGCTTGCCGTCCCGCTGGGTGAGCTGAAAGCGGCCGACGCCGTCCTGGCGCTCTCCGTTCAGGTCCGGGTTCAGCTCGTGGCCCGCCTGGACCGCAGCCTCGAGCATCGCGTCGACGAGGGGGCACATCGACCGGCTGTCCGAGACGGCCATCGGCCCGCCGACGCCGTGGTAGACGTCCTCGCCGCGCTCGTTGTCCTCGCCCCGCTTGAAGTACGGCAGGACCTCGGCGTAGCTCCACCCGTCGCAGCCGTCGGCCGCCCAGTCGTCGTAGTCGAGCCGGCTCCCGCGGATGTAGATCATCGCGTTCATCGAGCTCGAGCCCCCGATCATGCGACCCCGCGGGAGATAGAGCCTCCGGTTTCCGAGCCCCGGCTCCTGCTCTCCGAGGAGGTCCCAGTCGAGCGTCGCCGACTTGAACATGATCGGGAACATCGCGGGGATGCGGATCTCCGGCGCGGTGTCTGGCCCGCCCGCCTCGAGGAGGAGGACGGTCACGTCCGGGTCCTCGCTCAGCCGCCCCGCGAGGACGCACCCCGCCGATCCGGCACCGACGATGATGTAGTCAGCCGCCATCGAGCACCTCTCGTCGCGTTGTGGGGGGACGATCGGCGACAGCCTAACGCGGCCGTCGCGACGGAGCGGCTGGCGCCACGAACGCCCGCGAAGTAGCGTCCCGGCGGATGAGCAGCCCGCAGGACGACCTCGTCGGCCTCTACTGGACGACCTGCGGCCCGGTCGAGATCCACGCCGGTCGGGAGTGGAGCCTCTACGACCTGCGCGAGCGGTGCGAGCAGGCGGAGCGCGTTGGGTTCACGGGCATCGGGCTGTGGCACGCAGACCTCGAGCACGTGCTCGAGACGCGCACGCTCGAGGACGTGAAGCAGCTGCTCGACGCGCACGGGTTGCGCCACCTCGAGCTCGAGTTCGCGATGGACTGGTTCCTCGACCCGGCCGAGGAGCGCCGGAAGGAGTCGGACAGGGTCCGAGCCCTCCTCTGGGAGGCGGCGGCCGCACTCGACGCCCATCACGTCAAGGCGGGCAACATCCCCGGCACGCCGTGCGAGCTGGACCGGCTGATCGAGAGCTACGCGGAGCTCTGCGCAGACGCGGCCGAGCATCACGACGCGCTCGTGGTCTACGAGTTCATGCCGCCCGACGTGAACGTCCACGACCTCGAGACCGCGCTCGCGCTCGTCGAGGGTGCGGACGCGCCCAACGGCGGGCTCGCGGTGGACACGTGGCACCTCGGGAAGCTGAAGGTCGGCCCGGACGAGATCCGCCAGGTGCCGGCCCGGCACATCGGCTGGGTCGAGCTGAGCGACGGCCACGCCGAGGACTTGCCGGACATGGTCGACGAGACGATCAACCACAGACAGCTTCCCGGCGAGGGCGACTTCCCGATCCGTGAGCACGTCGCCGCGCTCCGGGACGCGGGCTACGAGGGCCCGTGGGGCGTCGAGGTGCTCTCGGAGCAGCTGCGCAGCCTTCCGATCGACGAGATGTTCGACCGCGCGTACGAGACGAGCCGCGCCGCGATCTCCTAGAGGCTCGATGTGGGTTGGAGGTGCGTGCGGGGAGGGCATGTGCCGCGCGCAGGCCCCCATCCGTGCGTGCTTGCAACCCGCATCAAGCCTCTACTAGGGCCGCGCTCCGCTCAGGCGAAGAAGCGGCGCGGGTTCTCGACGAGCATCTCGTCGACCTGCTCCTGCGTGATGCCCGCGTCGAGCAGCCGCGGGAGGATCGTCTCAGAGAGGTGGAGGTACGTCGGGTGCTCGTCCGCGAACAACGGGTTCCCGATCATGAAGTCGTGGAACGTCGCGGCGTCGTGCCCGAGGTGGATGCGGTCGACGTAGCCCTCCGCGACCAGCGCCAAGAGCGTGCGAATGCGGTCCTCGTCGGGATTGAAGTGCTCGATGTTGAAGCGGTCGCAGCCAAGGCTCGCGCCCGTGTCGGCGAGGGCCCGCAGGTAGTCGAGGTCGTTGCTGTCGCCCGCGTGCGCGATCACGACCCGCCGCGGATCGACGCCGTCCCGCACGAGCGCGTCGAGCGCGACGAGGCCGGTGTGCGTCGCGGCGTGCGTGTGGACCATCACCGGCACCCCGGTCTCGACGGCGGCCGCGGCGACGAGCGAGAGGATGCGCGGCACGTCCCCGACGAGCCCGTGGCGGTCGACCGCGCACTTCAGGAACGCCGCCCTCACGCCGGTGTCGCCGATGCCCTCGCGGATCTCGTGGACGAACAGCTCGATGATCCAGTCGTCGGTGCGGTAGCCGAGGAACCCGGGCAGCTCGACGAACGCATAGATCCCCGTGGCGACCACGATGTTGAGGTCGACCGCCTCGTTGACCCGCTGGATGCGGGGGATGTTGCGGCCGAGGCCGTAGGCGGTCGGGTCGACGATCGTCTCGATGCCCGTCTCGCGGAGCGCGCGCAGCTGACGCACCGCCTCTGCGACGCCGGCCTCCTCGTCCCAGTACGGCGCCCCGAAGTGCGTGCCGAAGCTCGCGAAGGCGCCCGGGTCGAGGACGAACACGTGCTCGTGCATGAGCGTCGGCCCGAGGCGGTCGAGCGCGACGGGGCCGCGGACCGTCTCGACCGTGGCGCGCTGCACCGAGCGATTATCCCGGCTCGCAGCGGGAGGTCAATCCGCTTGCTCCTCGGGTCCGCCGCCGTCACCCGGAAGGGTGACGCAGGCTGCGCGATGGATCCGCAGGTTGTGAGGGCAGGTCGAGCGAGGGGGTTCGTTCTTGCTGCAAAGGACGAGAGCGCCCGGCGGGCGCGAGAGCGCGGCGGCGGCATCCGGTGAACGGGTCGCGCCGGCCTGGCGGTCTCGGCCCATGGCCGCGACCGCGATCCGCATCGGTGCGCTCGCCGCACCCCTGGCTCTCTCGCTGGCGGCCGTCTGGGCGGCCGGACGCTCCCTCGGTCCGCCGACCGGGCCGCTTGCCCTCCACCTCGCCTGGTGGGCGGGTCTGTCCGCGTTGGGAACCGTGTCGTTGGTCGCAGGCGGCCGCCTCTCCCGGCGACTGCTCCCGTTGTCGGCGCTCATGCGGCTGTCGCTCGTGTTCCCGGACGGCGCCCCGTCGCGCTTCAGGGTCGCTCTCCGGACAGGCACCGTCGCGACGCTCGAGGAGCGTCTCGCTGCGACGCGAGCGGGGGCACTCGCGGAGACGCCCGCCGAAGCGGCAGTGCTCCTGCTCGGGCTCGTGCGTCACCTCGACCAGCACGACCCGCTGACGCGAGGCCACTCCGAACGGGTGCGCGCGTACGCCCGGAGCATCGGTCGCGAGCTCGGTCTCGGCCGGCACGAGCTCGACCTCCTCAACTGGGCCGCGCTCCTCCACGACGTCGGCAAGCTCGAGGTTCCCCACGAGACGCTCGCGAAGTCCGGCCGGCCCACGGACGAGGAGTGGGAGACCCTTCGACGCCATCCGTCGGCGGGGGCGTCGCTCGCAGCGCCGCTCGAGCCCTGGCTCGGGGAGTGGAGCGCCGCGATCGCGGAGCATCACGAGCGCTGGGACGGAACCGGCTACCCGCGCGGGCTCGCCGGCGACCAGATCTCGCTCGCGGGCCGGATCGTCGCGGTGGCAGACGTGTTCGACGTGATCACGTCGAGCCGCTCCTACAAGCGGCCGGGCTCGATCGCGGAGGCGCGGCGAGAGCTGTCTCGCTGCGCTGGGACACAGTTCGACCCGCAGGTCGTCCGTGCATTTCTCGCGATCTCGGTGCGCCAGAGACGGCTGGCGGCCCCGGCCGCCTGGCTCGCGCATGCTGCAACGCTCGTCCGGCTTCCGGCCACGCAGGTCGCCGCGACGGCGTCCGCGGGGGCGGCCGCGGCGGTCGCGGTGAGTGTCGGCACAGGCCCGGGCGTCACCGCGGCGCCTGTGGTCACATCGCCGCCGATGGCGGTGCCTGCGGCTGCGACGGCGACCGGTGCAACCGCGCGCCCGGTGTCGGCGCGTGCCGCGTCCGCGAAAACGGCGCACGCGCAGCACGAACATCCGAAGTCGCACAAGGCGTCGCGTGCGTCGGCACCGACGGCGGTGCCTCCCGCGCAGCCGCCGGCGCGCACGGCTCCGGTCGCTCCGGTCACCGCGAGGGATCGCGCGCACTCCGCGCCGGTCGCCGCGCCGGTCGCCGCGCCGGTCGCGGATCCGGCGAGCCCGCCTCCACACGTCGCCGTCGCGGCGAAGGCTTCGTCGGCGCCCTCTGCGGCCGGCCCGGCGACGAGCCCCGCGCCGACCTTGCCGCATGCCTCGACTCCGACCGTTCGGGAGAGCGTCACGTCGACGGCGAAGGACCTGAGCGACGGGGTCGCCTCGACGACGGACGACGTCGCCGCTCTGACCGGCGACGTCGTCTCGTTGGCGGACCCTCGGACACCCGTCTCGGACGACGTCCCTGCGATCGTCGACGACGTCTCGTCGCTTGCCGGGGACGCCTCGTCGCTTCTGGCGCCGCCCGATCTACCCGCATCGTCCGGACGCCGCCGCCGGCCGACCCGGATGGGACGTCGGACGAGTCGGAGACGCAGGACGCGTCGCTCGTCGATCGGACGGTCTCTTCGTTGTCCGGCCTCCTCTCGAGCCCCGCTCCCTGATCCGGGGGCCTTGCCGCCGCGCTCGCGTCGGGCGGTCGTATCCTGTCCCGCTTGGCAGCAGGGCGTTCCGACCGCCTCGCGGCCCGGGCCCGGGCGGCACTCGGCCGCATCGATCCCCGGCTCGACTGGCCGCACGGGTTCGTCCGGTTCGGGGTCGCCGCGTGTCTTGCGGTCACGGTCGTGCTCGGCGTCGTGTACTTCGTGCACGCCGTTGACCGGCTCGGCGAGGACGCGAGTCTCAACGCCGGGGCGAGCTACGACGATCGCCAGTTCGGCGGCGGCAACGCGCTCGGCGTGGATACGGCGGCGTTGACTGCGGCGCGGGGGCTCATCCCGGAGAACGAGTCGTACCGCCTCCTCGTCGGATCGCGGGCGACGAACGTCGACCAGTACGCGCGCGCGTTCCTCATGCCGCGGCGACCCGATCCGGGCGCGCGGTGGGTGCTCTGTTATGCGTGCGACCTCGCACGCGTCGACGGCAGCCTTCGCGTCGTTTGGCGAGACGACGCGGGTGTCGTGATCGGGCGGCTGCCGGGATGACCGTCCGCGCGCTGCTCGGGCTTGCCCTGGGCAACGTGGTCGTGCTCGGCACGGGCTGTTGCCTCGCGTGGGGCGCCCGTGGCTTTCGGTCGTGGACGGAGCTCGCGCGCCTGTCGGGGCTCGGGTACATGGCCGGCGTCGCGGCGCTCGGCGTCTCGGTCTCGATCGAGCTCGTCGTGGGCGTGCCGTTCGGCCTCGTGACCATCCTGCTCACGTGCCTCGCCCTCGCCCTCGCGGGCCTCGTTCTCGGACGTCTGCTCGGCCGTGCGATTCCCCGGCTCGGCGGTGGGGGACCGCGCGGGATCGGTCTCGTCGCCGCCGCGTACGGCGCGCTCGCGATCGTGTACCTCGAGGCGCTGTTCCGGGCCGGGCGCCTCGCGCCGCTGTCCAACTTCGACGGTTGGGCGTTCTGGGTGCCGAAGGCGAAGGCGATCTACTTCTTCGGCGGGCTCGACGAGCAGTTCTTCCGGGAGCTCGCGAACCCGACCTACCCTCCGCTCGTGCCCGCGCTCGAGGCGGCAACGTTCCATGCCATGGGCTCGACGGACGTCGTGACCCTGCACGTCCAGTTCTGGTTCTTCCTCGCGGGCTTCGTCGCAGCCCTGGCCGGGCTGCTCGCCCCGCGCGTCCGTCCGGCGGTGCTCTGGCCGGTGGTGCTGGTCGTCCTCGTCGCCCCCCGCATCGTGTCCCGCTCGCTCGAGCCGCAGGCCGACTTCCTGCTGGACTACTTCGTCGCCCTGGCCGCTCTGCTCGTCGCGCTGTGGCTCGTCGACCGCCGCGGGTGGCAGCTGGGAGTCGCGTCACTCTTCCTCGCGGGCGCGATGCTCACGAAGCGCGAGGGCCAGCTGCTCGCGGCATGCATCCTGCTCGCCGCCCTCGCGGCCTCGTGGGGCGCGCGGCGGTTCGCATGGCCGCGGATCGTTCTCGCCGCCGGTTCCGCGCTCGCGCTCGCCGTTCCGTGGCGGCTCTGGTTCGGCTCCCGCGGACTGACCGGCGAGTTTCCCTCGAGCGGGCTTCTCGGCCTGTTCGACCACCTCGACCGGCCGTGGCCCGCGCTCCAGTCCGTCCTCCGTGCGCTGTTCGACTACGACCTGTGGCTCCTCGTCCTCCCGCTTGCCCTGCTCGCGATCGCCCTTGCGCTCGTCGCGGGCGCGCGGGTACTGCCCCTGTACGCGGCGCTCGTCTATGGCCTCGCAGCCGCAGGGTTCGTCTGGGTGTTGTGGTCCTTCACCGAGCTCGAGCTCCCGTACGAGCAGGACGAGGGGGTGAACCTCCTCGTTCGCCTCTGCAACTCGCTCGTCCTCGTCTCGGCCGGCCTCGTGCCTCTGCTCCTCGACGCGGCCTGGCGCGGTGGGGACCGCGTCGAGCCGGAACCCTGAGCCGACTTCGCCGTGGCGCAGCTGGACGCACGGGAGGTGCCCATCGCTCGGTAGTTCCGGGTAGACGGGATCAGCAGCCCCACGGATGCGTCCCGGCCGT
>DASSUT010000292.1:0-10593 GCA_035706725.1 Gaiella sp. | reverse complement strand
GTGCCAACGAGAGCTCTCGCCTGAGCCTGCAACTGCCGGGCGACCTGCTCCGCTACTGCGTCGAGAAGGGCTCCGTCACCGTCTCCGGTGTCTCGCTGACCATCGCCGGCCTCGACGAGACGTCGTTCGAGGTCGCGCTGGTGCCGCACACCCTGGCGGTGACGACGCTCGGCTCGGCCGAGGTCGGGACGGCCGTCAACCTCGAGGTGGACGTCCTCGCCAAGTACGTCGAACGGCTCGTCGGGCCGACTACGATGACGCCGTGACCGCCGTGACGGAGCCCGAGACCAGCCCGTTCGCCACCATCGAGGAGGCGATCGAGGAGATCCGCTCGGGCCGGTTCGTGGTGGTCGTCGACGACGAGGACCGCGAGAACGAGGGCGACCTCACGATCGCGGCGCAGTTCGTCACGCCCGACGCCGTCAACTTCATGGCGAAGCACGGACGCGGGCTGATCTGCCTCTGCCTGACGCCGGAGCGCTGCGACGAGCTCGGCCTCCGCCAGATGACCGACCAGAACGAGGCCCAGTTCGGCACCGCCTTCACCGTCTCGATCGAGGCTCGCGACGGCGTCTCGACCGGCATCTCCGCCGCCGACCGCGCGCACACGATCCAGGTCGCGGTCGACCCGACTGCGGAGCCGCGCGACCTCGTCAGCCCCGGCCACGTCTTTCCCCTCCGCGCGCGCGCCGGCGGCGTCCTCAAGCGCTCCGGCCAGACCGAGGCGGCGGTCGACCTCGCGCGGCTCGCCGGGCTGAACCCGTCCGGCGTCATCTGCGAGATCGCGAACGAGGACGGGACGATGGCGCGCGTCCCCGACCTGATCGAGTACCGACGGCGCACCGAGAAGCTCGTCGAGCGCGTGGTCTCCGTTCGCCTCCCGACCGACCACGGGGACTTCCAGGCGGTCGCATATCGCGAGACGCTGACCGGGAAGCAGCACGTCGCGCTCGTGAAGGGCGATGTGGAGGGGCAGGAGGACGTGCTCGTCCGCGTCCACTCCGAATGCCTGACCGGGGACGTCTTCCACTCGCGCCGCTGCGACTGCGGCGAGCAGCTCGAGCGGGCGCTCGCGAAGATCGAGGGCGAGGGAAAGGGCGTGTTGCTCTACCTCGCGCAGGAGGGCCGCGGGATCGGGCTCCTCAACAAGCTCCGCGCCTACGAGCTGCAGGAGCAGGGGCTCGACACCGTCGAAGCGAACATCGAGCTGGGCTTCAAGGCCGACGCGCGCGAGTACGGGATCGGATCCCAGATCCTCGCGGACCTCGGGCTGACGACCATCCGCGTGCTCACCAACAACCCGAAGAAGATCTCGGGAATCAGCGGGTTCGGTCTCGAAGTGGTCTCGCAGGAGCCGATCGAGGTCGAGCCCAACGACGAGAACCGCAACTACCTCGAGACCAAGCGTGAGAAGCTTGGGCACACGATCGGCCGCAGGCTCCACCACCAGGGGGAGCGCTACGACCCGGACGACGCCTAGGAAGGACGAGATGAGCTCGAGCGAGGGGTCGAATCAGCAGGGCGAAGACGAACGCGCCTGGGAGGCGGACGACCTCGAGCGCGCACGCGAGAACGTCCTCGGCGCTTGGCCGAGCGCACAGCTCGACGACCCTCCGTCCGAGGCGGCGCACACGGATCCGTCGAACGACGCATCCCCCCTCACCCCGCCGCCGGAGCTGGCGCCCGAGCCCGAGTCGGACGGCGAGGACGAGCCGGCCGTCGAGGATCGCGTCGAGACGCTCCCCGACGAACCGGTCGAGGAGGAAGACGAGGTCGACGAGCATGCCGGCGTCCACGAGTCGACCGGCGAGCATGCCCCCGGCGAGCTCGCCATTCCGCCGGGGTATCCGGTCCTCGAGGGCGAGGCGCGCGGCGGCAGGCGTGCGGTGGGAATCGTCGTCAGCCGCTTCAACGGCGAGGTCACCGGCAAGCTGCTCGAGACCGCGCTCGCGGAGCTCGAGCGCTGCGGCGTCGAGCCCGACTCGATCACGGTGATGCCGGTCCCCGGCGCGTTCGAGCTCCCCCTTGCCGCGATGGCGCTCGCGAAGACCCGGCGGTTCTCCTGCGTGGTCGCGCTCGGCTGCGTGATCCGCGGCGACACGCCGCACTTCGACTACGTCGCGAGCGAGGCGGCGTCCGGCCTGCAGCTCGCCGCGATCGAGACCGGCGTGCCCGTGTCGTTCGGCGTGCTCACGCTCGACCGGCCCGACCAGGCCGAGCCGCGCCAGGAGAAGGGCGCCGAGGCAGTCCGCACCGCCCTCGAGATGGCGGATCTCTTCTCGAACCTGCGGGCGGCGGCGGCAAGGTAGCGACACCGGGCTGGTACCATGCCCGGCCGCATGTCCAGGGTCTGCGTCATCTGCGGGAAGCGCCCCCAGACGGGGAACTCCCGCTCCCACTCGATGGTCGCCACGAAGCGGCGCTTCGAGCCGAACCTCCAGCGCGTCCGGCTCGTGCTGGACGGCAAGCCGACCCGCGACTACGTCTGTACCCGCTGCCTCAAAGCGGGCAAGGTCACCAAAGCGATCTGAGCCCCCGGCGCTCGCGCCAGGTGGCACGATCGTCTGGTGCTCTACCGTCCTCAGGCGTTCGTGCGGCTCACGGACGAGCCGTGGGACGACGAGGGCGTACGCGCCGCCATCCGCAGGCTCGTCGCACGCGTCGACGACGCGTTCGACCCCGTCGGGCTCTGGCCGGCGAACGAGTGGGACGCGTGGCGGACGCCGACGCCGCTCGAGATGCTCTACGCCGGCGCGGCCGGCGTCTTGTGGGCGCTCGACGACCTCCGGCGGCGAGGGCTCGCGGAGACGCGGATCGACCTCGCTGCCGCGGCTCGGGCGGCGCTCGATGGGTGGCGCCGCGAGCCGGACTTCATGGAAGGCTCGGAGCTCCCGTCCCGGAAGGAGGCCGGGCTGCTGTCGGGCGAGTCCGGGATCCTTCTCGTCGCCTGGCGGCTGACGGGTGACGCGGCGTGCGCCGACGAGCTCCACGAGCACGTTCGCGCGAACGTCGACAACGAGGCCGAAGAGGTCATGTGGGGGACTCCGGGCACGCTCGTGGCGGCGCGCCGGATGCTCGCGTGGACGGGAGAGGAGCGCTGGCGTCGAGCGTGTGAGGAGAGCGCCGAGGCGCTCTGGGCTCGGCGAGACGAGCGGGGCCTGTGGACGCAGCGTCTCTACGGCAAGGTGTTCCAGGGGCTCGGGACCGCGCACGGCCTCGTCGGGAACGTCGCCGCGCTGCGACCGTGTCTCGACGAGGCGCGCCGCGAGCAGCTCGAGCGCGAGACGAACGCGCTGCTCGCCGGCGCCGCGATCCACGACGGCGATCTCGCGAACTGGCCGGCGACACCTGCGGAAACGCCGGGCTCGCATGGCGAATCCAGGCTCCAGTGGTGCTGGGGCGCGCCGGGCGTGGTGACCGCCGCCGGCGAGTACCTCGAGCCGGAGCTCGTGCTCGCAGGCGCACGGCTCACGTGGTGCGCCGGCGCGCACGGCCCTGAAAAGGGCTTCGGCATCTGCCACGGGACCGCAGGGAACGGCTACGCGCTGCTCGAGGCCTTCCGCCTGACGGGGGACGAGGAGTGGCTCGCCCGCGCGAGACGGTTCGCGGTGCACGCGCTCGGACAGGCCGAAGAGGGCGGCGGGCGGTTCTCCCTCTTCACGGGGGATCCCGGCGTCATGCTGTTCGCAGCCGACTGCCTGACGGGCGAGGCGCGCTTCCCGATCGTCGGGTGAGCGGCGGCGGCCCCGCGGCGTAGACTCGCGCCCGTGGACCTCGAGCGCACCACGCGCCTCGCGCGGGCCGCACTCGACAACCTCGAGCGCCACCGGCGCCGGATCAACGCGCTGAACGTCTACCCGGTCCCGGACGGCGACACCGGCACCAACCTCACGCTGACCGTCAGGGGCGTCGTCGTTGCCCTCGAGCGGTCCGAGGCCGTCACGTCGGTCGACGTGGCCGCCGAGGTGCAGCGCGCGGCGACGATGGAAGCCAAGGGCAACTCGGGCGTGATCCTCTCGACGATCGTGCGCGGCCTGGCGGGCGTCCTTTCGACACAGGCGGCCCCGCTCGACGGGCCGGTGCTCGCGGCAGCGCTCCGCGCCGGCGCAACCAACGCCTACGACGCGGTGACGCACCCCGTCGAGGGCACGATGCTCACGGTCGTCCGCGAGATGGCCGAGGAGGCCGAGCGGCCCGAGATCGCGGCGCTGCCGCTCGCGGACGCCCTTCGGCACGTCGTGGCCCGTGGGGACGACGCCGTGGCACGGACGCCCGAGCTCCTCGACACGCTGCGCGAGGCAGGCGTCGTCGACGCGGGCGGGGTCGGCGTCGTCGAGCTGGCGCGCGGCGTCCTCCACGCCCTGACCGGGGAGCCTCTGCCCGACGTGCCGGACGTGACCAGGGAGCTGACCGAGGAGTCCATCCACCAGGAGGGCTCGGAGCACCGGTACTGCACGAGCTTCGTCGTGGAGGGAGACGGGCTCGACCTGGAGGCCATCTACGCAGAGATCGACCCGCTCGGGGACTCGCTGCTCGTGACGGGCGACGCAACGGTGGCGAAGATCCACGTCCACACCGACGAGCCCGAGCGCGCCCTCGACATCGGCCGCGCCGTCGGGCTCGTCGACCCGGAACGGGTCGAGATCTCGGACATGCACAGCCAGGCGGCCGAGCGCGAGCGATGGCTCACCCAGCTGCAGCACGCCGTGAACGGGGCGCGCACGGCAACTGCGCTCGTCGCGGTCGCGCAGGGCAACGGCAACCGCGAGATCCTGGGCAGCGAAGGAGCGGCGATCGTCGTCGACGGCGGGGCGACCGCGAACCCCTCGGTCGGCCAGCTCCTCGAGGCGATCACGGCGGTGAACGCCGACCACGTGATCGTGCTCCCGAACGACTCCAACGTCGCCCTCGCGGCCGAGCACGCGGCGGCCGAGTCGACGAAGGACGTGCGCGTGATCGCGACCCGCTCGATCCCGGAGGGAATCGCGGCGGCCCTGCCATTCGATCCGGCCGCCGGAGTCGACGTGAACGAGCAGGCCATGCGCGCGGCCGCCGCGGCGGTGGCTGCCGCGGAGATCACCCGCGCCTCGCGCAGCACGACCGTCGACGGCATCGCGGCGCGCGAGGGCGAGTACCTCGCGCTGCTCGGCGGCCGCGCGTTCGCGACGGGGGACGACGTCTGGGCGGTGCTCGATCCGCTCGTCGAGCGGTTTGCTGCGGACGGGCAGTCGTTCGTCCAGATCCTCCTCGGCGAGGGCGCCCCGGACGACGACCAGATCGCCCAGCGCTATGCGGGCCGCACGCCGGGGCTCGAGATCGACGTCCAGTGGGGCGGGCAGCCGCACTATCCGGTGCTGCTCTCGGCGGAGTAGCGATGGGCGTCCGCGTGCTGCTCGTCGAGGACAACGAGGTGTACCGCTCGGCGCTCGAGCTCCTGCTCGGCCTCCAGCCGGGCGTCGACGTCGTCGGCGTCGTCGGGAACGGCGACGAGGCGGCGGACGCCGCATCCCGACTCGGCGCGGACGTCGTGCTGATGGACTACCGCCTGCCCGGCATGGACGGCGCCGCCGCGACCCGCGCCGTGGTCGCGGGCTCGGGGGCGGCCGTCGTGTGCCTCACCGCTGAGGCGACCGCGGAGGAGCGCGAGGACGTGTTGCGCTCGGGGGCGGTCGCGCTCGTCGAGAAGGGCGGCCCGATCGACGCGCTCGCGGACGCGATCCGCCGTGCGGCGCCCTCTGTCGACCCTCGTTAGGGTCACGTCGTGGAGCTCACGCGGGAGAGCACCGCGATCGTGCTCGACTCGACGTCCGACTTCGTCGACGCGCGCGAGCGGCATCCGAACATGCGGATCGTGCCGCTCTACGTCCTGTTCGACGGCGTTCCGCTCCGCGACCACGTCGACATCGCCCCGGCGGCCTTCTACGAGCGGCTCGCCGCGTCCGACATTCTTCCGACCACGTCGCAGCCCACACCGCAGGACTTCCTCGCCTGCTACCGGGAGCTCCTCGCCGAAGGCTTCACGAGGATCTGGTCGCTGCACCTCTCGGAGAAGCTCTCCGGGACGGTCTCGTCCGCCCGACGGGCGGCGGCCGACCTCGGCGGCGACGCCGTCCGGGTCGTCGACACGGGCACGGTCTCCCTCTCGTTGGCGCTCCTCGCGGAGGCGGTCGACCGCAGGCTCGCCCGTGGCACGACCGACGAGGAGATCGACGAGCTCGTCGACCGCTTCCGGCGCACGAGCAGGGTCGTCTTCACGTGCGCGACGCTCGAGTACCTCCAGCGCGGCGGGCGCATCGGAAAGGCCCAGGCGCTCGCAGGCTCGCTGCTCAACGTCAAGCCGATCCTCGAGATCCGGGACGGGGTCGTCGAGCCGATCGGACGTGTGCGGGGACGGCAGAAGGCGCTCGCGGAGTTCGCGCGGCTCTTCGTCTCGGGCACCGAGGACCGCGACGGCCTCCGGACGGCAGTCGCCCACGCGAACGCCCCGGAGTGGGTCGAGGTCCTCACCGACCTCGTCTCGAAGGCGCGGCCGCGGGCGACCGTCGACCTGGCGCAGCCGCTCGGCGCGGTGGTCGGGACGCATGCCGGGCCCGGCGCGGCCGGCTTCTTCTGGTTCCAGGACGCCTGACGCCACCGGTCCGGAGGCGTGAGGTCTGGCACTCCCGGCTTCGGCTTCGACCGGAGCTCCGCCTAGACTCGCCCCGAGGTGGCTCGCACGACGGGAACGGCCCGACAGCACGCGGGCTTTGCCGGCACGGAGCTGCCCGGGCGGCTGCCAGGGACGGGGGCGTTGCCGCATCCGGAGGCGCTCGAGCGCGACGTCGAGACGCTCGACGGCGTTGGCCCATCCCTGCGGCGGAAGCTCGCGCGCCTGGGCATCGCGACCGTCGGCGACCTGCTCGCCCACCGTCCGCGCCGCTACGAGACCGCGGCGGACGAGCGGCGCGTCGCGGAGCTCTTCGGGGACGAGGAGGCGGTGCTCGAGGTCGTGGTGCGGCGGGCTTCGGGCCGCCGCCGCGGCCGGCTGCACATTCTCACGGCGCACGTGGCCGACGAGACCGGCGAGATCCGCGCGACGTGGTTCAACCAGCCGTGGCTGGAGAAGCAGCTCGCCCCGGGCACGCGGCTCCGGCTGCGGGGCAAGCGGAACCGCTTCGGGTTCCAGGTCTCGTCGTACGACGTCGCGGACGTCTCCCAGACCGCGGACTTCGCGCCCGTGTACCCGACGACCGCCGACCTCGCGCAGAAGACGCTCCGCACGCTGACGGAGCAGGTGCTCCGCTTCGCCCGCGACGGCGGCGAGCCGCTCCTCGCGAAGACCCGGTCGACCGCGTCGCTGCCGCTGCGCGCGGATGCGGTCGTCGCGCTGCACCGCCCGCGTTCCGAGGACGAGGCCGAGCGGGCGCGGCGGCGGCTCGCGCTCGACGAGCTCGTCACGCTCCAAGTCGCGCTTCGCCGGCGGGCCGCCGAGCGGGAGCAGCTCGTCGCGGAGCCGCTGCCGCCCCCCGGCCCGCTGCTCCGCCGCTACCGCGACGCGCTGCCGTTCAGGCTGACCGATGCGCAGGAACAGGCGATCGACGAGATCGATGCCGACCTCGGCCGCTCGACGCCGATGCAGCGTCTCCTTCAGGGCGACGTGGGGTCGGGCAAGACCGCGGTCGCGCTCTACACGCTCCTGCGGGCGGCCGAGGCGGGGAGGCAGGGCGCGCTGATGGCGCCCACGGAGACGCTCGCCGAGCAGCACTTCCTCACGATCGAGGGGCTCTGCTCCGAGCTCGGCGTTCGCGTCGCACTCCTCACGTCGAGCGTGACCGCGCGGGAACGGCGCGCTGCGCACCAGCTCGTGGCATCCGGCGACGTCGGGATCGCGGTCGGGACGCACGCGCTCATCCAGCGGGAGGTCGCGTTCTCCGACCTCGCCGTCGCGGTGGTCGACGAGCAGCACCGCTTCGGCGTCGAGCAGCGCGCGGCGCTCGCGGAGGGGCGCAGCCCACACGTGCTCCACATGACCGCGACGCCGATCCCGCGCACGCTCGCGTTGACCGTCTACGGCGATCTCGAGGTCTCGGAGATCGCCGCGCCGCCGGCGAACCGCAAGCCGATCGTGACGCGCTGGGTGACCGAGGAACGGAGCTCGGAGGCGTACTCGCGGCTCCGCCGCCACCTCGACGCGGGCCGGCAGGCGTACGTCGTTTGCCCGCTGGTCGAGGGCTCGGAGACGCGGCTGGCCCGCGCGGCGGAGGACGAGGCGGAGAGGCTGCGCGCGCACGAGCTGCGCGGCTACCGCGTGGGGTGCGTCCACGGCAGGCTCAAGACCGCCGACCGACGCGCGGTGATGACCGCGTTCACCGCGGGCGAGGTGGACGTGCTCGTCGCGACGACCGTGATCGAGGTCGGGGTCGACGTCCCGAACGCGACGATCATGATCGTTCAGGAGGCCGACCGGTTCGGTCTCGCGCAGCTGCACCAGCTCCGCGGGCGCGTCGGGCGCGGCGCGGAGCAGTCCTTCTGCCTGCTCGTCTCGCGGTCGCGCGACGAGCTGTCGGAGTCCGCGATCGAGCGCCTCGAGGCGATGGTCGCCACGACGGACGGCTTCGAGCTCGCCGAGCGCGACCTCGAGATCCGCGGCGAGGGGCAGCTCGTCGGGGCCCGGCAGTCGGGGCTCACCGATCTCCGCTACACGAGGCTTCGCGCCGACCGGGACCTGCTCGAGCGGGCGAAGGAGATCGCTGACGACGTCGGCGACGACCCGCTGCTCGTCGAGGCGGCCGAGCGCCTCCTCGGCGCGGCCGAGCACGTCGGCGAGTCCTGATCGCATCGGTCAGGGCTCTCAGGCGTCGCGGTGAGCCGCTCGTCGACCGTGTCTCCTCCGGCGACGATGCGGTGCGTCCCGTCGCCGGAGGCGGCTCCACGTGCGCGCTACCGACGGGTCAGGGCGTAGACGACCTGCCGGAGCACCCGCTTGTGACACTGTGTCGCAAGGTCGGCGCTGGCCCGCGATGAGGGAGCCGGGTCGCGCCGATGCGGGCCGGCCGGTTGAAGCCGCTTGTGACACTGTGTCGCAAGGTCGGCCCAGCGCGGATGTGTCGGGTGCACGGTCGTGTCGAGCGCTGGTCGTCGACGCGCGGGGGAGTCGTCGACGCGCGGGGGAGAGGAGCGAGAGAGTTCCGGATCGCTCGGAGCCGGATGCTCGCGGGCCGTATCGTCAGCTCGATGCGGATCATCGCGGGCACGCACCGGGGGCGGCGGATCGCGGCGCCGAAGGGCGCGCACACCCGCCCGACGGGCGACCGTGTGCGCGAGGCGCTGTTCGACCTCGTGGGGCCCGTCGACGGGGCGTCCGTGCTCGACCTCTACGCGGGCTCGGGCGCGCTGGGGCTCGAGGCGCTCTCGCGCGGCGCAGCCCGATGCATCTTCGCCGAGACCGACCCGGCCGCGTGCCGCGTGATCCGGCGAAACCTCGAGCAGCTCGGCCTGGGCGGTGGGCTCGTCCTCCAGCGGGATGCGGCGGCCGTCCTGCGCGGCGAGGCGGCCGCGGGACGACGGCACGACCTGATGCTCGTCGACCCGCCGTACGAACAATGGACGGGGCTCGAGGACACGCTCGCGCCGCTCCTCGCCGCGGTCGTGGCAGCGTCGGGCCTCGTGGTCGTCGAGACCGGCGCACGCGTCGAGCCACAGCTCCCGCTCGACCGCGTCACGACCCGGCGGTACGGTTCCGCCCGGCTCACCCTCTTCGCGCCATGACCGACCGCACACCGATCGTCGCGATCAACCCCGGCACCTTCGACCCGGTCACGCTCGGGCACGTCGACGTGATCCGGCGTGCGGCCGCGATCTTCGACTCGGTCGTGGTGGGCGTCGTCCGCGAGCCGACGCACAAGCAGACGACGTTCACGGTCGAGGAGCGCGTCGCGTTCCTCGAGGACGCGCTGGCCGGCGTCGAGAACGTCGTGGTCGACGTGTTCAGCGAGCTCGTCGTCGACTTCGCGCGCAAGCACGGCGCCCACACGATGGTGAAGGGCCTGCGCGTGATCGCGGACTTCGAGTGGGAGTTCCAGATGAACCGGCTGAACCACCTGCTCGCGCCCGAGATCGAGACCATGTACGTGATGTCGAGCCCCGAGTTCGCGTTCGTCTCGTCGAGCGGAGTCAAGGAGATCGCGTCGTTCGGCGGCGACGTCCGGGGGCTCGTGACCCCGGCCGTCGCCGAGCGCTTCCGTGAGCTCTATCCCGACGGCCGGCCCGGCGCGCCGCTCAGCCCGCAGGACTAGAGCTTGTCCGCGAAGCGGGATTCCGCAGGAGCGGAATCCCGCCGCTTGATCCCCGCCTGCGGCGGGGCACACCCCTGAAGGCGTCGGCTTCGCCGCCGCAACTGCGTTTGGGCAGATGGCTGGAGGCGGCCGCGGCCGGCAGGCGGCCACCTGACGACGCCACAGGCGCGGCCCCGTCGATCCGGCATCGCGAGTACCATCCCAGCCATGGACGTCCTCGTACTCATCGACAAGCTCGACGACCTCGTACACAACGCGAAAGCCGTGCCCCTCACCGACCAGGTGCGGATCGACCGGGAGGAGATCTACGACATCCTCG
>DASSUT010000291.1:0-10119 GCA_035706725.1 Gaiella sp. | reverse complement strand
TCGAGGACGAGACGGTGCGCGTCGACTTCACCCCGACGTTCATGGGCTGCCCCGCCCTCGAGACGATGCGCGCGCAGATGGAGGACGCGATCCGCGCGCTCGGCGCCGAAGCCGACGTCAGGGTGATCCTCGACGACTCGTGGTCGACCGACCGCATCACCCCCGAGGGCCGCGAGAAGCTCCGTGCCGCGGGATTCGCCCCGCCGGCACCCCGGAGCGCCGGGACGCCGACGCTGATCCAGCTCGAGCGCGGCGCCTTCCGGTGTCCGTGGTGCGGCTCCGCGGACACGCGCCTCGACAACGTCTTCGGCCCGACCCCCTGCCGGTCGCTCCGCTACTGCAACGCCTGCCGCCAGCCGTTCGAGCAGTTCAAGACGATCTGATGACCGACACGCGGTGCTGGTCGGGCTGATCGCCGACACGCACGGTCTTCTGCGACCCGAGGTGCTCGACGCATTCGAGGGCGTGGAGCACATCCTCCACGCCGGGGACGTCGGCTCGCGCGACGTCCTCGAGGGCCTCGGGGCAATCGCGCCGGTGACCGCGGTTCGCGGGAATGTCGACGCCGGGCTCGACCTGCCCGAGGTCGCGCGCTGCGAGCTCGCCAGCGTTCGTGTCCTCGTCGTGCACGGCGATCGTCTCGGCTCACCGACGCCGGAGACGGTCGCGAAGCGATACACGGACACCGACCTCGTCGTCTACGGCCACTCCCACCAACCCGTCCTCGCCCGCGTCGGCGACACCCTCGTCGTCAATCCGGGGAGCGCCGGCAGGCGTCGCTTCCGCGATCCGGTGTCGGTCGCGCGAGCCGAGCTGCGCGACGGCGAGGCGAGCGTCGTCCTCGTGCCGCTCTAGGAGCCTCGCCGCGCGACGAAGACGAGGAACTCGTCGTCGGATGTGGCGGGGAGGTCGTTGTGGTCGCCCTCGACTCGCACGTCCGCGAACCCTGCCCGCTCGAGCATCAGCAGGAGCTCGTTCCGGAAGTACAGGTTGATCGTCAGCGTCCGCTCTTCCACCGTCTCGAGCGCACCGTCGCGCCACCGCTCGGCGTGGATCCCGAGCGCGACGCGTTGCTCGAGTGGATCGAGGCCGAGCACCCGCGAGCGCAGGGTGTACTCGCCGCCGTCCGACGCGAGACGGCGCTCGCGGGGCGGCGGCAGCTCCCCGGGGAGCGCGCGGCGGCCCTCGCTCGTCCAGTACCCCCACTGCTTCGCGTCGGCGTAGGGCACCTCGACGTCGACGAGCAAAGTCCCCCCGGGCTCCAGCAGCTCGTGGAACCGGCGGAGCGCCTCGGCATCCTGCTCGCGGGTACTCCCGAGGCCGAACGCGCCGCAGACGACGATCGTCCTGTATCGCCGTGGCGGCGTGAGCTGGTACATCGGCTGCACGAACAGCGTCGGCGTCAGCCCCTCGCGCGCCGCCTTGGCGCGGCAGTGCTCGACCATGTCCGCTGAGATGTCGCAGCCGTCGACCTCGAGCCCTGCGCGCACGTACGGCAGCAGTAGACGGCCGGCGCCGCACGCGACGTCGAGTGCGGGCTGGCCGTCCCGCTCGATGTGCCGCCGGAAGTACGCGATCTCGTGGGGACGGAAGTCGTCGTTGAACTCGGCCCACCAGGTCGCCACGAGACCGTGGTGCCACGTCTCGGGAGCCGGGAGTCCCTCGACCACACGCGCAAGGCTACGCCGTTCGCGCCGGATGGCCCATACTCGACGCACGAGCGTGCACGTCCACACCGCGAACCAGCCGCCGCCGCTCGCGGGCTACGACCTGTTCTCCGAGAACCGGCCGCTGGTCGAGGCGTTCGAGCGCGAGGGCGACGCCGGCGCAACCGAGCGCTGCATGGCATTCGGGACGCTCTGCGGGGGCGAGGCGCTCGAGCTGGGCCGCCTCGCGAACGAGCACCCACCCGTCCTCCACACGCACGACCGCTACGGCGAGCGGATCGACGAGGTCGAGTTCCACCCGGCCTGGCATGCGCTCCTGGGTCTCGGCGTCGAGCACGGGCTCCACTCCGCCGCGGGCGGCCATGTGACGCGCGCGGCGCTCTTCATGACGCTCGCCTACGCCGAGGCGGGCGTCGGCTGCCCCCTGTCCATGACGTACGCGGCCGTTCCGGCGCTGCGAGCGGGTGCCCCCGAGCTCGCGGCGGCATGGGAGCCGCTGCTCGCCTCGACCGCCTACGAGCCCGTGCTCCTGCCGCCCGCCGAGAAGCGCGGCGCGCTCTGCGGCATGGCGATGACCGAGCGGCAAGGAGGGTCGGACCTCCGGGCGAACGAGACGCGCGCCGAGCCGGCCGGCGACGTGTTCGTGCTCGACGGCCACAAGTGGTTCTGCTCCGCGCCGATGAGCGACGCGTTCCTCGTGCTCGCGCAGGCGCCCGGCGGCCTCACCTGCTTCCTGCTACCCCGCGTGCTTCCGGACGGCGCCCGCAACGGCTTCCTGATCGACCGGCTCAAGGACAAGCTCGGCAACCGCTCGAACGCCTCCGCGGAGATCCGGCTCGAGCACGCGGTCGCCGAGCGCGTGGGCGAGGAGGGGCGCGGCGTCGCGACGATCATCGAGATGGTCGTCCATACCCGGCTCGACTGCGTGCTCGGCTCGACCGCGCTGATGCGCCGCGCGGTCGGGGAGGCGACGCACCACGCGGCTCATCGCTCCGCCTTCGGCCGCCGCCTCGCCGACCAGCCGCTGATGCTGAACGTCCTCGCGGACCTCTGCCTCGATTCCGAGGCGGCCACCGTCACCGCCATGCGGCTCGCCCGGGCATTCGACGAGCAGGATCACGCGTTCCGCCGGCTCGCGACCGCGGTCTCGAAGTACTGGGTCTGCAAGACGGCGCCACCGCTCGTCGCGGAGGCGCTCGAGTGCCTCGGCGGCAACGGCTACGTCGAGGAGTCGGGGCTTCCCCGGCTCTACCGCGAGACGCCCGTGAACTCCGTTTGGGAGGGGTCGGGCAACGTGAACTGCCTCGACGTGCTCCGTGCGCTCGAGCGCGAGCCCGAGAGCGTGGACGCGCTGCGCACGGAGCTCGAGCTCGCCCGCGGCGGCGACCCGCGACTCGATGCGGCACTCGGTGAGCTGGAGCTCGAGCTCGCCGACGACGCCGACGCGGAGCTCCGCGCCCGGCGGCTCGTCGAGCGGCTCGCGCTCTGCCTCCAGGCGTCGCTGCTCGTCCGCCACGCGCCGGCCGAGGTCGCGGACGCCTTCTGCGCGACGCGGCTCGGCGGGGAGGGCGGACGCGCGTACGGGACGCTTCCCCGCACGGTCGACGTCCGGTCGATCGTGGAGCGCCACCGGCCGCTGCTCGGGTAGCGTCCGGGTCGTGCGTGTGGAGATCTTCTACTGCCCCGTCTGAAGCGGCTACGACCGTCGGGCTGCGAGTCTCGCGGCCGTGCTGACCGGTGAGGGGCACGATGCGTCCGCGACGCGGGGCGAGCACAGCCAGTTCGACGTCATGGCGGACGGTCGGCTCGTGTTCTCCAAGCAGCGCGAGGGTCGCTTCCCGGACGAGGACGAGATCGTCGCGGCGCTGCACGCCTCCGGCTAGCGAAGGAGGAACCCCTCGCCGAGCGGGTCGTCGGGGTCGAGCTCGAACTCCGCACGCCCGGTCCGGTACGCGGCGCCCTCGACCTCCGTGATCACGGCCGGGCGGCCCGCGACCTCTGTCTCGGCGACGACGCGGCCGGTGAACTCGGACCCGACGACCGACAGATGGCGCAGCTCGTCGCCCTGCATCAACCGGCCCTCGGCGGCGAGGAGTGCGAGCCGGGCCGACGTCCCGGAGCCGCACGGCGACCGGTCGACCTCGCCGTCGGCGAACACCGTCACGTTTCGCTGTGTGAGCGGGTCGCCGCTTTCTTCCTGCCAGAAGATCACGCCGTAGACGTCGCGAAGCTCCGGCTCGAGCGGGTGCACGAGCTCGTGCGTCGCCTGGAGCTCCGCCTTGATCCCGCGGCCGAGCTCGATCAGGCGCGGCAGCTCCGCCGGCTCGACCCGCTCCTCGAGCGACGCGTAGAAGGCGCCGCCGAACGCGACGTCCACGAGCCTGCCGGCGGCCCCGACGCTCGCGCCCCACACGAACGACGGGACGTTGCGGAATCGCACCGAGCGAACGCGGCCGTTCTCCACCTGCGCCCAGGTCTCGAGGCGCCCCGACGGCACGTCGACGACCACGCGGGTCTCGCCTTCCCGTCGCTCGACCAGGCCCTCGTCGAGCGCCCACGTGACCAGCGCGATCGTCCCGTGCCCACAGGCGGTCGAGTAGCCCTCGTTGTGGAAGAAGACGACGCCCAGGTCGGCCCCCGGGTCGTTCGGCGGGACGACATGGCAGCCGTACATGTCCGCGTGGCCGCGCGGCTCGAGGACGAGGAGCCGCCGGACGTGGTCCGCGTGCTCACGTGCGAACCGCCTCCGCTGGAGGATCGTGTCGCCCTCGAGCCTGGGCGCACCGCCCGTGACAATGCGAAACGGCTCTCCGCCCGTGTGGTAATCGACGACCGAGACCCTCGGCCGGCTCACTCGTCCGCGAAGCTCGGATACCGCTGCGTGAGGAGCAGGAGGTACGCGTTCGTCTGCGCCTGGTAGCGAACGCAGTAGGCCTGCAGGTCGCGCATGCCCTTGTTCGCCTTGCCGGTGAAGAGCGCGTAGAACCACGCGAGGAGCGCGACGACCCCGGCGACGTTCTGGAGCACGTTCGCGACGATCGCCGCGGGAATCGCGAGGATGATCCGGAAGAGGATCGTCAGCCGGCTTTGCGACTCCGGCGGGGCGATCTCGACGTCGACCGGATAGCCCGACGTCCCGGTGAAGCCGGGATAGGGGTCGGCCACGATCCCGGCGTACGCGTAGACATGCGTCGAGAACCGCACGAACGCCGCCATGAACGAATGCAGGGTGTCGGGCACCCGCCCCGCGACCAGCCCGGCGATCCACGCGGCGAGCACGGCGAAGCTCACGGCGATGGCCCAGAGCATGAGCCAGACGAAGAGCGGGATCGCGAGGATCAGGCGGAAAAAGACGGTGAGGCGGTTCCGCTCGAGATCGTCCGTGACGACGAGGTGGATCGGGTGGGGGTTCGGGGCGTCGATCGCCGGCATGGTCTCCGACACGACGGGCTCCTTTCGGTCAAGTGCCGGTGAACGTCGGTGCGCGCTTCTGCAGGAAGGCGTCGACTCCTTCCCGGAAGTCCGCCGTCCCCACGGACGCCTGCTGGAGCTCGGCCTCGAGCGCGAGCTGCGCCTCGAGCGACGCGTCGTAGGCGTGCTCGAACAGACGCTTCGTGCGGCCGACCGCGAGCGTCGGGCGCGCCGCCCAGTCGGCGGCGAGCTCCGCGACCCGCGCCCCGAAGCTCTCCGCCGGCACGACCTCGGAGACGAGCCCCCACTCGAGCGCCTCCGCGGCGGTCAGCCGCGTGTTCGCGCACATCCACTCGAACGCGCGCGCGAACCCGAGCAGCCGGTGCACGAACCAGGTGCCGCCCGAGTCGGGGACGAGACCGATCCCGACGAAGCCCGGGACGAACGTTGCCGCGTCGGAGGCGACGCGGACGTCGCAGGCGCAGGCGAACGACAGACCCGCCCCCGCCGCTGCGCCGTTCACCGCCGCGATGACCGGCTTCTCGAGGCCGCGGACGAGCCGGATGTTCGGGTGGTAGGTCTGCTCGAGCGCATCGCCGATCGAGGTCGACACCTCGCCGAACTCCTTCAGGTCCTGCCCCGCGCAGAAGCCCTTCCCGGCACCCGTGACGACGACGCAGCGCACCGCCGCGTCCTGCGCCTCGGCGAGCGCCTCCCGGAGCGCCGCATGCAGCTCCCGGTTGAACGCGTTGTAGACCTCGGGCCGGTTGAACGTGATCGTGAGCACCGCGCCGTCGCGGCTCGTGAGCACCTCGTCGGCCACGGGTCGAATCTACCGCGTCCGGCGCGACCCGAGGAACCCGCGCACCGCGTCCTGCGTCTCGCCCGAGAGCATCGAGAGCGCGAGCCAGTCGCGCGCATGCCCGACGGTCTGGTGCCACGCGAGGTCGCGCCAGACGTTCAGCTGCTGCTTCGCGTAGCGCGTCGCGTTCGGGAGCTTGCGTGCGAGGCTCTCGACCCAGGCGTCGACGACCGTGTCGAGCTCGTCCGCGGGGACGGCGCGGTTGACGAGCCCCCAGTCGGCAGCCTGCCCGGCAGGGATGCGGTCGCACAACAGGATGATCTCGCGCGCGCGGCGGTCGCCGACGAGCAGCGAGAGCCACTGCGTGGCGCCGCCGGCCGGCACCGAGCCGTGCTCGAGCCCGACGTGGCGGATGTACGCGTCGTCGACCATCACCGCGAGGTCGCACGCGAGCTGCAGCTCGTTCCCGCCGCCCACCGCGATCCCGTTGATGCGCGCGATCGTCGGCTTGCCCAGCTCGCGCAGGCGGTCGTGCATGTCCTTGAACGCCCCGAACCACTTCCAGTACTCCTCGGGCCGACCGAGGTAGTCCTCGTCCCAGCTCGCGAGGTCGGCGCCCGAGCAGAACGCGCGCCCCGTCCCGGTCAGCACGACCACGCGCACGTCGTCGTCCCACGACGCGTCCTCACACGCGAGCGCGAGCTCGCGCAGCATGCGGAAGTCGAACGCGTTGAGGACGTCGGGACGGTTGAGCCGGATCGTGGCCCGCGGCGGCGCCTTCTCGTACACGATCGTCTCGAGCCCGAGCTCCTCCGGCGGACGCGGCAGCGGGCGCGAGGGCTCCACGTTCACTCGACCTCGGCGAAGTGCACGCTGAACGGCACGCCCATCTCCATCGCGTCCTTCCCCGTCGCCGCAAACTCCGGGGTGCGCGCGGCCGCCCGGAACGCGTCCATGTCGGGGAACTCCCATTCGGCGTAGTAGCGGAAACGCGGCTCGCCGACCGGTGCCCCGAACACCGGGCCGTGCCGAAACGTGCCGCCCGGCACGCGGCGGCAGAGCTCTGCGTGCTCCTCGTAGCGGGCCGGGTCGGGCTCCCCCTCGTAGACCACGAACGCACGAATCACCTCGGCTCCTTTCCCCGGCTGAGCGGAGCGTTGAGCGTATAGCGTGCCCGCGGTGAGCGGCGGAACGGGTCTCGCGGCGGTGATGGCACTCCTCGCCGGCCTCGCCGGCTCGGTCCAGGCCGCGGTGATGGGCCGCTTCGGAGAGCGGGTCGGGCTCGTCGAAGCGCTCGCCTGGGTCACGTTCCTCTCGGTCCTGATCGCGTTCGGCGCGCTGCTCGTCACACGGCAGGGGATCGGGGCGCTCACCGACGTCTGGACGGTGCCGAAGTGGCTCTGGCTCGGTGCCGTCCTCGGCACGTTCGTGGTCTTCACGATCACGCTCACGTCGCCGCGCATCGGCACCGCGGCGACGATCGGGCTCCTCGTCGCGGGCCAGCTGGCGGCCGGCGCCGTGATCGACCGCTACGGCCTGTTCGGCTTCGAGCGCATCCCGCTGACCTGGCCGCGCGCGCTCGGGATCGCACTCCTCGCCGCGGGCGCCGTGCTCACGCTGAAACGGTGACGCCGAAGGCGTGGACGGCGCTCTGGGCCGTCTACCTGATCTGGGGGTCGACGTACCTCGGGATCAAGGTCGCGGGCGACACGATCCCGTCGTTCTTCGCGGTCTCGACGAGGTTCCTGATCGCAGGCGGGATCATGGCAACCCTCGTGGCGGTCAGGCGCGGCGCAGGAGCGCTGCGCGTGACCCGGCGCGAGCTCGCGTGCTCCGCGCTGATCGGCCTCCTCCTCCCGGGTGCGAACGGCATCCTGTTCGTCGCCGAGCGTACGGTGCCGACCGGGCTCGCGTCGCTGATCATCGCGTCGGTGCCACTCCTCGTCGTGCTGATGCGCGTGGGGGGCGGGGAGCGCCCGCCGCCGCTCGCGATCGTGGGCGTGCTCGTCGGCTTCGTCGGCGTCGCGATCCTCTTCCACCCCGAGGGCGGGGCGACCTGGTGGGGGATCGGGCTCGCGGGAGTCTCGGCGTTCGCGTGGGCGCTCGGCTCCTACCTGTCGGCCCGCATCCCGCTCCCGGAGGACGCGCTCGTCGCGACGACGTTCGAGATGCTCGCGGGCGGTCTGCTGCTGCTTCCCGTCGGCCTCGTCGAGCACCCCCATCCGGAGACGTTCTCGGGCGGGTCGCTCCTCGCGTTCGCGTACCTCGTCGTGTTCGGCTCGGTCGTCGGATACACCGCATACGTGTGGCTGCTCCACCACGTGCCGCTCGGGACGGTCTCGACGTACGCGTACGTGAACCCGGTCGTCGCGATCGGGCTCGGGGTGCTGTTCCTCCACGAGGACGTGTCCTCGCGTATCGCGCTCGGCGCGGCGATCGTGCTCGGGTCGGTGGCGATCGTCGTCCGGCAGGAGTCCGAGGTCGCGGTCGAGCCGTTCGCCGAGTAGCCGGGCCTACTCGACCCAGTCGACGCGCACGGGCGCCGGGAACGCGTTCAGCTCCCCGCCGCGGCGCATGAGCTCGGCGACCGCGGCGCGCCCCTCGCCGCCGTAGTCGCGGGTCAGCTCGTTCACGTACATCGCCACGAACCGGTCCGCGACGGCCTCGTCGATGCCGCGGCCGAACTGCAGCGCGTACTCGAGCGCCTCGGCCCGGTGGTCGAGGCCGCAGGCGATCGCCTCGCCGAGCACCGCGGACACGTCGCGGGGCCGCGGGACGTCCCTGCGCAGGACGTTGACACCGAGCGGCAGCGGCAGCCCCGTCTCGAGGAGCCACCACTCGCCCAGGTCGAGGGCCTTCACGAGCCCGTACTCCGAGAAGGTCAGCTGGCCCTCGTGGATCAGCAGTCCCGCCTCCGCGCGGCCGCCCGCGACCTCGTCCGGGATCTGCTCGAACGGCAGCTCGCGGTACGAGAACTCCCCGAGCACGAGCCGGAGCACGAGAAACGACGTCGTCATCGTGCCCGGGACCACGATCTCGAGCTCGCGGAGGTCGTCGACGGAGCTCGGCTCGCGCGCGACCACGATCGGCCCGTAGCCGCTGCCCATCGAGGCGCCGTGCGGAAGCAGCGCGTAGTCCTCCTGCACGAAGGGGTATGCGGCGAGCGAGATCGCGGTCACCTCGAGGCGCGCGGCGCGGGCCCACTGGTTCAGCGTCTGGATGTCGGCGAGCACCTGCTCGAACTCGAAGCCCCTGGTATCGAGGAGATCCGTGGTCAGCGCCCAGTACATGAACGCGTCGTCGGGATCCGGGCTGTGGCCGAGCCGGACGTTCACGAGGCGCCCGACGCTAGCAGGCAGGGCGAGGCAGACGCGTCAGAGGGTCGTACACTCGGACCGTGGCACGCGGGACGTTGAGCGACGCGATCCAGGACTACCTGCGCGAGATCTACAAGCTGGGGCAGAGCGGCGATCGGGTCTCGACGACCGCGCTCGCGCGCGCGATGGGTGTCTCGCCCGCGTCGGCGAGCGCGATGGTCAAGAAGCTCGCGGCGCTCTCGCTCGCGGTCCACGCGCCCTACCGGGGCGTCTCGCTCACGCCGGAAGGAGAGCGCGTCGCGCTCGAGGTGATCAGGCACCACAGGCTGCTCGAGCTCTACCTCGCCGAGACGCTCGGGATCCACGTCGACGAGGTGCACGCGGAGGCGAACCGTCTCGAGCACGTGCTCTCGGAGGAGCTCGAGGCGCGGATCGACGAGTCGCTCGGGTTCCCGACCCACGACCCCCACGGCGACCCGATCCCCGACGCGAACCTCGAGTGGCCGGACGATCGGCCGCTCCGCGCCCGATCGTCCTAGAAAGTACGATCACCGCATGGCGTTCAAGGACCTGTTCTCGTTCCTCTTCCAGCGAACGACCGCCGAGGAGCGGGTCGCACAGTACGTCGTCCGCGAGCACGGCCGCGGTCGGGCCCTCGCCGAGATCCTCGAGGACAAGTACGTCGTGAACCGGTTGCCGAATCCGGAGCAGCGGGCGAGGCTCCTCGACCGCCCGGATGTCCTCCAGGCGGTCGGCGGCGAGGGAGCCCAGGCGGCGAAGACGTCGGTCACGGACGCACCTCCGTCCGCGTAGCGCGGGCGTCCAGCAGAAAAGCCTCGAGCACGTCGAGCGCGACCGCGACGTCGGCCTCGTCGACCGATTCGCGCGGATCGTGGCTGACCCCGCCGGCGCAGCGCACGAA
>DASSUT010000290.1:0-6201 GCA_035706725.1 Gaiella sp. | reverse complement strand
CGACTTCACTGCGGCCGCCCCGTACGCGGCCATGCTCGTGCTTCTCGGTGCGGTTCCCGTCTATGTCCTCGTCCGCCACGTCCTCCGGCACCTGGAGGCGCCGAAGGCGGCCTCTGCGACGAGCCCGGTGCCCACGCAGCGCGTCGAGGCCGTGCCGGGGTCGCGCAGAGCCGAGCTCCTGGCCCGCAGCAGCGCAGGCTGAGTCTCGCGCCATCTAGAGGCGCCACCACCGCGACGCGGAGGCTGTCGTCGGACGTACGGGCCGCGAGTCGCTCCTCGAACACGGCGAGAAGGGCGTCGCTCGTCGTCCCGGCAAGACTCGACACCGCGACGGTGAAGTCGATCCCGACCGGTCGTGAAGGACGCCCCTGCGTGCGCCACCACGCGGTGACGCTCACGTCGTCGGACAGCTGACGTTCGCGAAGAAACGCACGTGCCGACCACGCCAGGTCGGAGGCGATGGAGGCGACGAAGAGGTCGTCCGGCGTCGGCCCGACCGGACCGGTCGGGTCGGCCAGCTCCAGCACGTGCCCACGGGTGGTCGCACGGAAGCCCTCTCCACCTCTCACCGGGGTGACGAAGAGCGCGTGGCCGGCGTGCGGCGAAGCAGCCTCGGGCGCGCGGTCTCGGGGCGGCGCGCTCACGGCGTCCTCGCATACGGCGTGGGCTCTCCGCCGGCGCGGGCCGGCTCGCCCGCGAGGCGACGCGGGAGCCTGTACACCGCCGACGCCAGCGCCCAGAGAAGCGCGCCGATCCCGACCATCGCGGCGAACAGGACGCCCGCGAGCACGATCAGCGCGAGGTACGGGATGGCCAGGAGCGCCAACCCGCCGATGACGACGGCGGCGGGCATCCACGCGAACCAGTAACTCACCATGTTTCCTCCCTTCGACGTGACGACGAGAGGATCCAGCGGGCGGACGGCAGTCGCATCCGCCGACGCGCCAGCCGACGTGGCTAGGCGTGCGACGACTCGCCCGCCGTCCCGGAGAGCTCGAGCGAGCCCAGGCGCTCCGGCGAGAGGCGGCTCAGCTGGTTGCGCGAGGTGATCTCCAGCTTCGCGAAGACCTTCCGGAGGTGGTACTGGACCGTGCGATGGCTGATGAACAGCTGCGCCCCGATCTCGGGATTGGAGAAGCCGTCGCGTGCGAGGCGGGCGATCTGCGCCTCCTGGGGCGTGAGCTCGCCGCGCGTCTCGTCCGTGCGGCTCCGGGCGGTCTCGCCGGTCGCGCGAAGCTCGCGCCGCGCGCGCTCCGCGAACGCCGCGGCGCCGCTCCGGCTGAACATCTCGTGCGCGGCCCGGAGCTCCGCGCGGGCATCGACACGCCGGTTCTCCCGGCGCAGCCACTCGCCGTACGTGAGATGCGCCCGCGCCAGATGGACGGCAATCCGACTGCGCTCGAGCCGCCGGATCGCCTCTCGGTAGAGAGACTCGGGGCCGTCGCCGTCGCTCACCAACGCGCGTGACCACGCCTGGACACCGAGCGCCCAGTCGGTGCCGGCGGCCCCGGTTCGCTCCTCGAGGTGCCGGAAGGCGTTCGCGGCCTCGTCGACCGCACCCGTCCTCGCCCCCGCCTCGACGAGCTCGAGGAGGGCGAAGCCGAACACGCCGAGGTCCTCGTACTCGCATGCCCGTTGGGCGCTCTCGAGCGCGGCGTCGTACCGGCCGAGCCCGTTGTAGAGCACTGCGGTCGCGTAGCCCCAGGCCGCGATTCCTCGCCCTTCGCCTCGTGCGACGGCGTCTTCGAGACCCCACGTGAAGTGACCGAGCGCCTCGGCCTCGACCCCACGCCAGGCGTCGAGCATCAGCGACGTGAACTTCACCGGGGCGTTGCCGGTCGCCTCCGTGATCGCATCCGCTTCCTCGGTGAGCGCCGAGGCCGCCGCGAGGTCTCCGGCATGCAGGTGCACGGCAGCGCGGTAGCCCAGCGCGAGCGGCAGGAGGTTGAGCGCGCCGGACTCCCGGCAGCGCCGGACCGCCCGCGTTGCGAGCCCGTGCCACATCTCGTCGTCCCATACGTCGCCCGCGACGAGCCACGGCAGCCAGAACCACCGCAGAATGTCCTCCTCGTCGCCGCGTGCGGCGTCTTCCCCGAATGCGTCCAGCGCGCGGCGCAGCGGCGCCACGCCCGCGACGTACCCCTCGGTGAACCGGATCACCAGCCCGTCGAGGAGCAGGTCGGTCGGCCGTGGCGGCTGTCGGCCGGGAGGGGCGTCCCGGGCGGCGAGCGCGGCCTCTCGTGGGCCGATCTCGCGATTGAGGCGGCCGGCGAAGACGGCCGCCCCGAGCGCTTCGAGGTACGCCTCTCGCGCCGAGCCGCCGTCGAGCGGCTCGAGCCGTTTCGCGGCGTCGAGGAGGAGCGGCGGAGCGTCGCTTCCCCGTCTGAGCGCGAAGACGATCTCCGCCCGCAGACGGGTGAGCCGGGCCTGCTGGAGCTCGTCGAGCGGGCATCGCTCCGCCGCCGCGAGGAGGTCTTGCGCCGCCTCCGGCGCCCCGGAGTCGAGCTTCGCCTGTGCGGCTGCGAGCACGCGTCCGCCCCGCCGGGCCGCGTCCGGGGTCAACTCCGCGGCTCGGGCGAGGAAGGCGGCGGCCGCCGCGATGCCTCCTCGCGCATGGGCCCGCCCCGCCGACCGCTCCAGCTCGTCCGCAACCGACTCGTCCAGGCCGGACGCCGCACGGGCGAGATGCCAGGCGCGCCGATCCGGGTCGGCGTCGGGGTCGGTCGCCTCCGCGAGCGCTCGGTGCACCGCTTGACGCTCCAGGACGGGCGCCGCCTGGTACACGGCCGAGCGCACGAGCGGGTGGCGGAACCGCACGAGCGGGCCGAGGTCGATCAAGCCGGCTGCGCGGGCGGTCGCCGCGGCGTCGCCGTCGAGACCGAGCCCTTCGGCGGCCCGCCACAGCAATGTCGTGTCGCCGACCGGCTCGGCGGCAGCCAGCAGGAGCAGGTGTCTCGTCTCGGCCGGAAGCGACTCGAGCCTCCGCATGAAGCTCTGCTCGATCCGGCTCGTCAACGGGACGGCGTCGGGTAGGCCGAACCCGCCTGCGAGCTCGGCAGGAGGCAGTGCGCGCGGCAGCTCGAGCAGGGCGAGCGGGTTCCCGTGCGACTCGGCGATGAGACGGTCGCGCACCTGCTCGTCGAGGCGCCCCGGCCACGCCGAGTCGAGGAGCGCACGCGCGTCCCGTTCCTCCAGCCCACCGAGCACGAGCTCCGGGAGCCCGTCGAGCTCCCGCGCGTGACTCCCCTGGCGCACGGCGAACACCAGGCCGACCGATTCCGCGAGGAGGCGCCGTGCGACGAACGCGAGGGCCAGAGCAGACGTTCCGTCGAGCCACTGCGCGTCGTCGATCACACAGAGGAGCGGTTCGTCCTCCGCGGCCTCGGAGAGCAGGCCGAGGACGGCCAGGGCGACGACGAAGCGGTCGGGAGGCGGCCCTGCGCTGAGGCCGAACGCCGTTCCGAGGGCGTCGCGCTGCGGGGAGGGCAGCCTCCCGCGCAGGTCGAGCATGGGAGCGCAGAGCTGGTGCAAGCCCGCATACGCGAGCTCCATCTCGTACTCGGTGCCGGCCGCGCGCGCGACCCGGCACCCGGACGCGCTCGCCACGAGGTACTCGAGCAGCGCCGATTTCCCCACACCTGCGTCCCCACGCACGACCAGCGCCCGGCTCTCGCCTTCCCGAACGCTCTGCAGCATGCGGTCGAGCGCGTCGCACTCGTCGCGTCGACCGCGCAGCACGGGCCGGGGATCGCCGATGCCGCTGGACATGCGATTCGACGCTACACGACGCCCCTGCCTGGCCTCCGGGCGATGCGACTGGCGACTCGCCTGGCGTGCCGGCGGATTCGAGCCCGCGCCTCCGGGCGCGATCCTCGGCGCGTGGCAGAGAGACGAGGAAAGGAGATCGGATGAAGATCGTCGTGATCGGCGGCACGGGCCTGATCGGCTCGAAGCTCGTGGCGAAGCTCCGCGCCGACGGCCACGAGGCGGTCGCAGCGTCCCCGGACACGGGCGTCGACACGCTCAGCGGCGAGGGCCTGGCCGAGGCCATGGGCGGCGCCCAGGTCGTGGTGGACGTCTCGAACGCACCAGACTGGGACGACGCGGCGGTGATGGAGTTCTTCCGGACCTCGACGCGCAACGTCCTCCGGGCCGAGACCGCGGCGGGCGTCGGGCACCACGTCGTGCTCTCGATCGTCGGCGCCGACCGCCTCGAGGACAGCGGGTACCTCCGCGCGAAGGTCGCGCAGGAGGAGATGATCGAGACGGGCCGCGTCCCGTACACGATCCTCCGCGCGACCCAGTTCTTCGAGTTCATCGGCCGGATAGCCGAGTCCGGGATGAACGGCGGGACGATCCACCTCGCGCCGGTGCTCGTCCAGCCCGAGGCCGCGGACGACGTCGCCGGTGCGCTCGCGGACCTCGCGCTCAGCGAGCCGGCGAACGGCATCGTCGAGCTCGCAGGCCCGGAGCGGTTCCGTCTCGACGAGCTCGCGCGGCGCGTCCTGCGCGCCAACGACGACCCCCGTGAGGTGACGGCGGACGCGTACGCGCGCTACTTCGGCGCAGAGCTGCACGAGCACTCGCTCGTCCCCGGCGACGACGCCCGCATCGCACCGACCCACTTCGAGGACTGGCTCAGCCGGTCCGTGACCCAAGGGAGGACATCGTGAAGCCGACCATCGTTCTCGTCCACGGCGCGTTCGCCGAGTCGTCGAGCTGGAACGCCGTCATCGACGCGCTCGAGGAAGCTGGGCATCCCGTGATCGCGGCGGCGAACCCGCTGCGAGACCCGAGCGTCGACGCGGAGACCGTCGCCGACGTCCTCCGTTCCGTCGAGGGGCCCCTGGTGCTCGTCGCGCACTCCTACGGCGGCGCGGTCATCTCGAACGTCCCCGCCGATGCCGGCGAGATCACCGGGCTCGTCTTCGTGAACGGCTTCGCGGCGGACGCCGGCGAGAGCTGCTTCGCGCTCGCCTCGCGCTTCCCCGGGAGCATGCTCGGCAACGACACGTTGCGGCCGGTGCCGCGGACCGACGGCACGACCGACCTGTACATCCTCCAGGACCGCTTCCACGAGCTCTTCTGCCCCGACGTTCCGGCGCCGGAGGCGGCACGGATGGCGGCGACGCAGCGGCCCGCCACCCAGGAGGCGCTCTTCGCACCCTCCGGCGAGCGTCCCTCGTGGCGCGAGTTGCCGTCGTGGTTCGTGATCGGCGACGAGGATCGGATCATTCCGCCCGAGCTCCAGCGGTTCATGGCCGAGCGAGCGGGCGCGAGGCGGGTGGTCGAGGTCCCCGGGGCCTCGCACGCCCTTCCGGTCTCACGGCCCCAGGCGGCGGTCGAGCTCATCCTCGAGGCTGCAGCCGTGCCGGCCCTCGCCTGAGCGACCCAGGAGGTCGTCGCGTTCGGCTCGTGTTCCGGCGTCGCCGGTCGAGCCGAGCGCGGCGGCCTCGTGCCTATGGGAGCTTCGAGGCGGACCAGTTCTGCACCTCGGTGGCGCAGTGGTACCGCCGGCCCTCGTAGTCGAACTCCTCCGCGACGTATGCGGTCCCGGTGGCGGACGATCCCGTGACCGTGCCGGCGACACGGATCGTGACGTGCGTGGGCGTGCCGTCCTGGAACTTCGAGTCGCCGCTGTAGTCGAGCCGGAACGCCCCCGCGTCGTCCACGGCCAGCTCGTACGTGACGTTCCCGAAGGGGCCGTAGACGTAGAGGTCGCCGTCGCAGGTCAGCCGGAAGTCGTTCACGCGAAAGCCGCGCACCGTGCGCTGCCCCGTGACCTCGAAGAAGACGTAGTTCCCGGTGCTCGTCGCGCCTTTGTACGAGCCGGCGTCCACTGGTGCCGCCGGAGGCGGCGACGGGGTGGGCGTCGTCGGTGTCGGCGGCTCCACCGGGGTCGGCGGCTCGGGCTCGGGAGGCGGGGCGGGCGGCGCGACCCGCGTGCGGCGCACGACCTCGCAGTCGCGCCGGACGACGTCGAGCTGGTCGGCGACGACGGTGTCGCGGCCGGGGCCGCAGACGGCCGTGTCGCGCTCGCCGTCTCGAACCACGAGCCGGTCGTTGCCGGCTCCGCCGTTGAGCACGTCGCGGCCTTTCCCGCCGACCATCACGTCGTTTCCGGCCAATCCGACGATCGTGTCGTTGCGGCTCGTGCCTGCGAGCCGGTCGGCGCGCGGAGTGCCTCGGCGGACGTCCGAG
>DASSUT010000289.1:0-8541 GCA_035706725.1 Gaiella sp. | reverse complement strand
CCCGCCTGCACGAGCAGATGGAGCACGATCAGGTTCGCTCCGAGCGCGAGCGCGGACACGACGAAGAACCGCAGGCCCTGGTGCACGACGTGCCCACGCTGGTCGCGGAACGTCCAGAGACGATTCCACGTGTAGTTGTTCGTGACCGCGACCAGGAACGACCCGATCGCGGCGAGCACGTAGTGCAGGTCGGCTCCCCGCAGGAGCAGCGTGTAGACGGCGAGGTTCACGACGTAGCCGCTGGCGCCGACGAGGCAGAACTTGACGAGCTCCTCCCAGTTCGCCCGCCTCCGGAGCGCGCCTCCGACGCGGCGACGGGCCACCGGCCTTCCCGTGATCGCGCTCCGCTCGTCCATCTGCGCCGCGCGAGCGTAGCTACCGGTGCGGCGGACGGGAGTTCTCAGCCCTTGACGAGTGGGACGAAGCGGCAGGCGATCGAGCTCGACTCGACGATCCCCTGGGACGTCTTCACGAGCCGTACGAGCCTTTGTCCCCGCTTGCCGCCGAGCGGGACGACGAGCCGGCCGCCGTGGGCGAGCTGGTCGAGCAGCGGGCGCGGCACCGTCGCCGTGGCGGCCGCGACCGAGATCGCGTCGAACGGGCTCCGGTCGGGTGCGCCGAGGCGGCCGTCGGCGACGCGCACCTCGACGTCTGCGTGGCCCGTTGCTTCGAGCGCCTCGCGAGCGCGCTCCGCGAGTGCCGGCACCACCTCGACCGAGACCACGCTCGCCGCGAGCTCGTCGAGCACGGCCGCGGCGTACCCCGAGCCCGTGCCGACGTCGAGCGCGGTCTCCGTCCCCGACAGCTCGAGCAGCTCGCACATCGCGGCGACGATGTACGGCTGCGAGATCGTCTGCCCCTCGCCGATCGGCAGCGCGGCGTCGTCGTAGGCGTGCCCCTCGAGCTCGGGCGGGACGAACGCCTCGCGCGGCACACGGCCCATGGCGTCGAGCACCCGCTCGTCCCCGATCCCCCGCCGGCGCAGCTGGAGGTCGACCATGCGGGCACGCTCGCGCTCGAAGTCGGCGCTCATCCCCGCTCCGGCGCCGGCCAAGCCGGCACCCCCGCTCCCGGGCCGCCTCCGTCGAGCCGACGGCTCATGCCGCGCGGCGGACGGCATACCCCGGCACGTCGGCCCCGAGGTAGCGCAACACGAGCGGCGCGACGTCGACGACGCTCGCGGGCGTCTCGTCGCCGAGCCCGACCGTGAGCACCGGGACGAGGGAGTCGCCGGCGTCGAGCGAGCCGTGCGAGCCCCCGCCGAGGTGGTGCTTGCCCGCGAGATCCGCGAGCTCCCATCCGGCCGCCGCGGAGACGACGACGTCGCCGGCGTTCGGGCAGCGGAGCGCCGCGACCGCACGCCGGACGGCATCGGGCTGGTCGAGCACGGCCGCGTCGCCTTCGAGCCCGAGCCCGTCCACGGTCTCGCGCACGAGGAGCTCGGCACCGTCACGCCGGGCGACCGCTGCGCCGTCCTCGCGGAAGAGGACGACGTCCGCGTACGGCTCGCCGTCCAACCGCTCGGCAAGTGCGCGGGCCGACGGCGCCGCGTCGCCGAGCCGGTACACGTGCGCCGCCCGGTTCGACGCGGCGACGAGGGTCTCCGGCGCGTGGCGAAACGCGTCCGCGGCGCGCGCGACGTGCCTCACTGCGGTCTGGCCGTGGTCCGACATCACGACGAGCGCGTACCGCTCGAGGAACGCCTCGAAACCCCCCGCCGCCTCCACGAGACCCCCCACCGCCTCGTCGCAGCGGCCGAGAACGGCTCTTGCCGCGTCCGGGCCCTCGAGGTGGGACGCGTAGTCGTAGTCCGAGAGGTAGAAGAGCATGAAGTCGAAGCCGTCACGCGTGACGAGCCAGCGGCCGACCGCAGCGGCGTAGGCGTCCACCGAGCCGCGCGCACGATTGCGGAACGAGAGCGGCGCCCCGGTCCGCTCCGCCCGGAAGAGGTTGAAGAAGAAGAACTGCTCGGGCCCGCGGACGCGCCCGAGGAACGGCACCGAGGAGCGGTGGAGCGTGCGCCCGCGGTAGGCGGTGAAGTTGACCGCCGCGGTCTGCAGGCCCGCGTCCGCGAGCGCCTCGAAGAGCGTCACGGCGCCGCGACCGAGGTGCTCGGCGTTCATCTCGACGAGCGTGTCGCGCAGCGTGCGCCCGAGGCCCGCGGCGCGCGCCGCGCCGAAGGACGAGCCGTACTCCACGAGCCGCCGCTCGCGGCGGTGCCACCACACGAGGTGCGGGATCTCGTGGACGTCGGGGTGGGCGCCGGTCGCGATCGACGAGAGGCAGACCGGGGTCAGCGACGGGAACGTCGTGGTCGCGCGCCCGAGCGTCCCGTGGTCCGCGAGCGCGGCCAGCGTCGGGAGCGACCGGTCCTCGACGGAAGCTTCGAGCATCTGCGGCGTCAGCCCGTCGATCACGACGAGCACGAGCTTCCGGCGGCGGCGCGCGCTCACTTCGCGAGCGTGCGCAGGCCCGCGTGACGCGCGGGCTCCTGGCGGGCGCGCCGCACGGCAAGCCCCGGGACGAGCACCGCGAGCACATAGCCCACCACGGGGATCAACGCGAGGAGCGCGACCACGATCGCGGCGCTGCCGACCAGGAATGCGGTGCCGCCCTGCGTCGCCCCCCGACGGAGGGCGCCGCGTGCGATCAGGGAGGCCGAGACCGCACCGATCACCGCGCCCGCGAGCGCGCCGGGGAGGCCGATCCAGCCCTTCACGAGCAGGCCGGCGGCGACGCCGACCGCGAGCGCGCCGAGCGTCGAGGCGACGATCCCGTAGCGCCAGCCCGCGAGCACGCCGGCGAGCAGGAGCCCGGCGGCGACGCCGAGCCCGACCGTGATCCCGATCTCGTACCAGTCACCCACGCGGCGGATTGTACGGACGGGTCTCCTACTCACCGGGCCGGCCGGCCGCCGCGAGGCGGCCGATCACGTCCAGGCAGAACGCAGCCGCGCGCGCCCCGTCCACGACCCGGTGGTCGAACGAGACCGAGACGTTCCCGACCGGGCGGATCACGACCGCGCCGTCGCGCACCACGGGGCGCTCGGCGATCCGGTGCAAGCCGAGGATCGCCACCTCCGGGTGGTTGACGAGCGGGGTCACGAAGAGGCCGCCGAGCTTGCCGGCACTCGTCACGGTGAACGTCGAGTCTCGCAGCTCCTCGGCCGAGAGCGTCCCCGACCGCGCCCCTTCCGCGAGCCGGCGCACCTCGGCCTCGAGCTCGTCGACCGAGCGGCGCTCGCACCCGCGCACGACGGGGACGAGCAGCCCTTCGTCCGTCTGCACGGCGATCCCGACGTCTACGCGGTCGAAGAGCACGATCTCGTCGCCGACGAGGCGCGCGTTGAGCTCGGGATACTCGGCGAGGGCACCGGCGACGGCGGCGACCGTCAGCGGCACGAGCCGTGCGATGTCCACGCCACCGAAGTCGCACTCCTCCACGAACGTGACGGCCGGGACCTCGCGGTGCGCGCGCGTGACCTGCTCGACGATCAGCCGGCGAACGCCCCGCACGGGCACGCGGCGCCCCTCGCCGGCGACGCCCGCTGCGGCACGCACGTCCGCCTCGACGATCCGGCCGCCCGGCCCGCTGCCCGTGAGGCCACCGAGCGAGACGCCGAGCTCCTTGGCGAGCCTGCGCACGGCCGGCGTCGCGCGCACGGCGTCGGTCGGCTCCGGCGGGACGATCGCGACGAGCGGAGTGGCCGCCGCCTCGCCCCGCGAGGGCGACTCGACCGCGTGCAGGAGCTGTTCGCCCTCCTCTCCGATCACCACGAGCACCGCCCCGACGGGCGCCAGGTCACCCTCGGCCACGAGCACCTTCAGCACCGTCCCCTCGTGCGGCGACGGGATCTCGACCGTGGTCTTGTCTGTCTGCACCTCGACGAGCGGCTGATCCTCGTCGACGTGGTCTCCCTCGGCGACGAGCCAGCGCGCGATCTCGGCCTCCGAGAGGCCTTCGCCGAGGTCGGGCAGCCGGAGCTCGTAGGCCACGCGCGGAGGGTAACCCGCCCCGGCCGCTCAGAACGAGAGCACGCGGCGGACGGCGTCGACCACGCGCTCGACCGACGGCATGTACCAGTCCTCGAGCTGCCAGTACGGGTACGGGACGTCGTAGCCGGTCACGCGCAGCACGGGCCCGTGGAGATCGAGGATCGCGCGCTCGGCGAGAAGCGCGGCGACCTCGGACGCGAACCCGCACGTGCGCGGCGCCTCCTGGACGACCACGCAGCGGCCCGTCCGCGCGACCGAGGCGAGCAGAGCCTCCTCGTCGAGCGGCTTCAGCGTCCTCAGGTCGAGCACCTCGAGCGACGCCTCCCCGGCGAGCGCGTCTGCCGCGCGCTCGCAGACCGCCACCATCGCGCCCCAGGCGACGAGCGTCAGGTCCGTCCCGTCGCGCGCGACGCGGGCACGGCCGAGCTCGACGACGTGCTCGCCCTCGGGCACGGTGCCGCGCGCGGTGCGGTAGACGAGCTTGGGCTCGAGCACGACGACAGGGTCGGGGTCGCGGATCGCGGCCGCGAGCAGCCCCTTCGCGTCCGCCGGGGTCGCCGGGACGGCGACCTTCACGCCGGGGGTGTGGACGTAGTACGTCTCGGGCGAGTCGTCGTGCAGCTCGGGTGCGCGGACGCCACCGCCGTACGGCATGCGGATCACGAGCGGGAAGCCCATCTTCCCGCCCGTCCGCCAGCGGTAGCGGCCGACGTGCGTGATGAGCTGATCGAGGCTCGGGTACGAGAACGCGTCGTACTGCATCTCGACGACAGGCCTGAAGCCCGCCATGCAGAGGCCGATGGCCGCCCCGAGTATGCCGGCCTCCGAGATCGGCGTGTCGACGCAGCGGTCGGCGCCGAAGCGGTCACGGAGCCCGGCCGTGGCGCGGAACACGCCGCCGAGGCGGCCGACGTCCTCGCCGAGCACCATCACGGCGTCGTCGCGCGCGAGCTCGACGTGGAGCGCGTCGTTCACCGCCTCGACGAGCAGGAGCTCCTTCGTTTCCACGGCCGCCGCGCTCACCGCCCGTGCACCCGCAAGAGCTCCTCGAGATCCCGCGCGAGCGCAGGCGGCGGCTCCGCGTAGGCGTGGGAGAACACGAGCTCCGGGTCGCCCGGCGGCTCCGCCTCCGCCGCGCGAATCCCCTCGCGCATGCTCGCGAGCGCGTCCTCGCGCACGGCGGCCGCTCCTTGCTCGTCGAGGAGGCCCAGCCGCGCGAGGTACGACTCGTACGCGGCCACGCAGTCGCGCTCGCGCTCCGCGGCGACGCGCTCGGGATCGACGTAGAGGCTCGGGTCGTCGGCGGTCGCGTGCGGCGCCGAGCGGTAGGTCACGGCCTCGACGAGCGTCGGCCCTTCTCCGGCGCGCGCCCGGGCCACCCCCTCGCGGACCGCCTCGTAGACGGCCAGCACGTCGTGTCCGTCGACGCGGAGGGCCGGCATCCCGTAACCGATCGCCTTGTCCGACAGGCGGGCGGCAGCGGTCTGCGCCTCGAGCGGAGTCGAGATCGCCCACTGGTTGTTGTTGCAGACGAGGACGAGCGGCGCGCGCATGACCGCGGCGAGGTTCGCACCCTCGTGGAACGCCCCCTCCGAGGTCGCGCCGTCGCCGAACAGGACGGCCGTGACCGCGTCCGAGCCCTTGAGGCGCAGCCCCCACGCCATTCCCGCCGCGTGGGGCACCTGGGAGGCGATCGGGACGCAGATCGAGGCGACGCGCACGTCCTCGGGGTTCCACCAGCCCGAGGGATGGCCGCGCCACCACTGGAGGATCGTCGACGCGGGCAGCCCGCGCAGCAGGCCGATCGCCGAGTCGCGGTAGCTCGGGAAGATCCAGTCGCGCTCCTCGAGCGCGTGCACGAGCCCCGCCTGCACGGCCTCGTGGCCGCGGAAGATCGCGTAGGTGCCGATCCGGCCCTGGCTATGGTAGACGACCGAGCGCTCGTCATAGGTCCGCAGGAGGACGAGCGAGCGGTGGATCGCGAGCAGCCCGCCGTCGTCGAGCCCGTCGGGCCGGCGGTCCGGCGTGCCCTCGAGGCCGATCACCCGGCTGAGCCCCTGCTCGACGGTCGCCGCTTCCTCCACCTTGGAAGTGAAACAGCGTTACTGTTTTCCTGTCAAGCACAAAGACCGGCAGCCACCGTGCCGGACCCGCACGCTCGGCACCCGGCGAGGAGCCAGATGGTCGCCGTCGCGTGTCCGACCGAAGTCGGACACGCCAGGATCCTGCGAGACTGACGCCTCGATGGCCGTGACCGCGACGTTCCACGTCGAGCCGATCCGCACCACGCGGACGTTCGAGGCCGCGATCGAGCATCTGATCGAGGCCGTCGAGCGTGCCGGGTTGCAGACGGGCGAGCGGCTGCCCAACGAGGGGGTGCTCGCGGCGCAGCTCGGCATCTCGAAGCCGACGCTCCGGCAGGCGCTCCGCGTGCTCGAGCTGTCGGGGCTCGTCCACGTGCGGCGTGGCAAGACCGGCGGCATCTTCGTCGCGACCGACCTCGTGCCTGCGGTCGCGCTGTTCTCCGCGGTCAAGCTCGAAGAGCGCTCGGCGATCGACGTGCTGCGGGCGAGGCGCGTGCTCGAGCACGCGGTCGCGCACGAGGCGATGCGCCGTGCGACCGCGCCCGACTACGCCTCGCTCGAGCGGACGATCGACCTCCTCGAGAGCCACCTCGGCGAGCGGCCGAGCGTCATGCGCGCGGACGCGATGTTCCACCGCGCGCTCGTCCGCGCGTGCCACAACGAGACGATCCAGGCGGCGATGCAGGACGTCGCCCGGGGCCTGTCCCCGATCAGGGACGCCTACTCCGGCGGGATGACCACCGACCGCCAGACCCTCGACGTCCACCGCAAGCAGCTCGAGGCGATGCGCCGCCGCGACGCGACCCGCCTCGACGCGATCCTGGACGAGCACTTCCGCATGCTCGAGACGCAGTTCGCGAAGGGAATCGGGAGCCGCTGGGCCGACGTGTTCGGCGCCCGGGCGCGCCGAATTTCGCGCTAGGGAACGAGCGCCGTCACCGCGGCGGGCTCCGACTCGAACACCGCTTCCTCGACGTCGCCGAGGTCCTCGCCGTCCGCCTGGAGCGGCAGCGGCCGGTCGCAGCGGATCTCGATCCGGGCGCAGTCGTGGAGGACGCGCAGCCCGGGCCGCGACCGCGCGCCGCGGAGGAGGGCGAGCGCGAGACGCGGCACGTCGCGCGCTCGGACGTCCGACGGCGCGACCAGGTCGAGGCCCGAGTCGAACGAGGCCTCCGGAGCGACCGGCAGCCCCAGGCGCCCGACGTACGTGTACGGGGAGCAGTTCGCGACCAGCGCGAACGCCGCCCTGCCGACACCCTCGATCGCGAGCACGTCGGGGAAGCGCGCGCGCCGGTCGGTGATCACCCCGAGCGCCTCGGACGCGAAGGCGAGGTCGCCGGGCCGCCGACCGTCGTCGCGGCGGCCGCGGTCGTCGATACGGCGGACGAGCTCCGCGTCGAAGCCGATCCCGGCGTTGAACGTGAACCGCCGTCCGTTGACCCGTCCGAGCCCCAGCGGCCGGCGCCGCCCCGCCGCAGCGCTGCGCGCCGCCGCGATCGGGTCGCGGCCGAGGCCGAGCGCGCGCGGGAGGACGCTCGTGCCACCCCCCGGCAGGAAGCCGAGCGGCACGTCGCTCGTCACGCCGTTGACGACCTCGTTGTACGTCCCGTCGCCCGAGAGCACGTAGAGCGCGTCGGCGCCGTGCTCCCGCTCCCGCGCGATCCGGGTCGCGTCCCCACGCCGGAGCGTCGTGACGACGTCGAGCGGCCGGGGCAGCTCGGCGGACACACGCTCGACGAGGGCCTCCGACACGCCGCTCGCGTTCGGGTTCACGATCAGGACTGCGCCCACGGGCGCTCAACCGGGCGCGTCCGCGTAGCCGCGCACGCCGTCGACGAGGATCGCGAAGAACCGGTCGGCGAGCGCGTCCGTGTCGGTTTCGGGACGGATCCACGTGTACGCCCAGTTGGCGGCCGACAGCACGAGCAGGACGGCCGCCTCGACGTCGAGGTCGGCCCGCAGCGCGCCCCGCTCCGCGGCCTCGCGCAGGAGCTCGCGCCACCGCTCCTCGTAACGCCGCCGCTCGGCGCGGAAGGCTGTCGCCTCGGGCTCGTCGAGGAACCGCCACTCCCGCGTGAACACCGTCGCGGCGTCGACCTGCTCCGCGACGACCGCGAGGTGGGCGCGGAGCGCGAGCCGGACCCGCTCGAGCGCGGCCTCGTCCTCGTGGACACCGTCCAGGGCGGCGTGGAACGCCGCGGCGCCGTCGCGCGTCACCGCGACGAGCAGCTCCTGCTTGGACTCGGTGAGCGAGTAGAGCGACCCCTTCTGCACGCCCATCGCCTCCGCCAGGTCGGCCATCGACGTGCCGTGGTAGCCGCGCTCTGCGAACAAGCGCGTGGCGACCGCGACGAGCTCGTCGCGGCGGGAGGCTCGCGGCATGGGCCGATCCTACCGGTCGTTCGGTAGCATCGAGGCATGGACGACCGCACGACGGCGTTCCTCGAGCACGTGCAGTCCGG
>DASSUT010000288.1:0-4083 GCA_035706725.1 Gaiella sp. | reverse complement strand
TCGGCAAGTGCCGCTGAAGTAAGGGTAGCCTTACACGGGATGTCTGCCCGCTGCCGTGCAGACGGCCGAGGTGAGCTGTGCTGAGCGTCAGTGGATTGCAGAAGGTGTTCCCGCCTGCAGGGCGAGGTGGACGTGCGACCGTCGCGCTCGACGACGTCGACCTCACCGCGTCCCGAGGCACCCTCGTGAGCGTGCTCGGCCCGTCGGGTTCGGGAAAGACGACGCTGGTGCGGTGCATCGCGGGGTTCGAGCGGCCCGACGCCGGAGTGATCGCGCTGCGCGGGCGCGAGCTGGCCTCGCCGGGAACATTCGTCCGCGCGCACGCCCGGGGGATCGGCGTCGTTCCCCAGGAGGGCGCGTTGTTTCCGCACCTGACCGTCGCGCAGAACATCGGCTTCGGTCTCGTGGGTCAGCTGCGAGCAAGGCGACGCGAGCGCGTCCGCGAGCTGCTCGACCTCGTCGGCCTTACAGGGTTGGGCGAGCGCCGCCCCGACCAGCTGTCGGGCGGACAGCAACAGCGTGTAGCGCTGGCACGGGCGCTGGCGCCCGAGCCGGAGCTCGTGCTGCTCGACGAGCCGTTCTCCGCCCTCGACGCTCAACTCCGGGTCGAGGTGCGCGAGGAGGTGCGTGAGCTTCTGCACAGGGTCGACGCAACCGCCGTGCTCGTGACCCACGACCAGTCCGAGGCAATGTCCCTCGCGGATCACCTGGTGGTGATGCGCGCGGGACGCGTGGTGGCCGCCGGCGATCCCCGTTCGGTGTACGACCGTCCCGCGGACGTCGCGCTCGGCCGGTTCCTCGGCGAGGCGGTGGTCGTCCCCGGTGAGATCGACCGCGGCGTCGAGGGGGTCGAGGTCCGGTGTCCCCTGGGGAAGCTCGAGGTCTGCCACTGGCACGGCGGCGAGGGACCATGTCTCGTGCTGATCCGTCCGGAGCAGATCGCCGTCCGCCCCGCGGGCGAACGACCGACCAACGGAGCCGTGCGCGGGACCGTCGTCTCGACGTCGTTCTTCGGGCACGACGCGCTCCTGACGCTCGGCCTCCGCGGTGTCCCGGAACCCGTGCCGGTGCGTGTGCTCGGTGGCCCCGGCTACCGCCCCGGCGATTCGGCGACGGTCGAGGTGACACAGCCGGTCTGCACGTATTCGGTCGAGGGAACGGGAAGACCTCCCGTCTTGTAGGGTCGCCTTACTCGATGCGTAAGGTGTGCCTGACAGAAGGAGGAGTCGTTTTGGGGAGCCGATGGATCGTCCCGGCGTGCATCGCGGTCGCGTTGGCCACGACGGTCGCAGCGTGTGGAGGTGACTCGAGCAGTGGTGCGAGCGGCTCGTCGGACGTCACCCTCACCGTCTACACGGACCAGCACGCCGAGCTGGTCGAGGGCCTGACGCGGAAGTACACCGAGGACACCGGGGTCGGGTTCCGGATCCAGAACGACGCAACGGTCGGGCAGATCGAGGCGGAAGGGGACGCGAGCCGGGCGGACGTCTTCCTCTCGGAGGATCCCATGCCGGTCGCCCAGCTCGGCGACGAGGGGCTCCTCGAGCCGGTTCCCCGGACCACATTGGATCAGGTGCGTCCCGGGCTCAGCTCGGGCAGGGGCCTGTGGGTCGCCTACGCTGCCCGCGCTCGCGTGCTCCTCTACAACCCGTCGCTGATCGCGGCGGGCGAGCTCCCGAGGACTTTGGCCGACATCGTCGAGCCGAAGTACAAGGGTCAGTTCGCGTGGGCGCCGTCGGGGGCGTTCGTGGCGACCACCCAGTACCTGATCTCCACGCTCGGCGAGGAGCGAACGCGGACGTTCCTGGAGGGCATCAAGGCGAACGGCGTGGACGAGCAGCGAAACGGCAACGTCCGCGACACGGTGGAGGCCGGCAAGCACGCCATGGGCCTGTCGAACCACTACTACTGGTGGGTGCTCGCCACGGAGAAAGGCGGCCCGGACGAGGTGACCTCGAAGATCCACCACTTCCCGTCGGAGGACCCTGGAAATCTCGTTCTCTCCTCGGGGGCGGGGGTGCTCAAGTCGAGCGAGCACGTCGACGAGGCGCGCAAGTTCGTCGCGTGGCTCACCTCTCCCGACGGCGGGCAGCACCTCATCGCGACGGCCGGCGCCGAGGTCTCCGAGGCCCAGTACCCGGTCGCGCCGGGGGTCTCGAGCTCGATCGCCGGCGACCTGGACGAGGTGAAGTCCCCGAGCTTCGACATGGATGCCCTGGCGGACTCCGAACAGGCCGAGAACCTCCTCAAGCAGCTCGGGATGTCCAGCGGATGACGCTCCGCCTCCGAGCGGGCTCGACGGTAACCGCGCTCGGCGCGGTCGCCGTCGCCGTCCTGTCCCTCGGGCCGGTCGTCTACCTCTTCCTCAGCGGGGTCTCGTTCCACGACGTCCGCGAGCAGTTCCGCTTCCCGGGAACGACCGCGGCGCTGTGGCAGACCATCGGGCTCACCGTGCTCGTCAGCGCGCTGAGCCTGCTGCTCGGGGTGGCCTGTGCCCTGCTCGTCGTCCGCACCACGCTCCCGTGCCCGCGCCTGTTCACCGTCCTGTTCGCGATGCCGCTGGCGGTGCCGGGGTTCGTCGCCGCCTACGCCGCGTACTCGACCGAGCTGACGTTCGAGCCCCATCTCGGCTTCGTGACGAGCTTCGGCGGGGCGTCGCTGATCCTGGCGCTCACGCTGTACCCGTACGTCTTCCTCCCCGGCGTCGTCGCACTGCGTGCCGTCGACCCGGCGCTCGAGGAGATGGCGGCGAGCCTCCGCCCGCGGCGCGGGGCACGGGTGTGGCAGGTACTCGTCCCGGCTCTTCGACCCGCGACCGCCGCGGGGGTGCTCATCGTCGCCGTGCACGTGCTGGCCGAGTACGGCGCGATGGTTCAGCTGAACCGCAGCACGCTCACCACGAAGATCATGGCCGAGATGCTCGACTACGGCGACTACCGCTCGGCGCGCTCCCTCTCCTTCCTGCTGGTGGTTCTTTCGGTGGCGGTTCTGGCGGGCACATACCTCCTCGGGGGAGGGGCTCGAACGCGCGATGTCGCCCGCGGGACACATCGTCCACCCCCGCGGCGTCCGCTCGGCGCCCTGCGCGCTCCGGTCGTCGTGCTCGGCCTGGCCGTGCCCCTGGCGGCGATCGGGCCGACCGTGCTCATGACCGGCCGGGGCCTCGCCAACAGCAAGCACAGCGTTCCCGTCGCGTGGGGTCAGGTCGGGACGGCGCTGGCGACGACGCTCGGCTATGCGGTCGCCGCCGCGCTCGTCGCCACTCTGGTCGCCCTCCCGGTGAGCTGGTGCGCCACCCGCCGGCCGTCGACCGTCTCGACGCTCGCGGAACGGACGGTGTGGGTCGCGCACGCCATCCCGAGCGCGATTCTCGCCCTCGCGCTCGTCTACGGGGCCATACGTCTCGTGCCGTCCCTGTACAAGACGCCGGCACTCCTGGTCGCCGGCTACGTGATTCTGTTCCTGCCGCTCGCCGTCGCCAACCAGAGCGTCGGGTTGAACGCGTCGCGCCGGACGTACGACGACGTCGCAGCGTCACTCGGCGCCGGGCCCCTCAGGGCCTTCGCCAGGATCACCCTTCCCCTGGCCTTGCCCGGCTTCTTCGCCGGCGCGCTCCTGGTCGGCCTCGATGCGAGCAAGGAGCTGACCACGACCCTCATGCTCCTTCCCTACGGCTCTCACACCCTCTCCACCGAGCTCTGGGCCACGACCAACGGGGAATCGCTCGACTTCACGGCGGCCGCCCCGTACGCGGCCATGCTCGTGCTCCTCGGTGCGGCTCCCGTCTATCTCCTCGTCCGCCACGTCCTCCGGCACCTCGACGTGCCGGACGCGGCCTCTGCCACGAGCTCGCCGGTGCCGACGAAGCGCGTCGAGGTCAGGACGGGCTCCGGCAGCGCCGAGATCCTCGCCCGCGGCAGCGCAGGCTGAGTCTCGCGCCATCTAGATGAGTAGTTCCACGGCTTCGTAGGGACCAGCGGCAGTCAGGTCGAAGTCGGCGGTGCCTATTCGCACCGTCGACCCGTGGAGGACACGATGCTCGCCGACCTCGACCTGTTGCTGATTGCCGTGTTCTGTACCGCT
>DASSUT010000287.1:0-3849 GCA_035706725.1 Gaiella sp. | reverse complement strand
ACGAGCGTGAAGTCCTCGGTCTCGACGTCGGGGAGCTCGTCCCAGCTCACGGGCGCCGACACGGTCGCGTCCGGCCGCGGGCGCACGGAGTACGCGGACGCGATCGTGCGGTCGCGTGCGTTCTGGTTGTAGTCGATGAAGACCTTCTCGCCGCGTTCCTCCTTCCACCAGGCGGTGGTCACGAGGTCGGGGGCACGTCGCTCGATCTCACGTGCGAACGCGAGCGCGCAGCGGCGGACGACCGGGAACTCCCATCGCGGGTCGATCCGCACCGCGACATGGATGCCGCGGTTGCCGGACGTCTTCGGCCAGCCGACGTAGCCGATCTCCTCGAGCGTCTCGCGGACGATCGCCGCGACCTGCTTCCCGTCGGCAAAGGTCGTCCCCGGCTGCGGGTCGCCGTCGATCCGCAGCTCGTCCGGCCGGTCGACGTCGGACCGCCGGGACGGCCACGGGTGGAAGTCGACGACGGCGAGGTTCGCCGCCCACACGACCTGCGCGAGCTCGGTTACGCACAGCTCGTCCGCGTGCCGGCCGGACGGGAACGTGACGCGGGCGACCTCGACCCACTCGGGCCGCTTCTCCGGCACGCGCTTCTGGTAGATCTGCTCGCCCTCGATCCCGTCCGGGAAGCGGCGAAGCTGCGTCGGACGCTCCCGCAACGCCCGCATGATTCCCTCCCCGACCGCGACGTAGTAGTCGACGAGGTCGCGCTTCGTGTGCCCGGCCTCCGGAAACAGCACCTTGTCGGGGTTCGTGACCTTCACCGTGCGCGCCCCGACCTCGAGCTCCACGAACGGGGACGGCATGGCGGGACCCTACTCGGCGCGCGTCCGGGCGAGGGGGCGGGACGGTGTCAGACACCATTTTCTGTCAAGGGGTAACCGTGCCGTTTCCGCACCAATCGCTCCACAACGTCAATCCAAGGCGGCATGCGACGTCCGGGCGAGTCGGGTCAGACCGGTCCGCCGTGGTCCGCCTTCTATCGTCTCGGAGCCCGTGTCCTCGCTGTGGACGAAACGACACGAAGTCCGCACCAAGAGCCCTTGACGCCCGACGGTGTCTGACACCGTCCTGGCTCGCGACCACCGAAGGCGCCGCTTTCGAAAGTGAAGTATCGGCGCGTACTGTGCTAGCCTCGCGCCCGAGCCAAAGATCCCTCGTGAGGAGTCGATCGACCATGCGGAAGCTGTTCATCTCGGGCCTCGCCCTCGTCGCCACGGCCGCGCTCGCGCTCGTCGCGACCGCCGGCGGCGCGCGCACCACCTCTGCCGCCGGGTCGGCGATCCCCGGCTGCTCGATCGGGTCGCTCCACCTGATCGAGGACGGCGTGCTGACGATCGGCGCCGACAACCCCGCGTTCCCGCCCTGGTTCGGGGGAAGCGAGAAGACCAAGCCGTGGAAGGTTTCCGATCCCTACAGCGGCAAGGGGTACGAGTCCGCGGTCGCCTACGCGGTCGCCCGACAGCTCGGCTTCGCGAAGTCGAAGGTGAAGTGGACGGTGGTGCCGTTCTCGAACTCCTACCGCCCGGGCAAGAAGCCGTTCGACTTCTACATCACCCAGGTCTCGTACAGCCCCGCGCGCGCGAAGGCCGTCGACTTCTCCAAGTCGTACTACTTCGTCAACCAGGCCGTGGTGGGGCGCAAGGGGAAGCCGATCACCAAGGTGCGCTCGATCGCCGGCTTGAAGCCGTTCAAGCTCGGCGTGCAGGTGGGAACGACGAGCTACTCCTACATCGTCGACACCATCAAGCCGTCGTCGAGCCCGCTCGTGTACGACACGAACGACGCGGCCGTCCAGGCGCTCAAGAACGGCCAGATCGACGGGATCGTCGTCGACCTGCCGACCGCGTTCTACGTCACCGCCGTGCAGGTGCCGGACGGCGTGATCGTCGGCAAGCTGCCGACGAAGGGGACGAAGGAGCGGTTCGGGATGGTCTTCCAGAAGGGCAACCCGCTGCGGAACTGCGTGAACAAGGCGCTCGACCGTCTCTGGCGCAACGGAACGATCAAGAAGCTCCAGCGCGTGTACCTCGCGCGCGCCGGGGCGCCGGACTTGAAATAGTGCCCCGTCCAGCAATGCCCTCCAGGTCCCTGGGGTGCGATGAGCGGCGCCACGCGTCGTCCTCGGTCGCCCCGATACCTGCTGGTATCGGGGCTCCCTGCGTCCTGGCCTGGCTTGCTTCTCGCGCGCCAGGAACGTGGCCGCATCACCGGAAGGGGCACTAGCCCTCCCTGGACGGGAACCGGAGCTCCCGGATCCTTCGCGGCGCGACCGGCCGCGGCTCCTCCGAGTCGCGGACGGTCGCGATCGCGCTCGTCTCGACGATCGTGGTGGCCGCCACGATCGTCCTGGTCGTCACGCGCTCGCCCGGCTGGGAGGCGTTCAAGGCCTACTTCTTCAACTGGGACTACTACCGCGAGTCGTTCCCGGAGATCCTCGACGCGTTCTGGCTGAACGTGAAGCTGTTCTGCATCGCGGAAGCGATCATCCTCCCGGCGGCGCTGCTGCTCGCGGTCCTGCGGAGCCTCCCCGGGCCCGTGTTCTTCCCGATCCGCGCGCTCGCGATCGTGTACGCGGACCTCTTCCGCGGCATCCCGACGATCCTCGTGATCTTCATGCTCGGCTTCGGCATGCCCGCGCTCGGTCTCGCGTGGATCCCCGACTCCCAGTTCTTCTGGGCCGTGGTCGCCCTGGCGCTCGTGTACACCGCGTACGTGTCGGAGGTCTATCGCGCCGGCATCGAGTCCGTGCACCCGTCGCAGGCCGCCGCGGCACGCTCGCTCGGCTTGAGCCACGGCCAGTCGCTCCGCTACGTCGTGCTGCCGCAGGCCGTCAGGCGCGTGATCCCTCCCCTCCTCAACGACTTCATCGGGCTCCAGAAGGACACCGCGCTCGTCGGCACGCTCGGCGTGGTCGAGGCGTTCCGGCAGTCGCAGATTGATCAGGCGGCGACGTTCAACGGCACGTACTACCTCGTCGCGGCCACGCTGTTCGTCGCGATCACGATCCCGCTCGCACGCTTCACCGACTGGCTCGTCGCCCGCGACCGCCGGCGCCAGCAGGCCGGGAGGCTCGCATGACCGGCGACGCGCTGCTGGTGGAGGACGTGCGCAAGTCCTTCGGGAAGCTCGAGGTGCTTCGAGGCATCGACCTCGCGCTCGACGAGCACGACGTCGTCTGCCTGATCGGCGCGTCGGGCTCCGGCAAGTCGACGCTCCTGCGCTGCGTGAACCTCCTCGAGCCCATCGACGCGGGCCGCATCGTGGTCGGCGGCGAGGACGTCACGCGGCCGGGCGTCGACGTCAACCGCGTGCGCCGCGAGATCGGGATCGTCTTCCAGGCGTTCAACCTCTTCCCGCACATGACCGTGCTCCAGAACGTCACGCTCGCCCCGCGCAAGGCGCGCGGACGGTCGCGGACGGACGCGACCGCCGAGGCCGAGCGGCTCCTCGGACGCTTCGGGCTCGCCGACAAGCGCGACGAGTACCCCGACCGGCTCTCCGGCGGGCAGCAGCAGCGGGTCGCAATCGTGCGTGCGCTCGCGATGCAGCCGCGGCTCCTCCTCCTCGACGAGGTCACGAGCGCGCTCGACCCCGAGCTCGTGTCGGAGGTGCTCGACGTGATTCGCGAGCTCGCCGCGGGCGGGATGACGATGCTCATCGCCACCCACGAGATGGGCTTCGCCCGCGACGTCGCAAGCCGCGTCTGCTTTCTCCACGACGGGCGCATCCTCGAGCAGGGCCCGCCCGAGGAGCTCTTCGGCGCGCCGCGCGAGGAGCGCACGAGGCAGTTCCTCCAGCGGATCGTCGCCGCAGGCCGGCTCTGACGCCGGCGCCGGTTATCGT
>DASSUT010000286.1:0-4612 GCA_035706725.1 Gaiella sp. | reverse complement strand
ATCGCGGGCTCGCTCCAGTCCGAGGCGGGCTGCCCCGGCGACTGGGATCCCGCCTGCGCGACGACGCACCTCGCGTACGACATGTCCGACGGCGTCTGGCAGGGCACGTTCTCGCTGCCGGCCGGCGACTACGAGTACAAGGCCGCGCTCGACGACTCGTGGACGGAGAACTACGGCCTGCACGCGCAGCCGGACGGCGCGAACATCCCGCTTCACCTCGGCGCTTCGACGGGGGTGAAGTTCTACTACGACCCCGCGACGCACTGGGTCACCGACGCGGTGGGCTCGACGATCGCGGTCGTCGCGGGCGACTTCCAGTCGGAGCTCGGCTGCCCCGGCGACTGGCAGCCGGACTGTCTGCGCTCGTGGCTCGAGGACCCTGACGGCGACGGCACGTACACGTTCCAGACGGACGTGCTCCCGGCCGGCTCGTACCAGGCGAAGGTCGCGCTGAACGAGAGCTGGGACGTGAACTACGGCAGGGACGGCGTGCAGAACGGCGACAACATCGCGTTCAGCGTGCCCGCCCCCGGCACGAAGGTCACGTTCAGCTGGAGCTCGACCACCCACGTGCTCACGATCGAGGTCCCGGTCGTCACGGGCGCCCTGTCCCACTTCGACCTGGCCCGGAAGGACTGCCTCGGCACCGCCCGCAACACGACCTCGAAGGTCTGGTACACGGTCGCGGGCGGCGTCCTGAGCGACGTCTACTACCCGACCGTCGACAACACGAACGTCGAGACGCTGCAGTACGTCGTCACCGACGGCTCGACGTTCACCGACCTCCAGGCGCGCGACACGACCTACTCGGTCGAGGCCCTCCCCGACAGCGGCGGCATGGCCTGCCGGGTGACCGCAACCGCGAAGAGCGGCAAGTACACGATCGAGACGCAGTACGCGACGGACCCGGCGCGGAACACCGTGCTCATGCGGGTGAAGCTCACGCCGGCGGACACCGGCCTGCGGCTCTACGTCCGCTTCGACCCGACCGTGAACGGGAACGGCGGCGGCGGCACCGGGAACGGCGGCGCGGACTCCGCGACGGTCGACACGTCGACGGGACACCCCGTGCTCGTGTCCTACGACACCGTGACCGCGACGAACGCCGCGAACCGCGACTACGCGCAGCCGGTCTACGCCGCGGTGGACGGCGTGCTGAGCGAGGCGACGAGCGGCCTCGTCGGCGAGCCGAGCGACGGCCTCGTGCAGCTCGACGCGTCGCACGCGATCGTCGACCCGACCGCGGACGCGACGAACGGCAACGTCGTCCAGACCGCCCGCGTCTCGCTGAACGACGGCGTGGGCGTGCTCGCGCTCGGCTTCGGCGCCACGCAGGGCGAGGCCGTCGGGGCGGCGGAGGCGTCGCTCGGGTCGAGCTTCGAGAAGACGCTCGCGGCCTACCGGAAGGGCTGGAAGGACTACGACCAGGGGCTCGCGAAGCCGCGCACCGAGAGGCTGCCCGGCATCGCCGGGAGCGAGCAGAGGAAGCTCGAGGACACGTACTACCTGAGCGCGAACGTCATCAAGGCGTCCGAGGACAAGACGTTCCCCGGTGCGATCGTCGCGAGCCTCGCGTCGCCCTGGGGCCAGGCAGTCTCCGCCGGCGACCCGGCGAACACGTACTTCGGCTCCTACCGCGAGGTGTTCGCGCGGGACCTGTACGAGGCGTGGACCGGGCTCGTCGCGGACGGCGACCTCGCGACGGCGCGCGACGCGACCCGCTTCCTGCTCGAGCGGCAGCAGCTGTCCGACGGCTCGATGCCGCGCAACAGCCTCGTGAACGGGAAGACCGCGCCCGACTCGTTCGGCACCCAGCTCGACGAGACCGCGTACCCGATCGTGATGGCCGACCAACTGGGCCTGACGGACGCGTCGCTCTACGCCGGACATGTGAAGCCGGCCGCGAACTTCCTCGCAGCCCACGGGCCGTCGTTCGGGGTCGAGCGCTGGGAGGAGCAGTCCGGCTACTCGCCGTCGACGATCGCCGCGGAGATCGCCGGCCTCGTCGCCGCCGCCGATCTCGCACGAGCAAACGGCGACAACGCGTCGGCTGCGGTCTGGCTCGGCGTGGCCGACGACTGGCAGCGCTCGGTGAAGGACTGGACCCTGACGACGAACGGGCCGCTCGCGCCGCGCTACTTCATCCGGCTCTCGAAGACCGGCGACCCGAACGCGGCGATCTCGTACAACGTCGGGAACGGCGGCCCGACCCTCGACCAGCGGTCGGTCGTCGACGCGGGCTTCCTCGAGCTCGTGCGCCTCGGCGCGCTGCCCGCGAACGACCCCGACGTGCTCGCGTCGCTCCCGGTCGTGGACGCCACGATCCGCTCGACGACGCCGAGCGGCCCCGGCTGGCACCGCTACAACGGCGACGGCTACGGCGACCGCCAGGGTGACGGCCGCCCGTGGGCGCCGAGCGGGCAGGGGACGGGGCACGTGTGGCCGCCGCTGTCTGCGGAGCGGGGTGAGCAGGCGCTGGCCACCGGCAATCCCGCCGCCGCGGCGTCGCTCCTCCAGAGCATGAGCCGCTTCGCGTCGGGGGTCGGCCTGATTCCCGAGCAGGACTGGGAGCTGCCGGACCTCGCCGCCTCGCCGTACGGCACTGACCCGACCGTCGCCTCGATCGGCTTCCTCGACGGCGGCCCGGCCGGATCGGCGGCGCCGCTCACGTGGTCGGCGGCCGCGTACGTGCGGCTCGCGGCGGATCTCGCCGCCGGCAAGAACGTCGTGCTGCCCCAGAGCACGTACGCCCGGTACGTCGCGCACTCGCAGGGCGCCACGACACTCGACGTCACCGCGCCGGCGGACGGCGCCTCGGTCGGCGCCTCGCCCGTGACCGTGACCGGCACGACCGCGCCCGGCAACACGGTCTACGTCTCGGCGACGAACACCGACCAGGACTCCGCGACGACCGTCGTCCAGGCGACCGTGGGCGCAGGCGGCTCGTTCGAGGTCGACGTCCCCGTCAAGGGCGGGACGACGGTGCTCAACGTCGTCGCGGTGAGCCCCTCCGGCGCGACCGCGCACGCCGTACGGACCGTCGTGTTCGACTTCGTTCCCGGCACCGTCCTGCTCGACGTCACGGATCCGGCGGGCGACGACAACGGCCCCGGCAACTACGCGTACCCGACGTCGGGAGACTTCCATCCCGGGGCCTACGACCTCGAGCGCTTCCAGGTGATCGACAGCGGCAGCGACGTCGTCTTCCGCGTCCAGACCCGCGATCTCACGCCCACGTTCGGGAGCCCGCTCGGCGCGCAGCTCGTGGACGTGTACGTGCACGTCCCCGGCGCGACGACCACCTCGACGGCCGCGTCGTTCCCGCAGCGGAACTACGCGATCGCGCCGTCGTCCGCGTGGAGCCGGCTCGTCGAGGCGCAGGGCTTCGGCCAGCGCTACGTCGACGCGAGCGGCGCGACGCTCGGCACCGTCTCGATCACCGCGAACGCCCTGTCGCGGTTCATCACGATCCGCGTCCCCAAGGCGACGCTCGGGACGCCGGCGGCCGGCTGGAGCTTCACGGTCGTGCTCACCGGCCAGGACGGCTTCAGCCCGGACCAGGCGCGCGGCTTCGCCGCGACGCCGCAGCCCTTTGCGTTCGGGGTCTGCGCGGCTGCGATCTCCGATCCGCACTGCACCGCCGACCCGGGGACTGTCCCGAAGGCGCTCGACGTGATCGCACCCGAGGGCGTCTCGCAGTCAGACGAGCTCGACTACACCCAGCACGCCGTCGTGCTGCAGGGCGTCGCGATCCCGTAGCGGCCGCGGGTAGCGTGACCGGCGTGGCCGTCCGGGTGAACGTCGACAACTTCGTCCGCGCCGAGAGCGACCGGATGTTCGCGGCGTTCGTCGCCGACGCCGGGGGCGTCAACCGGCTGAAGCACAACCGCTCCCCGACCCCGGTCGACCGCCAGGCGGTGATTCGCATGAACCGCGACACGCTCTACAGCTTTGCGGTCGCGGACGTCTCGGAAGGCGCGACGCTGACGATCCCCGAGAGCGGGGATCGCTACGTCTCCGCGATGGTCGTCAACCAGGACCACTACGTCAACCGCGTCTTCCACGAGCTGGGCGAGCACCGCCTCACGCTCGACGAGCTCGAGACGCCCTGGGTCACGATCGCAGTGAGGATCCTCGTCGACCCCGGCGACCCGGACGACGTCGCGGCGGTGAACGCGCTCCAGGATCGCTTCGGGCTCGCGGCGAGCTCGTCGAAGGCGTTCGAGACGCCGGACTACGACACTGCGAGCCTCGACGCGACGCGCACGGCGCTGCTGGAGCTCGCGCGGGGCCTCGAGCGGTTCGACGGCGCCTTCGGCGCCAGGGACGACGTCGACCCGGTTCGCCACCTCCTGGCGACCGCCGCCGGGTGGGGCGGCCTACCCGACCGCGAGGCGTCGTACGTCGGCGTCGAGCCGAACGTCCCGGCCGGGGAATACCGGCTCACGGTTCGCGACGTGCCCGTCGACGGCTTTTGGTCGCTGTCGGTCTACAACTCCGACGGCTACTTCGAGCCGAACGAGCGGGACGCGTACAGCGTGAACGACGTCACCGCGACGCCGAACGCGGACGGCTCCGTGACGATTCACTTCGGCGGCTGCGCCGACGACCG
>DASSUT010000285.1:0-4716 GCA_035706725.1 Gaiella sp. | reverse complement strand
TCGCGGTCGCGGACGTGCCACTCGGGCGCCGGGTCGGGATCGAGCCGGTCGTAGAGGATCAGCTGGTCGAGGAGGTCTTCGCTCCGGAGTCGCTCGAGGAGCGCGAAGTGGCCGGCGGTGATGCGGCCGTCGCCGGCGAAGAACTCGGAAGACGCCGGCAGCGCCCAGTAGTCGTGGAAGTCGAAAGAACCGGTCGCGAGTGAGCGACGCACGAGACCGTCCAGCTCGTCGTGCGACCACTCGAACCCGACCGCCCGGATTCCGAGAGCCGCGATCAGCGCGTACAGGACGGCCGACGTCTCGTGGACGCCGTGCGGCTCGCCGACCAGCAGGAGACCCGCGTCGGCCAGCGACCGTTCGGCTGCCTCGACCGCCGCTCCATCGAGCTGCACGTCCTGGAAGCGGTACGCATGCACCGCATCGGCGAACTCCACGGGCGACGAGACCACCACCGCGGACGAGGAGTCAGCGCGGGTGGGACTGCGCGAGCGGCGGGCCCACCACCTCCATCGCACGCGTCTCGGCCGCGAGGCGGCTGAACGCGTCGACGCCCCGCTCCTCGGGAGGCAGCTCGGCGTAGCGCTGGAAGAACTCCTCGAACGCGAGGCTCGCCGGAAAGAGGGCGGCGAGAAAGCGCCCGTGTTCGTCGCCCACGTTCTGCCAGGTGTGCGCCGTGTTGCGTGGGATGAAGACGAACGCCCCGGGGAGAGCCTCGAACACCTCGTCGCCGACGACGAGCCTGAACCTGCTCTCGAGCGTGTAGATGAGCTCGTCTTGCTCCCGGTGCACGTGCAGCGGCGGCCCTTCTCCCGGCGCGGCGACACCTTCGACCGCGGTGAGCCCGCCGCCGGTTCGGTCGCTGATCGCCTTGAACGTCGTGACGCCCCCGACGGGATTCTCGACCGAGGTGCCTTCGCCCGCCGCGAGAGCGAACGCCTGCATGCCGTGCTCCGACATCGCTGCGGGAACTACCCCGCCGCGGCGGTTTCGTTGCGGGGCAGCACCCAGCTCGGCCGGACGTAGTGGCACGTGTAGCCGTTCGGGTACCGCTCGAGGTAGTCCTGGTGCTCGGGCTCCGCCTCCCAGAACGGGCCTGCGGGCGTGAGCTCGGTCACGACCTTCCCCGGCCAGAGGCCCGACGCCTCGACGTCGGCGATCGTCTCCTCTGCGAGCCGGCGCTGCTCGTCGTCGAGATAGAAGATCGCGGAGCGGTAGCTCGTCCCGACGTCGTTGCCCTGGCGGTTCACGGTCGTCGGATCGTGGATCTGGAAGAAGAACTCGAGGATGTCGCGGTAGGAGGTCTGCTCGGGGTCGAAGACGATCTCGATCGCCTCGGCGTGCGTGCCGTGGTTTCGGTACGTCGCGTTCGGGACGTCGCCGCCCGAGTACCCGACCCTGGTCGAGACGACGCCCGGCTGCCTTCTGAAGAGATCCTCCATTCCCCAGAAGCACCCACCGGCAAGGATCGCCTTCTCCGTCACTCCGCTCATGGTCACGCCTCCTCGCTCGACTTGGCAACCCTCACTGTACGGCTCGCTCTGGGAGTGGGACGCCCGCCGCGGTGACACGCTCCCGCACGCGTGCGGCCAGCATGACGTCGCCCTTCCCCTCCAGGATCCCGAGCGCGGTCGTCGCGTGGCGGGCGGCTTCGTCCGGCTTGCCCACGAGCGCGAGTGTCTCCGCGAAGTAGGAGTGCGCCAGCGGGCGCCCGAAGCAGAAGTCGGTGTGGTCGGCGAGAGCCACGGCCTGCCGACCCACGTCCTCGGCCTCCGCGAAACGACCCTCCCGGGCGAGCACCAGCCCTTCGGCGAAGCCGATGAACACGAAGTTGATGAGGTCGTCGGTCGCGGTGACCCGGCGGGCCTCGTCGAGCGCCTTGCGCGCGGCGGCAAGCTGGTGCGTGCTGGCGAGAACCATCGGGAGCATGGCTGCGAGGGTGGAGGAGTACGCGTGCTCGCCGCGCGCTTCGAGCTCGGCGAACCCCTCGCGGAGGGTGTGCTCGGCCTGCCCCCAAGTACCCGCCCGGACCTCGATCGTCGCCTCGGCAACGGCGTTTGCCCCGGCCTGGACGGATTGTCCCGCGTCGGAGAACGTTCGGCGGGCTCCGCGGACGAGCTCGAGCGCAGAGTCGATCTCGCCCCTCATCGACAGGAGGGTGCCGGTGACGGCGTTCTCCGCGGCGCGTACCAAGGGACCATCGTCCTGCCGCGAGAGCTCCCTCACGCGCGCGAGGGCAGCGTCGACAGGGATCGGGCTGAAGATGAGCGTCCGCACCATGCGCTGACGCGTGTTGCGGTCGATGTGGCCGTGCGGGACGCCCGCCCGCTCGAGATGGCGCAGGGCCTGCGCGCAGGCCTCCGCCGTCGCCTCGGCGCGGCACGCGACCCATCGCTCCTCGGCTTCTGCCCGCCAGTACTCGGCGAGCCCGACGTCGTCGGCTTCGGCCTCGAAGATGGCCCGAGCCTCCTGGAGCAAGGCGACGCGTTGCTCCTTCACGATCTCGCTCGACACGTCGAGGCCGAAGGTGCCGAGCCGGACCGCGGCTCGGGCTCTGGTGATGGGATCGAGCGCCGAGCGGGCTCTCGAGACAACTTCGACGGCGCGGTCGTCCGCGATCTCGTGATACGCGTCCGCGAGCTCCGGCGCGAGCGCCAACCCGCGCTCGTCGTCGGACGGGAGAACGGCAGTCGCGCGCTCGAGGAGTGTGCACGCCGCTCGTGCGTCCCCGCGGTCGAGAGCGGCGCGTCCGGCCGCGGCGAGGTGCGCCGCCGTGCGCTCGGCGAGGCTCGGCAGCTCGGCGGCGTCCGGATCGAGCTCCCTGCGGTAGCGGTGCGCCTGCTCGAGGTGGTAGCCGACGATCTCGTCGCGCTCGACGAGAGCCTGGCCGTCGAGCCAGTCCGCGAAGTGCTCGTGCAGTCGAGCCCGCGTCGCCTTCGGCAGGGCCTCGTACGCGGCGTCGCGGATCAGGATATGACGAAAGCGAAAGGCCTCGTCCCCGGCGAAGACGGTGCTGTCGGGGCGGATGAGCTCCTGGCGGACGAGTGCCGACAGATGCGCTTCGACACCCGAGCGAACGGGTGGCGCGAGCGCGGCCACCGAGCCCCGGTGGAACACCTGCCCCTCCACTGAGCCGCACTCGATGACGGTGCGCTCGTTCCCGGGCAGCGCATCGAGCCGCGCCTGGAGCAGAGCGTGGATCGTCGGCGGAACGACGATCTCGCCGTCGCCTCGCCGCTCGCGCGCCATCGCGAGCATCTCGTGGACGAAGAGCGGGTTTCCCTCCGAGGCGACGATGATGCGTTGCCGCGTCTCGTCGTCGATCGCGCCGTCCGCAAGGGTGTCGATCAGCCGGTTGCAGTCGTCGTCGGCAAGCGGCTCGAGCAGGAGCGACGTCGCGTTGAGCTTCCCGCCGCCCCAGCCGGGTTGCGCGTCGAGGAGCTCGGTCCGGGCGACGCAGAGGAGGAGGATCCGCGCGCCGCGCGAAAGGTCGGCGACGTGCTCGATCAGCTCGAGGAACGTCGGCTCGGCCCACTGGATGTCGTCGAACACGACGATCTGCGGCCGCTCGGCGGCGCGCTCCTCGAGTAGACGGCGGAAAGCGAGCTGCGTCTCGGCGGCCGAGCTGCCGAGCACCGTCTCCGGCTCGACACCGATGGCGAGCAGCAACTCGACGAGGGGCCAGTAGGTGATGCCCTCGCCGTAGGTGAGACAGCGGCCCTGGAGAATGTCCGCCTCTCGGCCGGCGTGTTCGAGGAAGTCGGCGACGAGCCGCGACTTTCCGACCCCGGCGGGGCCGAGCAGCGTGACCAGCCGGCACGCGCGGTCGGCGACCGCGTCCTCGTACTCGCGACGGAGGCGCGTCCGCTCACGCTCCCTGCCTACCAGTACGCTCCCGAGTTTGCGGTCCACGGGCTCCGCGCCCGCGATCACGTCGAGCAGCCGGAATGCCTCGACCGGCTGCGACTTGCCCTTGAGCACGAGCGGCTCCACGGGCTCGACGCGCACGGCGTCGCGGACGAGCAGCCTCGTTTCTGAGCCGAGCAGCACCTCGCCGGCCGGCGCGGACTGTTCGAGGCGTGCGGCCACGTTGACCGCGTCGCCCGTGACGAGCGTCTCGCTCTCGCCGCCGACCACGACCTCGCCCGTGTTGACGCCGATTCTCGCCGCGAGCCCATGCGCGGTCACCGCCTCCCGCATCTCCCACGCCGCGCGCACCGCGCGCAGCGCGTCGTCCTCGTGGGCGACCGGGATACCGAAGACGGCCATCACCGCGTCGCCGACGAACTTCTCGACCGCGCCGCCGTGTCGCTCGAGGATCGCGCGGAGGTCCCCGAAGTAGCGGCGCATGCGCGCACGGAGCGCTTCGGGGTCGGTGGACTCCCCGAGCGCAGTCGATCCCACGAGGTCGCAGAAGAGCACGGTGACGACCTTTCGCGACTCGCGCTGTCGCTCGGCGACCTCCAGTTCGGCGCCGCACGCGCTGCAGAACCGCGCGTCGTCCGCGTTCTCACGGCCGCAACGCGGGCACGCCGGCATGCGCGGATTCTAGGGTGCCGCCGGGGGTGTCAAGGGGTGTCTCGAGACGTGGAAAACCCCGGATGCAGGAGTAAGGACCGCCTCGTACAGTCGAAGCGAGATGTCCGGCGAATACGGCGTGTTCGACGACGCCGCCCGCGAGTACGTGATCCGGCGGCCCGACACGCCGCTCCCGTGGCT
>DASSUT010000284.1:0-6255 GCA_035706725.1 Gaiella sp. | reverse complement strand
GATCGTCCAGGGCCTCGTCGTCGTCTTCTGCGTGACCGTGGTCGTGTTCGTCACGACCCGGCTCGTGGGCGACCCGGTCAAGGTGATGCTGCCGTTCGAGTCGACGCCCGCGCAGCGTGCCGCGTTCAGGCACCAGATCGGGTTCGACCGGCCCATCCTGACGCAGTTCCGCGAGTACATCGGGAACCTCGCGCAGGGCGACTTCGGAACGTCGCTCCTGCAAGATCGGCCCACGATCCGGATCGTGCTCGAGCATCTGCCGGCGACGTTCGAGCTGGTCTTCGCCGGTATCGCCCTCGCCGTCCTGATCGCGGTGCCGCTCGGGGTGATCGCCGCGCTGCGCCCGGGTGGCATCGTCGACCGCGTCAGCGTGTTCCTCAGTCTCATCGGCCTTTCCGTGCCGCAGTTCTTCCTCGGCATCCTGCTGATCCTCTTCTTCGCGGTCGAGCTCCAGTGGCTGCCGGCGTCGGGGAAGGGGGGCCTGGACCACCTGATCCTCCCGGCCCTCACGCTTGCGTTACCCGCGGTCGGGAGGCTCGCGATGATCGCGCGCTCGTCGATGATCGACGAGCTGGGCCACGCGTACGTCCAGACCGCGAAGGCGAAGGGAATCCCGCACTGGCGGGTGGTGGGAATCCACGCGCTCCGCAACGCGTTCATCCCGGTCCTCACTCTCACCGGCTGGGAGCTGATCCGCGCGCTCGCCGGGTACTCCGTGATCGTCGAGACGGTGTTCGCCTGGCCGGGCGTCGGCTACCTGGCGTACCAGGCGATCCAGGACCAGGATCTCTTCCTCCTGCAGACGATCGTGCTCGTGATCGCGGTGCTCGTCGTCTTCGTCAACGTCGGGATCGACATCCTGTACCGGGCGGTCGACCCGAGGATCAAGCTCGCCTGATGTCCGCATCGCCCGAATCGGTCGACGCCGCCCGCGAGCAGGATCTCCTGCGCGGCCGGCCCTACGACATGATCCGCGCCCTGCGGTCGGCGATGTCCGAGCTCTGGTCGGACAAGGCCGGTCTCCTCGGCGCGGCGGTGATCGCGATCATCGTGATCTGCGCGATCTTCGCTCCGTGGCTCGCGCCGCACGACCCGAACGAGCAGTCGCTGCTCGACAGGCTCACGCCGCCCTTCCAGACGTGGAACTACCCGCTCGGCACGAACAGCCTGGGCCAGGACGAGCTGTCGCAGCTCCTCTTCGGCGCGCGCACATCGCTGATCGTCGGCTTCGCCGTCGTGCTGATCGCGGGGACGTTCGGCGTGGTCGTCGGCCTCTTCGCGGGCTACCGCGGCGGCCGGTGGGACTCGTTCGTGATGCGGGCCGTGGACGTGCAGGTCGCCTTCCCCGGCCTCTTGCTCGCGCTGATCATCCTCGCTGTCGTGTCGCCGAGCCTCTGGTCGCTGATCATCGTGCTCGCCCTGAACGGATGGATGGTCTACGCCCGTATCACGCGTGGAATCGTCCTACAGACGAAGGAGACGCCGTACGTGGAAGCGGCCGAGATCGTCGGGTGCAAGTCGCGCCGGGTCGTGTTCACGCACATCCTCCCGAACCTGACGTCCCCGCTCCTCACGCTCGGCGTCCTCGAGTTCGCGCGGATCGTGCTCGCCGAGGCCGCGCTCTCGTTCCTCGGTCTCGGGATCCAGCCGCCCGAGATCTCGTGGGGCCTGATGGTGGCCACCGGGCGCGACTACCTCTTCACCGCCTGGTGGATCGCGACCTGGCCGGGGATCGCGATCTCGGTCCTCGTGCTGGCCGTCAACCTGTTCGCGAGCTGGCTGCGCGTGGCGGCCGATCCCCAGCAGCGAGACAAGCGTTTCGCGCAGTCGTCGGCGTCCGCGACCACCACGGGGACGACGTGAGCGAGGACGGACATCGGGGACCGCTGCTCGAGGTCGAGGACCTCGAGGTCAAGTTCTTCACGCGCCGCGGCGTCGTCCAGGCTGTGCGGGGGACGACGTTCGAGGTCGCCCGAGGCGAGACCGTGGGGCTCGTCGGCGAGTCCGGCTCGGGGAAGAGCGTGACGTCCCTCGCGATCCTCGGGCTCATCGACCTTCCCGGGAAGATCACGGGCGGCGACGTCCGCTGGAAGGGCGCGTCGCTCCTCGACAACGCCGGGCGCAAGCGCATCAAGCACATCCGGGGCAAGGAACTCGCGGTCGTCTTCCAGGATCCGATGACGTCACTCAACCCGCTGTTCACCATCCGCTCGCAGATCGGCGAGGTGCTCCGGCACCACCTGGGGATGGGCCGCAAGCAGGCGGAGGAGCGCGTCGTCGAGCTCCTCGACCTCGTGGGGATCCCGTCCCCGCGGGAGCGTGCGAAGGCGTACCCCCACGAGCTCTCCGGCGGCCAACGGCAGCGCGTGATGATCGCGATGGCACTCGCCTGCGACCCCCAGCTCCTGATCGCGGACGAGCCGACCACAGCGCTCGACGTGACGATCCAGGCGCAGATCCTGGAGCTCATCGCGGAGATCCAACAGCGGCTCCATCTCGCCGTGCTGCTCGTCACGCACGACCTCGGCGTCGTCGCGGGCGTCTGCAACCGCGTGGTGGTGATGTACGGGGGCAAGATCATGGAGCGGGGGAGCGCGACCGACGTCTTCGAGCACCCGGGCCATCCCTACAGCGCCGGCCTGCTGCGCTCGACGCCGCGTCTCGACTTCGTCCAGCACCGGCTGAGAGGCATCGACGGATCGCCGCCCAACATGATCGAGCCCCCGCCCGGTTGCCCGTTCGCGCCCCGCTGCCCGATCGCGTTCGACCGCTGCGCGGAGCCGCCGCCCTTGGTTCCCGCCGAGAACGGGAGGGAGGTGGCCTGCTGGAATGCATACGACACTGAGTCCGTCTGGACAGGAGCGCGACCTGCCGAGCTCCGTCGCTGAGCCGCTCGTCCGCGTCGACGCGCTCCGCGTCCACTACCCCGTCGGGCGCGCGGGGTTCTGGGGCCAGAAGAAGCTGTTCCTGCATGCCGTCGACGACGTCTCGTTCGAGATTCGGCCGGGCGAGACCCTCGGCCTCGTCGGCGAGTCCGGCTCGGGGAAGACCACGACCGGTCGCGCGATCCTCCGCAAGGTGCCGATCACGGGCGGCAAGATCGAGTTCCGCGGCGAAGACATCACGACACTGGGGGGCGAGCAGTTGCGTCGCATGCGCAGTCGCATGCAGCTCGTCTTCCAGGACCCGTACGCGAGCCTCAACCCGCGCCAGCGCATCCTCGAGACGATCGCGGAGCCGATGGTCGTCCACGGCAAGGTCAGGCGCGCGTCGCAGGCGAAGGACCGCGTCGCCGAGCTCCTGGAGCTGGTCGGGCTGCCGCTCGACGTCATGTACCGCTACCCGTACGCGTTCAGCGGAGGGCAGCGCCAACGGGTCGGCATCGCGCGCGCGCTCAGCCTCGAGCCGGACTTCATCGTCGCCGACGAGCCGGTGTCGGCGCTCGACGTGTCGATCCGCGCGCAGGTCGTCAACCTCATGCAGGACATTCAAGAGCGCCTCGGGCTGACGTACCTGTTCATCGCGCACGATCTCTCCGTGGTACGCCACATCTCGCATCGCATCGCGGTCATGTACGCCGGCAAGATCGTCGAGATCGGTAGCCGCGACCAGATCTACGACGACCCGCAGCACCCGTACACGAAGGCGCTCCTCTCGGCCGTTCCGATCCCCGACCCGAAGCTCGAGGTGCACCGCAAGCGCACCGTCCTCTCGGGCCCGTTTCCCGACCTGATCAACCCTCCGACCGGCTGTCGGTTCGAGTCGCGCTGCCCGATCGCCGTCGAGCGGTGCCTGCACGATCCGCCGAGCCTCGAGCAGAAGGGGCCCGGCCACCAGGCCGCCTGCTGGCTGAGTTAGTAGGGCGCTGATGCGGACGAACGAGACGAAGGCGCGGCTGCGCGCGGGTGAGTGCGTCTACGGCTGCTTCGTCCGGTACCCCGACCCCGGGCTGGCGGAGCTCCTGGCGCTCCAGCGCTTCGATTTCCTCGTGCTCGACGGCGAGCACGGCACGATGGAGCCGCGGGAGTGCGAGAACATGGTGCGCGCCGCCGAGCTGCGGGACGTGACGCCCCTCGTGCGCGTGCCCGCGAACGAGGCGCACGTGATCCTGCGCTTCATGGACACGGGTGCGCAGGGAGTCCACATCCCCCTCGCGACCTCGGTCGAGGACGCCGACGCGGCGGTGCGCGCGGTGAAGTACTGGCCGCGCGGCACCCGGGGGCTGACGGGCGTTCGGGCCGCCTCGTACGGCCAGGAGGAGCCGCTCGCCGAGTACGTGGCACAGGCGAACGAGGAGACGCTCGTCGTCGTGCAGATCGAGACCCGCGCGGCGCTCGAGCGGGTGCCGGAGATCGGGGCGGTCGACGGCGTCGACGTGGTCTTCGTCGGGCCGACGGACCTCTCGCACGCGTTGGGCGTCCCCGGGCAGCTCACGCACCCGCGCGTCGAGGAGGCTTTCGACACCGTCGTCCGTGGGATGGCCGACTCGTCCGCGGCGCTCGGCGTGCTCGTGCCCGACGCGGACGGGGCCAGGCGTTGGCGAGAGCGCGGTGCGCAGTACATCGCCGTGACCGTCGACTCGCTCGTCACCGGGAGCGCGCGCGCCCTCCTCGCGTCCCTCCGCGCGCCGGTCGAGGCCGGCGTCTGAGACAACCGGCGTCGCGGGTAGGTCCGCGGCGGGATCACGCGCGCGAGTAGCCTCGTGCCATGCGCGAGGAGATCGACCGAGTGGCCATGGCGAGGCTCTCGCTCGGCCATCTCGCCGTCGACTTCATGTCGGGTGCCGTCCCGACGCTCTTGCCGTTCTTCGCGACGAAGTTCGACCTGAGCTACACGAAGACCGCCGTGCTGATGCTCGCGGTGCTCGTCTCCTCGTCGCTCGTCCAGCCGCTCTTCGGGCTCTGGTCCGACCGGCGCGGCGCGATCTGGCTGCTGCCCGTCGGCGTCGCCGTCGCAGGTGTCGGCATCGCAAGCTCGTCGGTGGCGCCGAGCTACGGCCTCGTGGCCCTGCTCGTCTTCGTGGCCGGGATCGGGATCGCGGCCTACCACCCGGAGGGTGCGAAGTTCGCGGCGTTCGCGAGCGGTCGGCGCCGCGCGAGCGGCATGTCGTACTTCAACATCGGCGGAAACGCCGGCTATGCGCTCGCACCGATCGTGCTGACGCCGCTCGTCCTGTGGCTCGGGCTCGTCGGCGGGCTCATCGCGACGATCCCCGTGTTCGTGGTCGCGGCGATGCTGCTCCGGGCGTTGCCCGCGCTCACCCGTCTCGCCCCCGCACCCAGGGCACGCGGGACGCGTGCGGGCGAGGACGACGTGCGTGCGATGGGCATCCTCTCGGTCACGATCGTCCTGCGCGGGGTCGCCTGGTTCACGCTCCTGACGTTCGTCCCGCTCTGGGTCGTCGCCGAAGGCGGGACGAAGGGCGAGGGGGGGCGCGTCCTCGCGCTGATGCTCGTCGCGGGAGCGATCGGCACGCTCGTGCTCGGCCCGGTCGCGGACCGCATCGGCCTCCGCCTCACGCTCCTCGTGACGCAGGCCGCCATCCCCTTCCTGATCGTCACGTTCGTCGCGGTGGGCGGCGTGGCGGGCACGATCGCGCTCATGTTCGTCGGCCTCTGCACCGTGGGCACCTTCGGCGTGACCATGGTGCTGAGCCAGTTCTATCTCCCGCGCCACGTCGGCATGGCGAGCGGCCTCACCGTGGGGCTGGCGATGGGCATCGGCGGGGTCGCGGCGGTCGCGCTCGGCGCGGTCGCGGACGCGGTCGACCTCCAGACCGCGCTCTACGCGGCGGCCGTGGCGCCCGCGTTCGGCTGCCTCGCGTGCTTCTTCCTCCCGCGCCCTCGCCCGTCCGTGTGGTCGCCCGCGGCCGGGCCGGCGTCCAGGCCGGCGTCCCCGGGGATCGTCTAGGCTTCGATTGAACCGTCAGTCAACGAGGAGACGACGCGCATGACCGCACAGGAGTTCTTCGCAACGCTGCCGGAGAAGGCGGACCCGTCGAAGACGGCCGGCATGCACAACACCTACGTGTTCGACGTCGAGAACGTCGGCCAGTGGACCGTCGCGGTCGAGGACGGCACGGTGAGCGTGTCGGAGGGCGCCGGCGAGGCGGACTGCACGATTCGGGCGAGCGAGGAGACGCTCGTCAAGATCGCGAAGGGCGAGGCCAACCCCACGACCGCGTACATGACCGGCAAGCTCAAGATCGACGGCGACATGGGGGCCGCGCTCAAGCTGCAGAAGCTCTTCTGACGT
>DASSUT010000283.1:0-2033 GCA_035706725.1 Gaiella sp. | reverse complement strand
CGCGAACACGATGATGAAGACGGGGACGAAGCTCGACGAGACGCCGTAGAACGTGCTGAACAGCGTCCCGAGGTTGAACGTGACCGCGTTGTAGAGGAACGCCTGGCCGACGAACAGCGCAAGGCCGAGGATCGTGCGTTTCGGATACAGCTTGACCGCGGTGCGGCCGATCGTGCGGAACGGGATCGACTCACGCTGACGCACCTTGATCGTGTCGTCGACCTCTTCCAGCTGCTCGCCGCTGTCCTCCTCCACGCCCTTCTCGATGTCGCGCACGATGCGCTCGGCCTCCTCCTCCTGGCCGTGGATGAACAGCCAGCGCGGGCTCTCCGGGACGTTCCGGCGGACGAGCATGATCACGAGCGCGAGCACCGCGCCGAGTGCGAACGTCAGGCGCCAGCCGATGTCCTTCGGGAAGACGGAGCTCAGGAAGAAGAGCGCCGCGGCCGCGCCGGCTGCCGAGCCGACCCAGTACGACCCGTTGATGATCAGGTCGACGCGACCACGGACGCGCGCGGGGATCAGCTCGTCGATCGCGGAGTTGATCGCTGCGTACTCGCCGCCGATGCCGGCGCCGGTGATGAACCGGCAGAGGAAGAAGTACCAGGCACTCCAGGCGAACGCGGTCGCGAACGTGGCGGCCAGGTAGACCGCGAGCGTGATGAGGAACAGCTTCTTCCGGCCGAAGCGATCGGTGAGCTGGCCGAAGAACAGCGCGCCGACGCAGGCGCCCGCGACGTAGACAGCCGCGGCGGTGCCGATCTGTCCCGTGCTGAGCTCGATGCCGCTGCCCTGCTCGGTCAGCCGCGAGGCGATCGAGCCGACGATCGTCACCTCGAGGCCGTCGAGGATCCATACCGTCCCGAGCCCGATGACGACGAGCCAGTGGAAGCGCGACCACGGGAGCCGGTCGAGTCGCGACGGAATGTCGGTCTCGATGACGTCGGTACGAGGACTCTCGGTGGCGGTCGCCGCTGCGCTCGACATTGACAACCGCGTAGATACCCGTGCATCGGAGCACGAAACGCTACGGTCGGCACATGCTCGGCTGCCGGCTCCTTGGGCACCGCTTTCGCTTCGCCTCGTCCGGCGACACCATGACGTGGACGTGCACGCGCTGCGGCGAGGGGGGCTCGAAGACCTACGCGTCCCCGGAGGACGCCGCGATGTACGCGCGGGCCTTCGACCGCGACCCCCGCGAGGGGCTCGGTCGCCGGGCCCCGTTGTTCGGCCTGCTGCCGCTGCGCCTCTGGCGCATGTGGCGCGATCGCGGGCGCTAGAGCGCGATCGTCGTCGGGGGTTTCCGGGTCCGTGAGCGGGGCACACACAGACGACCCCCGACCAAGGAGGAACGATGGGCCTCAACTCACTCGACGACGTTCTGCACGAGCAGATCAAGGACCTCATGAGCGCCGAGCAGCAGCTCGTGAAGGCCCTGCCCAAGGTCGCTCAGGCAGCTCACTCCGACGAGCTCAAGCAGGCGATCGAGCACCATCTCGACGAGACCCGCGGGCACGTGATGCGGCTCGAGGAGATCGCCGGGCAGCTCGGCATCGAGAAGGCCGGCACCACTTGCAAGGCCATGGAGGGCCTGATCGCCGAGGGCGAGGAGATCATCGGCAAGCAGGGTGACCCGGTCGCGAAGGACGCCGCGATCATCGGCGCCGCCCAGCGCATCGAGCACTACGAGATCGCCGGGTACGGCACCGCGCGGACGCTCGCGGACGAGCTCGACCTGGACGACGCGAAGAGCCTCCTCGACGAGACGCTCGACGAGGAGTCGAACGCGGACAAGCTGCTGACGAAGATCGCCACCGGCGGCATGTTCAAGACCGGCGTCAACCAGGCTGCCGCCCGGTAGCCCGGTCCCCCGACCCCGCTCTCGCGGCCGGCGCTCTCGCGGGCGCCGGCCGCGAGTCGCGCGCCGGAGCGCGCGACCGCGCGATCGACCGTCGTACAATAGTTCCCCGCACAACGGCAGAGGGACGAGGAGGGTCGACGATGGCCGAGGTCGCGCTCGACGGTGTGAGCAA
>DASSUT010000282.1:0-12110 GCA_035706725.1 Gaiella sp. | reverse complement strand
CGGGCGCAGACCGAGCAGATCCGCGAGCTTCTGGTCGCGACGCAAGACCTGTGGGACCTCGCATCGCAGATGGACGACGAGCTCGTGCGCCGCCGTGCGCAGCGCGGCGCGTTCCGTCTCGTGCAGCTCGCGAACGTCCTCGCGGTCACGAACGCCGCGTAGAGCGGCCGACGGAGCACGCTTGTGTCGACTCGACACAAGCGTCGTCAGGCTGCCGGCTTGCCGAGCCGTGCTGCGAGCCAGGCGTAGAGCGGCCCTTCGGCGTCGTCCAGGAGGCCGGGCTGGAGCGGGGTGCCGGCGGCGACGAGGAGCTCGGCGACCGCGACGTAGTCTCGTCCCGGAGCCCTGTGGTTCCGAGAGCCGTGGGCCGCCCAGCCGAGCCCGCCGTCCGGCGCGGCCCCCAGCACGAGCAGCCGTTGGACAAGCGCGGCGTCGCCGACCCAGGCAGCGTGCTGGAGGAGAGAGCCCCCGGGCGAGCCGCCGACGACGCCGCGGAAGTCGGGGCCGACCGCCTCCGCCACGGCATCGACATGACCCGCCAGCACGGCGAGCACGATCACCTCCTGCTGGTCGACGTCGAGCGTCGCCGGGAGCGGCGTCGACGGGCGCTCGCCGCGCGCGAGAGACTCGACCGCACCGTCGGCGGGATCGACGTCGGTTCCTGCGCCGAGCTCGGCGAGGATCGCCGCGACGTCGTCGCGTGCGCGGAGGCGGGCGTGCCGGTACGGCGTCCGCAGCGGCACGTTCCCCCGCCACGTCTCTCCGCCGGGCCGGTCGAGATCGGCGCCGTGCTGGGCGAGCAGCCGGATCGTCTCCGGTCCACGTCCGCGTCGGACCGCGTGCGCCACGGTGGCGCCTTCGTTCGGGTCGGCGCCTGCCTCGAGCAGCAGGCGAACGTGCTCGGGCCGCTCGTCGTCGAGCGCGTGCGCGAGCGCGTTCGTCCCGCCCGTCTCCGCACCGTGGGCGAGGAGCAGCTCGAGGCAGGCGGTGCTGCATGACTCGGTCGCGTGGTAGAGAGACTCGTTGTCGTTCGGGTCGGCTCCGGCCTCGAGGAGCAGGCGGGTCAGCTCCGGGTCGTGCGCGACCCCCGCCGCGCCGTAGAGCGCGGACATCGAGCCGTACTCGTTCTCGAAGCTCGCGTTCGGATCGGCGCCGCGCCGAAGGAGCTCCGCCGCGAGCGCGGGCGACGGGAAGCACGAGTGGCAGACGTAGAGGAGCGGGGCCCACCCGCGTGGGCCGCCGGGCTCGTTCGGGTCGCCCTGCCATTCGCGCCCGAGCGTGAGCGCGGCCCAGGGGTCGTGCTCGATCTCGGGCCTGGCGACGAGCATCGCCTCCGCCCGTGTCCGCCGTCCGCTCGTCGCGGCGAGAACGAACGACCCGGCCGTCTGCTCCACGCTAGACGAGCGCCGCGGTGGCGCGCTCGACGAGCGTCTCGAGCGCACGCAGCTTCCAGCCCGTCTGCGGGTTGCCCGGGAGGCCCGCGAGAGGGTCGGCGCGGTCGAGCTCGCGCGGAACGTTCGCGACCGCGCCCGCGACGAGGCGGGTCTCGCTGCCCCGGCGCGCCGCGGCGACCGACACGAGCGGGAACGAGAACGCGGCCCGCTCGCCGAGCCGTTCGTACGCGGAGGCGTCGGGCGGCGCGGGAAGGCGGACGGCGACGACGAGCTCGCCGGCGGCGAGCGTGAGCAGCGAGCGGTTGTCCTCTGTGGGACGCCGGTAGAGCTCGAGCAGGGGCAGCTCGCGGGCGCCGGAGAGGGAGCGGACCTCGACTGTTGCCCCGGACGCGGCCAGCGCCGGCGCGAGGTCGGAGGGGTGCGCGGAGATGCAGTCGCCGGGCTCGAGATTGTGCCGCCGGTGATCGCCGATCTGGGCGTAGCACGTGTCGCCGCCGCCGAGCCAGCAGTGCCATTCGGTGCCGCGGTAGTACCAGCAGCGCGTGTGCTGGCAAAGGTTCCCGCCGACCGTGCCGGCGTTCCGCAGGAGGGGTGAGGCGGCGAGCGAGGCCGCGCGGACGACCGCCGCGTACGGCTCGACCAGCGGCGAGGCGGCGAGCGCCGCCAGCGTGACGGTCGCGCCGACCCGCAGGCCGTCGCCGTCGTTCTCGATCGCCCCGATGCCGGCGTTCCGGAGATCGACGAGGAGCGACGGCTCACGGATCCGGCGGTCGATCTGTCCCGCGAGGTCGGTGCCGCCGCCGAGCGGCGCGGCGCCCTCCTCCGCGAGCAACTCGAGCGCGTCGTCGAGCGCGACCGGCCGGGCGTACTCGGTCACGCGAGCGTCTCCAGCACGCGGGCCGGGGTGAGGGGCAGCGCCGCCGCACGCCGACCGGTCGCGTGCGCGAACGCGTTGGCGATCGCGGCGGCGGTGGGAACGATCGGCGGCTCTCCGAGCCCCTTCGCTCCCAGGTTCGGGAGGTTCTCGTCGGCGACGTTCGCGAAGTCCGCGACGATCTCGGGCACGTCGGCGATCGTGGGCAGCTTGTAGTCGTCGAGGTGTCCGTTCACGGGCATCCCCGTCGTCGGGTCGACGACGAGCTCCTCGCTGAGCGCGTAGCCGACGCCCTGGATCACGCCTCCCTCGAGCTGGCTGGACGCCCCGAGCGGGTTCACGATCCTTCCGACGTCGTGCACCGCGACCACTCGCTCGACGCGCACGATGCCCGTGCCGGGGTCGACCGCAACCTGGGCGATCTGGCAGCCGAACGTGTTCACGCGGAATCCGTCGGGGTTGGGCCCGCGCGTCCCCGTCCCGTCGATCGTCGCGTTCCCGAGCTTCTCGGTCACGTCGACGACGTCGACGTCCAGTGCCCCGTCGCGCGAGACGATCCGGCCGTCGCGCACGGTGAGGTCGTCGGCCGAGATCTCGAGCACGTCCGCGGCGAGCGACAGCAGGGTCCGCCGCACCTTGGCGGCCGCGCTTCGGACGGCGGGCATCACCGCGGGCGTCGTCATCGAGCCGCCCGAGACGGGGGCATAGAGATTCGGGCCGGTGTCGCCGCCGCGGACGACGACGTGGGCGAGCGGAAGCCCGAGCTCCTCCGCGGCGACCATCCGGGCGGAGGTGAGCGTGCCGGTGCCGATGTCCTGGATGCCCGTGAGCACGAGCGCCCGCGCGTCGGCATCGAGACGGACGCTCGCGTGGGCGGGCGGCCCGCCGCCTCCCCACCAGATCTGCGTCGCGCACCCCATGCCGCGCAACAGGCCATCGGACTGCGGCTCGCTCAGAGCCCCACGGTCGTCCCAGCCGGCGAGCTCCGCGGCGCGGTCGTAACAGGCGAGGAGCCGCTTGCTCGAGTACGGGAGCCCCGAGGCCTGGTCTTCGTCGACGTGGTTCCTGCGCCGCAGCTCGAGCGGGTCGATGTCGAGCGCGGCGGCGAGCTCGTCCATCGCCTGCTCGAGCACGGTCACGCCCTCGGTCACGCCCGGCGCGCGGAACGCGTTCTGCGCGCGGAGGCTCGTCCTGACCGGAAACGTCATCGCGCGGACGTCGCCGCACGCGTACAGCGAGAGCGCGGGCTCCGCCACCGGGAAGATCCAGCCGCCGGCGCCCATCTCGACGACCGCCGCGAGCTCGATGCCAGCCAGCGTCCCGTCTCGGCGCGCCCCGAGCGTCACGGTTTGCCGCGTCCTCGCCCGCCGGCCCCCCACGACCTGGTCCTCGTGCCGTGAGAGCACGAGCCGGACCGGACGTCCCGCGGCCCGGGCGAGCTCCGCCGCGAGCAGCGCCTCGACGCCGGCGCCCTGCTTTCCGCCGAACCCTCCGCCGATGTACTCCGACACCACGCGGACGCGCTCCGGCACGAGCCCGAAGCGCTCGGCGAGCTCGCGGCGGGCGTCGAACATGCCCTGCGTCGAGATCCACGCGGTGAGCGCGTCGCCCTCCCAGCGGACGACCGCGCCGTGGGGCTCGAGCGGGGTCTGCACGTGTGCGGGCGTCTCGCACGTGAGCTCGACGCGCACGTCCGCAGTCGCGAGGGCGGCGTCGGGGTTGCCGCGGACGACCTCGCGCGGCTCCTCCGTGAAGCGCTGCTCGGCGAGCCCTTCGTCGAGGCCGAGCGGCGCGAGCGTCTCGAGCTCGGGCGCGAGCGCCAAGAGCCCTGCCTCCGCCGCCTCGGGCGTCTCCGCCGCGACCGCGGCGACCGGCGCGCCCGCCCATGCGGGCTCGGCGGTCAGCGGCGGATCGCCGGTCATCGCGAATGGCCCCTCCGGCCCGAGCACTGCGCGCACGCCGGGAACGCCACGGGCCGCATCGAGGTCGATCGCGGTGACCCTGCAGCGCGCGGCGGGGGCGCGGAGCACGCGGGCGTGGAGCATACCGGGCAGCGAGACGTCCACGGTGTAGCGCGCGGCGCCGCCCGCGCGGAGCGGCCCGTCATGGCGCGTGGCCGGGTGCCCGACGACCTGGAGGTCGGCGTCGTCGGGCCAGGTCTCGAGCTCGCCTTCCTCGTCGACGAGCACCCAGACGTCCTCGAAGCGCCCCTCCATCTCGCGCTGCGTCTTCACGAAGCGGGCCATCACACGACCTGCTGACCGGACGCGCGCATGACGGCCCGCTCGATCTTCGGGTACGCGCCGCAGCGGCACAGGTTGCCCGTCAGAGCGGCGCGCACCTGCTCGCGCGTCGGGTGCGGTGTCGAGGCGAGGAGCGCGGTCGCCGAGACGATCTGCCCGGGCGTACAGAACCCGCACTGGAGCGCGTCCTCTGCGACGAACGCGTCGACGAGCGCGGAAGGCTCGCGGGCGAGCCCTTCGATGGTCGTCACCGTGCGTCCGTCGACGGCTCCGACCGGCAGCAGGCACGAGACCACCGGCTTGCCGTCGAGCAGGACCGCGCAGGCGCCGCACGCGCCCTCTCCGCAGCCGAGCTTCGCGCCCGTCAGGGCGAGGTTTTCGCGGAGCACCGCGAGCAGGCGGCGGGTCGGCGGGACCTCGAGCAGATGCGTCTCGCCGTTGACCTGGAGCGCGACCGGCATGCCGCAAGCAGTACCCGCGCCGAGACAGGCTCGTCAACTACCCTCCGCCGGATGCCCGGCCCGGGTCGCTCCGAGTTGCAACTCGTAACTTGCGTGCTGCTCGTCGTCGCGGCGCTCGCGCTTGCCGCGGCGGGCTGCGGGGGCGGTGGCGACGACGCTGCGGGTACGACCGCGCCCACGGCCTCCGTCGAGACGGGAGAGTGCGCCGACGTCGAGGCGCCGGCGCCCCGCGCCGACGGCGGCGAAACCGCGCCGACCGCGCCGCTCGACGCATCGAAGACCTGGACGCTGACGTTCGACACCTCGTGCGGCACGTTCGTCGTCACGCTCGACCCGGGCTCGGCGCCGAAGGCAACAGCCTCGCTCGTCTCGCTCGCCCGCGACGGGTACTTCGACGACACCATCTTCCACCGGATCTCGCTCGGGTTCGTGATCCAGGGCGGCGACCCGACGCAGTCCGGGGCCGGCGGCCCCGGCTACTCCACCGTCGACCCGCCTTCTCCGGACGCGGCGTACACGAAGGGCGTCGTGGCGATGGCGAAGACCGCCGTGGAGTCGCCGGGCACGGCCGGGAGCCAGTTCTTCGTCGTGACGGGCGAGGATGCGGGCCTTCCGCCCGACTACGCGATCGTCGGGAAGGTCACGAGCGGGATGGAGGTCGTCGACCGGATCGCCGCCCTCGGCGACCCCGAGACCGAGCAGCCGCTGCAGCCGGTCGTGGTCGACTCGGTCACCGCCGCCTCGAGCCCGTGAGCCGGATCGCTGCCGTGATCCTGGCAGCGGGCGCCGCGACCCGCTTCGGCGCACCGAAGCAGCGCGTGCTCCTGCCCGACGTCCTCGCGCGCGTCGAGGCCACCCCCGTGGACGAGATCGTGGTCGTCGAGGGCGCGCACCGACTTCGTGACACTGTGTTGCAAGGTCCGGCTCGCGTCGTCCGTTGCGACGAGTGGGAGAGGGGGCCGGGGGCGTCGCTGCGGTGCGGCCTGGGTGCGCTCGGCGAGGACATGGAGGCCGCGGTGGTCGTGCTCGCCGACGGCCCGCGGCTGGCGCCCGAGGCGGTCGCGCGCGTGATCGGAAGCTGGCGCGACGAGGGCGGCGACGTCGTGGCGGCGTCGTACGGCGGGACTCGGGGCCACCCCTTGCTGATCGCTCGCGCGGCGTGGGAGTCGGTACCGGACGAGGGCCTGCGCGCGGTCGCGCCGCGGCTCGTCCCGTGCGACGACCTCGGCGCGCCCGGTGACGTCGACACGCCCGCCGATCTGGCGGCGCTCGACGACGCGGGCGCCGGCTGACCCGGTTGGTACGGTCGCGCGCGATGGGTCGCATCGCCGCCGGCTGGGGTCTGGCGAAGACAAGCCTCCGTGTCGTGCGGAGCGACGGGTCGTTGACCGCGCTCGTCGTGCTCGGCGGGATCGCGTCGGGCGCTGTCGCCCTCTCGTTCCTGGTCCCGGCGGCGGTTGCGCACGAGATCGACGAGAACGTGGTGGCGGGAATCCTCGCCGTCGTGGGCGTCTACCTCTCGACGCTCGTCGCGACGTACTTCGCGGTCGCGCTCGCCGCGGCCTCGGCCGAGGTGCTCGACGGACGGGACGCGACGGTGAAGGGCGGTACCGCGGTCGCCTCGAGCGTGCTCGGCCCGATCGCCGGCTGGGCGCTGGTCCTCACCACCGTGAACCTCGTGCTCCAGGTGCTGAGAGAGCGTGCCGGCCTCATCGGGAATCTCCTGCTCGGCGCGGCGACGGTCGCCTGGGGGCTCGCGACGTTCCTGGTCGTCCCGATCCTCGCGCTCGAGGGGCTCGGGCCGTTCCAGGCGCTCGAGCGCTCGTCGACGCTCTTCCGGCAGAAGTGGGGCGAGCAGCTCGTCGGCACGGCGTCGATCGGCCTCCTGTTCGCGCTGCTCGGCACGGTGCCCGCGGTCATCCTCGTCGCGTTCGGCCTCGCCTCCGGCTCGAGTGTGGTCGCCGTGGTGCTCGTCGTGCTCGCGGTGATCGTCGCGGTCGCCGCCGCCGTGCTCGGGAGCGCCGCGCGTGCGGTGTTCGCGGTCGCGCTCTACCGCTACGCGTCCGGCGCCGGGGCGACCGGGCCGTTCACGAGCGCCGAGCTCGAGCGAGCCGTTGCCCGCCGGGGCGTCTGAGCAGACCCGGGAAGGTCAGATGGAGGCCGTGCCGGGATCGCTCGTGCGGAGCTGCGCGAGCTTCTCCATCAGCCCGGGCGGCATCCGCTCGACGGCGGTCGTACGCACGTACACGCGCAGGCTCTCCTCGAAGCGGTAGCGCCGGCGGCAGTAGTCGCAGCCGTCGAGGTGACGTTCCGCCTCGGCGACCTCCGCGGCCGAGAGCTCCCGGTCGAGGTAGCCCTGCAGAAGCTGCTCGCACTTGCCGCAGTCGCCGTCGCTCATTGCACAGCCTCGTCCGCCAATCGTGCCTTGAGGAGCCTCCGGCCGCGGTGGAGTCGGGACATCACCGTTCCCATCGGGATGTCGAGGATCTGGGCCGCGTCGGCGTAGCTGAAGTCGCCGATGTCGACGAGGACGACGACGTCGCGGAAGTCGTGGGGGATCTCGGCGAGCGCGTTCACGATCGAATCCTGCGAGAGCCGCTCGACGACGCGATCCTGGTCGAGGACCTCCTCGCCGCGTGCCTGCGCGACCTTGTTCGCGAGGTAGTAGTCGCTCTCCTCGAGTGGAGTCTCGTCGGGGCGGCGCTGGAGCCTGCGGCCGCGGTCGACGTTGAGGTTCGTGAGGATCCGCAGCAGCCAGGCACGGAGGTTCGTGCCCGGCGTGTAGGACTGCCAGCTCCGAAATGCCCTCGCATACGTGTCCTGCACCAGATCCTCTGCTTCCTCGCGTGTCGCGACAAACCGTCGTGCAACTCGATACACCTGATCCGCGAGCGCCAGGGCCTCTTCCTCGAACCGCACCCGATCGCGGGCCTCGCTCGCGACCCGGCGCGCCCCGTCTGGCTCGGCCGTGTCCGGCTCACGCACCGGGCAACCGTAGCAGCGTACGGGACCATGAACGGCAGGCCGGCCGTGGCTATTCCCGACGGTGTTTCAGACCGGTACGCGTTCGTGAAACCCGGACGCCGACAGCGCACGAGCAAGAGTCTCGCGGGTCGTCAGGTCGTCGTCCCACGTCAGCGTCACCTCGCCCATCAGGTTCGCGTGGGCCGAGGCGAGGCCGGGCTGTTCCTCGAGCGCGGAGGCCAGCCGCAGCACGCAGCGCTCGCATCTGATCCCGGAGACGTGGAAGGTGTCCCTGACGGTCGCCATCAGCTCGATCCTACCGGGGCGGGTGAGCCGAGCCGGAGCTCGGCGCCCGCGAGCGCGACGAGGATCGGGTCGTGCGTCGCGCAGATGACGGTCGTGCCGTGCTCGCGCGCGAGGTCTGCAAGTAGGCCGCCGATCGCGAGCGTGGTCATGCTGTCGAGACGGGAGGTCGGCTCGTCCGCGACGAGCACAGACGGCTCTGCCGCGATCGCGCGAGCGAGTGCGACCCGCTCCCGCTCGCCCGCCGAAAGCCGGTCGACGGGCCGCTCCTGGTGGTCGGCGAGGCCTACGACCGCGAGCGCGTCCATCGCGCGCCCGTTGATGTCGGGCGCGTCGACGCCGCGCAGTGCGAGCGCCAGCTCGACGTTCTCGCGTGCGGTGAGAGTTCCGGAGAGGCCGGGGACCTGCCCGACCACCGCGATCGACTCGCGGCGGTAGGCTGCCCGCTCCTCCCGGTCGAGCTGCGAGAGCACGACGCCGTCGACCACGACCTCACCCTCGTCGGGCGTGTCGAGCCCGGCGAGCAGCGCGAGCAGCGTGGACTTGCCCGAGCCGGAGGGCCCGGTCACCACGGTCAGCGTGCCCGGCCGAAACACCATGTCGACCTTCGTGAGCGCGACCTCGCGGCCGAAGCTGCGGCTCACGCCGCGTGCCTCGACGACCGCGCCGGCGCCGGCGGTCGGTGCGTCGACGATCGAGGGAAGCGGGGCGGTGTCGGTGCCCGCAGGGCGAAGCTCGACCGCGCCGGGCCGGACGTGCACGGTCGCGCGCTCCCCGATCCCGGCCTCACGGAGCGACTCCTCGGGCACGTGCAGCCAGCCGCCACGCCCGATCACGATCGTCTGCCGGTCTGCGAGCCGCTCCTCGCCGATCCTGCCGTCGCGGACGTGAACCACGCGGTCCGCGATCTCGCCCGAGGCGAGATCGTGGCTCACGACGAGGGCCGCCGCGCCGGCGTCGGCCGCGAGGTCGCGGAGGAGGCCGAGGACGCCGTGTGCGGTCGCCTCGTCGAGCTCCCCCGTCGGCTCGTCGGCGACGAGCAGCCCCGGCCGATGGGCGAGTGCGGCGCAGAGCGCGATCCGCTGCTGCTCGCCGCCCGACAGCTCGCCGGGCCGCGCGGACGAGCGGTCGAGGAGGCCGACGCGCTCGAGCAGGTCGTGCGCCCGGCGGCTGCGCTCGGTCTTCGGGACGCCGCGGAGGCCGAGGGGCAGCCCCACGAGCTCCTCCGCGGTGAGGTCGCCGGAGAGCGCGCGCCAGTAGTGCTGATCCGCGTATCCCACCGTCTGCGCCCGGTGGCGCGCGACGACGGAGGCCCGCGCTGCGCCGAGATCGAGCCCGTCCACCAGCGCGAGCCCTGCCGAGGGACGCTGCAGACCGGCCACGACGCGGACGAGCGTCGACTTGCCCGCGCCGCTCGGCCCGAGCACCACGCAGACCTCCCCCTGCTCCACGGACAGCGTCAGCCCTCTGAGCGCCGCGACGCCGCCGTCGGGCGACGGGTGCACGACGAACACGTCACGCAGGTCGACGAGACTCATGGCTCCGCTCCGATGCGGCCCGGGCCGCGGGGATCGGCGAACGCGCTCCGGGTCGTCAGGAGCACGAGGACGGCCGCAGCCGCCGCGAATGCCGCACCCCCGAGCGCGAGCACGAGGGGGTCGACGCTGGTCACGAGCGGAGGCTCGGGACGCTCGGCGCGTGCGGTGACCGAGACCACTCGCGTGACGAGCACCGCGAGCAGTGCACCGGCGACGATGCCCGCGACCACGCCCGTCGCCGCCACCAGGCCCGCTCGGGCGCCCACCACGCGGCGGAGAACCCCCGGGGTCGCACCCTGCGCCTCGAGGTCGACGAGATCGCCCCGGTCGTCGCGGAGGTCGGTGCGGATCGCGAGCACGAGCCCCCACACGGCGAGCGCGAGGGCGGCGACCGCCGCGGCGCCGAGCGCGAGCAGAGTCCCGTGGCCGAGCGGATCGCGGCGCGCGTCGGCCTCCAGCGCCGACCGCGAGCGGACCTCGAGCGCGTTGAACGGCCGCCGCGCCAGCGCCGTCTCCACGCGCGTGCTCGCGCCCGGAGCCATCTCGAGCCAGAGCTCGCTGATCGGCACCGGGGCGGGCACGTCGGCCTGCATCGCGGTCGTGAGCGCGTCGAGGTTCGCGACCACGGCGTCTCCGGAGGTCCCCGGGATCCGGTCGACGACCGCGCCGACCTTCACGAGCACCGGCTCCGCGTCGACGACCAGCGGCAGCGTCCCGCCGACTCCCCCTGCGAGGGCGCCGAGCCCTCGCGTGACGACCGCGCGCGGCGGGTCGTCGTCGGTCGGCTGGCGTGGGCGGACGACCGCGGCTCGCTCCGGCGTGATCGCGTAGCGCACGCGGGTGCCGTCGCCGTCCTCCGCCGCGGTCACGCCTCCCCGGCCGGTCCACCCGGCGAGCGTGGCGCCCTCGACGCGAATGGTGGTCGCGCCGCGCAGCGCTGTCCCTTCGTCCGAGCCGCGCTCGAGGATCCGCGGCGGGACGATCACGAGCTGGACGAGCCGCCCGCCGCGTGCGCTCGGGGGAACCGCGGCGCGGAGGACCGTCGGGTGGCGCGCGTCGGAAGAGCCGAGGTCGAGCGTCGCGAAGGAGCCGTCGCGGGCCTGGACGACCGCGCGGTACGAGACGAGCCCGGGCCCGACCGAGAGGACGATGTCGGGCGCGTTGATGGGAGGGCCCCGGAGGCCGGTGGGGCCGTCGTGCTCGACGGTCTCCTCGAGCGTGCGGCGGCTCGCGCCCCAGCCCGAGCGCCAGAGCGGCATCGAGGCGAGCGCCTGCGGCCGGACGCCGAGCACGGTGACCCCCGACACGGTGGCAGCCGGCCCTGCGCTCGCAGTCATGCGCGCGACGGGGTAGACGGACTCCACGCCGGGAATGGCGGCGTAGCGCTCGAGCGGCGCGGCGCGGAGGACGGGCACGAGTGCGCTGAGGTTCTCGCGGACCACGACGTCCGCCGGCACCGCGAAGGCGGCCTGGTCGCGTACCCCTGCGGCGAGGGTCGAGCGGTACGCCTCGGCGAGGCACGCGAGCGCGAGCGCGAGCGCGAGGAACGCGGCGGCGGTCCCGGCGGCACCGGGCGACCGTGCGAGCGAGACGCCCGCGAAGCGCACGCTCCTCTCGCCGCCACGGCGGGCGAGCACGCGGCCGAGCGCGGGAAGGAGGCGCGCGGCCGCGACCGCTGCCGCGAACGCGACGAGCCCCGGCAGCACGAGCAGGACGGCGGCGGAGGATCCACCCGACGTCAGCCGGTCGGGGTCGACCGCGCCGCTCGCGAGGACGGCCAGCGCGGCGAGGACGGCCGCCACGGCGGCCACGTCGACGGGCGAGATCCGTCCCCTGCCCGCGCCGTCGACCGACACCGCCGTGGCGATCACGCACGCTGCGAGGATCGCGACCCCCAGGCCGAGCAGAAGCCCCTCGGTCGAGAGCAGGCTCTGCGCGAGGACGTCACCGACCGGCGCCCCCGACATTGCGGCGACGATGGCACCACCCACGATCCCCACGGCCCAGCCGGCGAGCGCCCCGCCGAATCCGACCGCTGTGCTCTCGACGCCGGTGAGCAGGACGCGCTGCCAGGTCTGTGCGCCGTGCCACGTCAGCCGGCGCCGCGCGGCCGCGAGGTCGCGCCTGAGCGCCCCTGCGGCGAGCACTGCGAACGCGACGAGCAGCGCTGCGGCCTCGCCGCCGACCAGCAGGAGGCGCCGCCCCGCGACCGTTGCGTCGTGCTGCGAGGCCTGGAGCTCCTGGGCGGGAAGCGTCAGCGACCACGAGGAGGAGCTCGACTGCAGCGCAGCCCGGGCGCGATCCGCCTTCCCGACGAGATCGTCGACCTGCCA
>DASSUT010000281.1:0-3707 GCA_035706725.1 Gaiella sp. | reverse complement strand
GACGCCGGGCTGCATCTTGGCGTCCTCGATCTCGAAGGTGAGCGTGCTGAACGGCTCGCCGGCGGTGGCCGGGTCCATCAGCATCCGCCAGGTCTGCACCAGGCGCCGCGGCGGGTCCGATTCGAGCACCTCGCCGTCGAGAATGGTCTCCGGCAGCTCGAACCCGTTGGCGGCGGCGTAGTCCTTCATCTCCTTGGTGGCGGTCGCGTGGAACGAGCCGCCCTTCCTCAGCTCGAAGTAGCTCGGCGCCTGGTAGGCATACCGCTTGTTCCACTCCGGGTCGGTGATGGCGGCCCAGATCCGCTCGGGCGTCGCCTTGATCCAGACGCGGTAGACCTGGGTGGTCAGGGCGGTGGTCGGGGCAGTGTCGGTCATGGCTCTTCCTCCAGCGCGTGCTTGAGATCGACGAGGGCCTGCACGTGGTGCTCGGTGTATTTGTCGATCCATCGGTCGTGAATCAGCCGGATCGGCACGGGGTTGAGAAAGTGCAGCTTCTCCCGCCCGGACCGGCGCGTGACGACGAGACCCGCCTCCTCGAGCACCCTCAGGTGCTTCATGACGCCGAAGCGCGTCATGTCGAGGTCCTGCTCGAGCTCCGTCAGCGCGCGGCCGTCACGCTCGAAGAGCCGGTCGAGCAGATGGCGCCGCGTCGGGTCGGCGAGCGCCTTGAAGACGAGATCGTCGTCGGTCACGTGACGATATTACGTGACCAAACGGTCACATGTCAAGCGCGGGAACACAGACCGCTCCCCCACCCTCGTGGCGTCAGGCGGCGAAGCGGTCGACGAACGCGAGCGCCGTGTCCGCGACCTCGCGCCAGCCGGCGTCGATCGTGAGCGCGTGGCCGCGTCCCTCGAGCTTCGCGATCTCGGTCACGTTCGGGTTCCGCTTCTGCTTCTTGTAGGACGCGTTCGCGATCGCCCAGGGAACCGTGTGGTCGTGGTCGGCGGAGATGATGAGCAGCGGCCCGCGCTCCGGGTTCTTCGTGTCGACCTTTGCCTCGCTCCACGGGTTGAAGTTCGCCGCCGCGGCCTGGAAGATCGGCTCGCCCGACCCGGGCACCGCGTACGTGCGGTAGAGCTCGGTCGCCTCGTCCTCGCCGACCGCGTTCGCGAATGCGTAGCGGAACTGCTCGAAGGTCAGCGGCACGGCGCGATGCCTGTTCGCCGGGTTCGCCAGGACGGCGGACGACGAGCGCAGCGCCGAGATCGGCAGCGGCAGCACGCCGCGGAAGGGGGCCGGGCTGATCGCGACCGAGACCGCCGCGAGCCCACGCCCCGCCAGGATCTGCGTCAGAAGGCCGCCGAAGGAGTGTCCGACCACCGCAGGCTTGGCGCCGAGCCGGCGGATCACCGCCTCCAGGTGGTCGGCGATGTCGCCGATGCCCTTGCCTGCGAGCACCTCGGGATGGGCGTTCGCCTCGGCGACCGTCTTGGGATCGTCCGGCCATCCGGGCGTGACCGCCGCGTAGCCGGCTTCTTCGAAGAGCGCGGCCCAGCGGTCCCAGCTCGAGGAGAGCAACCAGAGGCCGTGGACGAAGACGACCGGGGTGCGGCCGGACGCATTCGCGCGGTCGACCTGCTCGGTCTCGTCCGCTGCGATCGTCTGCTCTTCGGTGGTCGCGCTCATCGGTCCTCCTGACGTCGGTTGGTCATTTCGACTCGGCAGCTGCCGCGGCCCGGTCGGCAGCATGTCGGGCGTGGCACATCGAGTGGTGGTCGTGGGGGGTGGCTTCGGTGGTCTGCAGGCCGTTGCCGGGCTCCGGCATGCGCCCGTCGAGATAACGCTCGTCGACCGGCGAAACTTCCACCTCTTCCAGCCGCTCACGTACCAGGTGGCGACCGGTGCCCTCTCGCCCGGTGAGATCACCTATCCCCTGCGCGCCATCTTCAAGCGGGCGCGAAACGTCGGAGTGCTCCTCGCCGACGTCCGCGACTTCGACCTCGACGCGCGCGCGCTCGAGCTCGGCTCCGTCTCGGGCGTGCCTGCGCCCGAGCGGCTCGAGTACGACAGCCTCGTCGTCGCGGGTGGGTCGTTCTACTCGTACTTCGGGCACGACGAGTGGCGTGCCTATGCGCTCGAGGTGAAGTCGATCGAGAGTGCGCTGCTCGTCCGGAGTCGCCTCCTCGCCGCGTTCGAGGCCGCGGAAGCCACGCAGCAAGCGCCCGAACGTGACGCCTGGCTGACGTTCGTCGTCGTCGGCGGCGGCCCGACCGGCGTCGAGATGGCCGGTCAGATCGCAGAGCTGGCCCTGGACACGCTGCGCCGGGACTTCCGGAGGATCGACCCACAGAACGCCCGGGTGATCCTCGTCGAGGCCGCCGACCGCATCCTGACGAGCTTCCCGCCATCGCTCTCCGCGAAGGCCGAGCGTTCGCTGCAGGGGCTCGGGGCCACGGTTCTCACGGGCCGTGCCGTCGTCGGAATCGACGCTGACGGCGTGACGCTCGACGACGGGAACGGGGCCACCGAGCGCATCGCCAGCCGCGTCGTGATCTGGGCGGCGGGTGTCTCCGCCTCGGGTCTCGCGGGCCGGCTCGGCGAGCTCGCCGGCGTCGAATGCGACCGTGCGGGCAGGGTCACGGTCGAGGCCGACCTCACGCTCCGCGGGCACCCGGAGGTGTTCGCGATCGGCGACATGGTCCGCGTCCGCGACTCGACCGGCGAGGCGCGGCTGCTCCCGGGCGTGGCACCCTCCGCGATGCAGCAGGGACGGTACGTCGCGAGCGCGATCCGCGCCCGGCTCGACAACCGCCCGCACGAGCCGTTCCGCTACCGCGACAAGGGCAACCTCGCGACCATCGGCCGCGCAGCCGCCGTCGCCGACATCCACGGCGTCCGGCTGAGCGGCTTCCTCGCGTGGGCGACGTGGCTCCTCGTCCACCTCTGGTACCTGATCGGCTTCCAGAACCGGCTGCTCGTCCTCATCCGCTGGAGCTTCAGCTTCCTGACGCACGGACGCGGCGCCCGCTTGATCGCCGGCCCGCGCGACGGAACGACCTAGCAGGGATGCGGTGGGCAGCCGCGCCCGCAGGTGTCTCAGTCGTGGTCCGTCCGGCGACCTGAGGGAGGAAGACCGGCCCCAGCGCGCCGCTATCGCCGGTCGATCCGCGCGCCGAGCGCGTAGGCGCGGCTGACGGGATGGTCCTCGCGGGTCGCGGGGACGAGGCCGTGCTTCGCGAACAGCTCGAGACCGGGCCCTTCGAAGAAGTCGCGGTACACCTGTTCGGAGGGGCAGGTGTCGAAGACCAGGAGCCCCGACGGCGTCTTCGCCCCCGCGTGCAGCCGGTGATTCGACTCCGGGATCTCGGCGAGCAGGTCGAGATAGCGCTGCTCGAGATCGTTGGGGTCGCCCTCGAAGCGCCAGATCGAGCAGTGCACGCGCGGAGGGTCTCAGACGCGATCGGGGCCGTCAACGACCTGCCTGCGAGGGCGGAGCCCAGTTGTCGCGGGATCCGGCTTCCGTGAATCCGGCGCGCAGGATGTTCCGGTACGAGCCCGACGGCCGGCCTTCGACCTGGACGCCCGTCTCCGTGGTGAGCCACGTGCAGCCACGCACCCGGGCCGCATCGATCCGCGCGGCGAGCAACGCCGTCTGGCTCCCGCGGCCGCGGAACTCGGGCAACGTCGAGCCGAAGCCGAGCCACCCCACCTCGCCTGCAACGAACAGCGCTCCGGCACCGGCAGGCTCCCGGCCTGCGTACGAG
>DASSUT010000280.1:0-4143 GCA_035706725.1 Gaiella sp. | reverse complement strand
GTGGGCGAGGAGGGCGAGACGGGTGCCGAGGAGATCGGCGAGGTCGTGGAGTCCCTGCGTCCCGACCGCATCGGCCACGGGATCCTCGCAGCCCGCGACCCCGGGCTGATGGGACTTCTCCGCGACGCCCGTGTCACGCTGGAGATCTGTCCCACGTCCAACCTCCTCACCCGCGCGCTCTCGGGCGAGGACGAGCTCTGCGAGACCGTCCGCCGGTTCGTCGAGCACGGCGTCGCGTTCACGATCGCGACGGACGGGCCGGAGATGATGCGCACGCACCTTCGCGAGGAGCTCGCGCTCCTCCACCGAATCGGCGCGCTCGACGAGGACGAGATCGCCCAGGCGAACGCCCGGGGCCACGCGGCCTCGTTCCTCGCGCGGCGTGACTCGAGCTAGGCCGCGGGCGTCGAGCCGGTCGTGCCGGGCTCGGGCGTGACTGTCTCGCCCGAAGGGGAAGGAGCGTCGTCGTCGGGGTGCGTGCCGCCGGAGACGGCGTCCTCCGCCTCGTCGACCACCGGCCCTGCCGCCTCGGCGACGTCGCCCGTGTCCTTCTCCCGTCCGAACAGCTTGTCGAGGAAACCCATGGGCCGACCATACGCCGCGCCTCGAGGTCGCGCAACGGTGCCGCAGGGGACGGGATCGATCCGGAGCCGACCGTCGTTGGAGAATGCGTGAGCTCGGCCGTCGAATCCGCGTGAGGACGTCGCCCGCAAAGCTGTGGACGGCGCTCGGCATCGTGTACGTCGTCTGGGGCTCGACGTACCTCGGGATCAAGCTCGCGGTGCGCACCCTGCCGCCGCTCCTCACCGCCGGCACGCGGTTCCTCGCGGCGGCCGCGATCCTGGCGCTCCTGGCGCTCGTCGCGCGCCGCTCTCTCCGCGTGCCGCTGCGCGAGGCGCTCGCGGCGGCGGGGCTCGGGGTCATGCTCCTGACCATGGGCGTCGGTCTCGTGCACGTCGCGGAGACGCGCATCGACTCCGGCGTCGCCGCGATGATCGCCGGCTCGGTCCCGCTCCAGATCGTCGTGCTTCGCAGGCTCGTCGGCGAGCGGGTGCCACGCGCGACGGCTGTCGCTGCGTTTGTCGGACTCGCCGGGCTCGCGCTCGTCGTGGGGCCGGGGTGGAGCGCCGGCGGGTCGGAGGCCGTCGGCCTCCTCATCATGCTCGCCGCGAGCATCTCGTGGTCGCTGGGGTCGTTCGCCTCGCGGAGGGTGCGCGTGCCGCGCGACGCCTTCGTCGCGTCCGCGTACGAGATGCTCGGCGGCGGGGCGGTGCTCATCGTCGCCGCGGTCGCGGCGGGGGAGCTCGGCGACCTGGACGCGGACGCACTCCAGCCGGGCCCGCTCGCGGCGTGGGCCTACCTCACGATCGTGGGCTCGGTGATCGGCTTCAGCGCCTACGCCTGGCTCCTCGGGCACGCGCCGATCTCGCAGGTCGTGACGCACCAGTACGTGAACCCCCTGGTCGCAGTCGTGCTCGGCGCCGCGATACTCGACGAGCGCCCCGGTCCGGCGACGCTCGCGGGTGCGGCGCTGATCGTCGGCGCGGTCGCCGTGACGGCGAGCCGGGAGGGCCGCGCTGCGCCGGCGCCGTCGCCGCAGGCTACGACTCGACCCGTGTCCGCTGCGCCGAGAGAAACTCGAGCAGATCCGACCGGGTGAGGATCGCAAGTGGCTTGCCGGCGTGGCCGACGAGCACGGCGCCGCCGGTACCGGTCAGCTCGGTGAACACGTCGTCGAGCGACGCGCCCGAGTCGACCGCGGCGAGCGGCGGCTGCATCGCGACCGCGACGTCCTCGTTGAGCGCGTCGGGGTTGCGGAACACGCGGTCGAGCAGGCTCCGCTCCTGGAGCGAGCCGACGACGTCCGTGAGGTCCTCGGCCGGGCGGCCCCGCACGACCGGGAGCTGCGAGATCCCGTAGCGCTGCATGAGCTCGATCGCGGTCCCGACCTTGTCGTGCGCCTCGACCACGACGAGCTCGGGCACGGCGCTCTCCTCGGCCCCCTTGGAGAGCAGCACCTCCTCGACCGTCGGTGCCGGCGCGCGCCGTTCCATGAACCCGTACTGGATCATCCAGTTGTCGTCGTAGAACTTCGAGAGGTACGACCGGCCGCTGTCCGGGAACGTCATCAGCACGGTCGACCCGGGCCCGAGCCTTCGCGCCACCTCGATCGCCGCCCACGCGGTCGAGCCGCAGGAGCCGCCGACCAGCAGCCCCTCTTCCCGCGCGAGGCGCCGTGCGGTGAGGAACGAGTCGCGGTCGGAAACCCGGATCCACTCGTCCACGACCGCTGCGTCGAGCGTCTCCGGCCACGTGTCCTTGCCGATGCCCTCGACGAGGTAGGGGTGGACGGGGTGTTGCACGTCCTCGGTGAACACCGAGCCGTCGGGATCGGCGCCGACGATCAGGACCTCGGGCTTGCGCTCCTTGAAGTAGCGGCCGATGCCGGTGATCGAGCCTCCGGTGCCGACCGACACGACCACCGCGTCGACGTCGCCCCCGGTCTGCTCCCACAGCTCCGGCCCCGTTGTCTCGTAGTGCGCCTCGGGGTTCGCGGGGTTCGAGTACTGGTCGGGCTTGAACCCCCCGGGAATCTCCTCGGCGAGGCGGTCGGAGACCGAGTAGTAGCTCTCGGGCGAGTCGTGGTCGACTGCCGTCGGGGTGATCACCACCTCGGCGCCGTACGCACGCAGCGTCGAGATCTTCTCCTGGCTCATCTTGTCGGGCATCACGAAGATGCAGCGGTAGCCCTTGTGGGCTGCGGCGATCGCGAGCCCCACGCCGGTGTTCCCCGAGGTCGGCTCGACGATCGTCCCGCCAGGCCGCAGGCGACCGTCGCGCTCCGCGGCCTCGATCATCGAGATCCCGATGCGGTCCTTGTTCGAGCCGCCCGGGTTCATGAACTCGAGCTTTGCGAGCAGCGTCGCGCCCGTCTCCCGTCCGAAGTCGACGAGACGGACGATCGGCGTCTCGCCGACGAGGTCGAGAACCGTGGGGTACGTCCGCGGCATGCCGCGCGGAAGCCTATCCGGGACGCTAGGCGATGCGCCTCGCGCCCGCGAGGCCGCCGTCGCGCTCGTCGAGCGCCTCGATCTCGACGTACTCCCCGGTCTGCGGCGCGTGGATCATGCGGCCGTCGCCGACGTAGATGCCGACGTGACCGAGCCCGGGGAAGAACACGAGGTCGCCGGGCCGCAGGTGCTCGAGCGAGACAGGCCGTCCGACCGAGAACAGGGCGGCAGCGTTGTGCGGGAGCGTGATGCCGAGTCGCCCGTAGACCCACATCACGAGCCCCGAGCAGTCGAAGCCGTCCGGCGAGGCGCCGCCGTAGACGTACGGGACGCCGAGCTGCGTCCGCGCGAGCGCGACCGCCCGCTCCGCGAGCGTCGGCGAAGGCGGAGGCGGATTCGGCAACACGAAGTGCACGGGGCTCTCGAGGCGCAGCGACGAGACGGACGGCCCGACGTGGTCGGCCCGCGCGGCGGTCGCAAGGACCGAGGCCCCGAGCGCGGCGACGGCGAGCAGCAATGCGAGGCGGGATGGCATCGGCGTGAGGAGGTCGACGGGACGGCGTCGAGGGGGGCCGCATCGAGCGGCAAGCCGTCGCATGTCGCGATCGGCGGAGGGTACCGACGCCCCCTACCCTCGTTCGAGTGAACCTCCGCGCGGTTCCCTCGAACGGGAGGCGGCGCTTCAGTGTCTGAAGTGCCGACGTCCGGTGACGACCATCGCGGCGCCCGCCTCGCGGACCGCGTCGAGCACCTCGGCGTCGCGCTTCGAGCCGCCGGGCTGGATGATCGCCCGCACGCCCGCCTCGAGGGCGGCACGCGGCCCATCGGCGAACGGGAAGAACGCGTCCGAGGCGAGCACCGCTCCCTCGAGCGAGTGACCGAGCTCGCGCGCCTTCTCGACCGCGAGCCGCACGGCCTCGACGCGGCTCGTCTGGCCGCCGCCGATCCCGAGCGTCTGGCCGCCACGCGCGATCACGATCGCGTTCGAAACGACGTGCTTGACGACGCTCCACGCGAACAGGAGGTCGTCCCACGTGGCCGCGTCGGGGTCGCCGCACACGACGTCCATCGCGTCGAACGGATCGCCGTCGACGTCGCGATCCTGGACGAGGAGGCCGCCGAGGACGCGTCT
>DASSUT010000279.1:0-4198 GCA_035706725.1 Gaiella sp. | reverse complement strand
GCAGGGGAAGACGGAATCGGATAAGACCACGGTCGGCAGGCACAACTGAGATCGGCGTGGGAGGTCGCCGATCGGGGAGGGGAGAAATGCGAATCAGAGTGGTTGCGGGCGGGCTCGCGGCGCTCGCATGCATGCTGTTGGCGGCGGGACCCGGTACCGGGGCGTCGAACGCCGATAGAGAGCTTCGTCCACGAGCCCGCGAAGCAGCGTCGCCGACCCTTGCGTCGACTCTCGGCGACGTCGCACGTGCACAGAGTGCCGGCGGGCATGGGCTCGCCAAGGCCCGTGAGCTGGGCCTTCGGGTCGACGGCGGGCGCGTGCGCGTCGTCGTCGAGCCGCGGGGAGGGGCGCCGGTCGCGGACGCGGTCCGCGCCTCGGGCGGCCAGGTCGAGGCGACGTACGCAGGCCGGGTGCAAGCCCTCGTCCCGCCGGCCGCGCTCGAGGAGTTGAGTCGCGCTTCGGGCGTCGGCTATGTACGTCCGCCCGGGCGGTTGGTTGCACAGGCGGTCACCGGGGAGGAGATCGCGGCTTCGACCGCCGATCGGTTCCAGGCCGCGCTGTGGACCGGAGCGGGCGTCAAGGTGGCGGTGATCGGGCTCGGGTTCGCCGGAGTGGCCGACCGTCAGGCGTCGGGCGATCTGCCCGCCGACCTCACCACGCAGGACTTCTGCGGAGGCGCGTTCTCGACGGCGACCGACCACGACACGGCCGTGGCGGAGATCGTCCACGAGGTCGCACCGGGCGCGCAGCTCTACCTCATCTGCGTGGACAGCACGGTGACCCTGGGCCAGGCGGTGGAGTACGCGAAGGCGAACGGGATCTCGATCATCAACACGTCGATCACGGCGGTCAACGAGTCGAGAGGCGACGGCAACGGTGGGCCCGGCACGATCGACGCGATCGCGGCCGACGCCCGCGCCAACGGGATTCTCTGGGTCGCCTCGGCCGGCAACTACCAGCAGGCGCACTGGAGCGGCACGTTCAACGGAGGCGGCAACTTTGTGGACGTCCACGACTTCGCGCCCGGGGACGAGACGAACAACATCGTGATCTCTGCGGGTCAGACCGGATGCGCCTACCTCAAGTGGGACGCATGGCCGACGACCGTCCAGGACTACAACATGTACCTCCTGAATGGCCCCGACCCGGCAACAGCGACGATCGTCGCCGGATCGGAGAACGACCAGTCCAGCGGTCCGCTACCGCCGACCGAGGAGTTCTGCTACACCAATTCGGGCGCGACCGCGACGTTCTACCTCATCATCGTCAACTACTCGGCGAGCGCCGCGCCGCGATTCGACCTGTTCGTCGACGCGGACTTCCTCGAGCATCGAGTGCCGTCGGGAAGCATCACCGAGCTCGCGGGGTTGCCGACCGTGATGGCCGTGGGTGCGGCCTGCTGGCAGAGCGGGTCGCTGCGTGGCTACTCGTCGCTCGGGCCGACCATCGACGGGCGTGTCAAGCCCGACATTGTCGGGGTCGACGGCGTCTCCACCGCCACGTACGGCGCCTCCTCGGGCTGCACGGGCGGCTTCATGGGCACGTCGGCCTCGTCACCGGAGGTGGCGGGCCTGGCGGCGCTCGGGAAGGAGCAGAACCCCTCGCTCAGTCCTGCGGGCCTGCAGCAGTGGCTCGGTGTCAGGGCATTCGACATCTCGCCTGCAGGGAAGGACAACTCAACGGGAGCGGGACGCGCGTACGTGTACACGTTCACCGATACGCCGCCGTGGAGCGCCCTGCAGTCGTACGTCGAGCAGTTGTTCACGAAGGGCACGACGACGGGATGCAGCGCGCTCAACGCGAACGGCACGCGGTTGTACTGTCCGAATCAGCCGGTCACGCGCCGCGACATGGCGGTGTTCATCGTGCGGTCGCTCGGACTGGCTCCGCTCGACTCACCGACCCCGACGTTCGCAGACGTCCCGGCGAGCACGTTCGGGTACGGCGAGGTCGAGCGGTTCTACGCGCAGGGGATCACGACCGGATGCACGGCCGTGCCCCTGCAGTACTGCCCGCTCGCGACCGTGACCAGACGCGACATGGCTGTGTTCATCGTCAGGGCGAACGGCCTCGCCCCGCTCGACTCGCCGACTCCGACGTTCGCAGACGTCCCCGCGAGCATGTTCGGGTACGGCCAGGTCGAGCGGTTCTACGAGCAGGGGATCACGACGGGGTGTGCGGTCTCGCCCTTGCGCTACTGCCCGCTCGACACCGTCGACCGGAGGGCGATGGCGGCCTTCCTCATCCGGGCCTTCGGGGCGCCGACCACGTAAGCGCTCGGTCTCCCGGCGGAGCCCCTCGACGGGCTCCGCCGGGGAACCGGTCACGTCGGAACGCCGCTTGACGTCCGTTCTGTGTGCCGCAATGATCGTTGCTTGGGGAGGCTGGGGGCAGCAACAGCCGTTGCGACCTGCTCGGTTGTCGTCGCGGTCGCCGCACTCTCGGTTCCCTCGGCAGCGACGGTGAGCAGCCCGCGTCTTCTGGACGCCCCGCCCCCACCCGCGAACGTCGTCGCCGGCGGAGGGGGACAGTGGAACGCCGCGGTGACCCGCGCGAGTTATGGATCGCCGTTGCCTCGATCGACGACGGATCGTCCCGACGACGAGCCAGGCGCGTCCCAGATCCATTTCGTCTACGTGTTACCGAGCGACGGCGTGGATCGCGCACTCGACACGAGTGGAGGGATCTCGAGCTCCGTGTCGTCGTTCCAGACCTGGCTCCTGGCCAAGACCCCGGGCCGCGCGCTGAGGGTCGACACGTACAACGGCTCGCTCGACGTCTCGTTCCTGCGGTTGGCGCGGACCGACGCCGAGATCGCATCCGACGAGTCGATCGTCACGAGCCTTCACACGGAGCTCGTCGCCGCGGGCTTCTATACGCCGGACAAGATCTACGCGATCTACTACGACGGCACCGCCGAGACGTCCTGCGGAAGCGGCGAATGGCCGGGGAACTACGTCGCCCTGTTTCTCAGGGGCCTGCCGGACGGGCCCGTTCCGTGCAACTCGAATTCGCTCGCCGGACCGGGTGGAATGCCCACGTATCTCGAGTTCGCGATGCTCCACGAGCTCATGCACGCCCACGGGATCGTCGCCCCGTGCGCGCCGAACTACCAGCAGGCCGGCCCGGGCGGCCACGTCGCGGACGACGCCGACGACCTGATGTGGGCGGGAACGGGGTTCTGGGTGCCGGACGGCTGGGGAAGCGTCTACCTCGACAAGGGGAACGACGACTACTTCCGCGCTCCGATCCCGGGGTGCGTCGACCTGGACGACAGCCCGTACCTCACCCCTGGGCAGACGTTTGCCGACGTGCCTCCGTCGCACCCCTTCTACCGGGAGATCGAGGAACTGCACACGCTCGGCATCACGAACGGATGCGGGACGGATGGAGGCGGTCGGCCGATCTTCTGTCCGGATCAGCCGGTCACGCGTCGGGACATGGCGGTGTTCGTCGTCCGCGCGCTCGGTCTCCCGCCGCTCGAGGCGCCGAGCCCCACCTTCGCAGACGTTCCCGCGAGCATGTTCGGTTACGGCCAGGTCGAGCGGTTCTCGGAGCTGGGGATCACGACGGGCTGCGACGCCGGGCCTCCGCGGAGGTACTGCCCGCTCGCGCCCGTGACGAGGCGTGACATGGCGGTCTTCATCGTCAGAGCGAAGGGCCTCGCTCCTCTTGCCTCGGGGACCCCAACCTTCGCGGACGTCCCGGCGAGCATGTTCGGCTTCGGTCAGGTCGAGAGGTTCTACGAGCAGGGGATCACGACGGGGTGTGCGGTCTCGCCGCTGCGCTACTGCCCGTTCGACGCCGTCGATCGCAAGGCCATGGCGGCCTTCCTCGTCAGAGCCTTCGGGCCGCCGACCGCATAACCGAGGCGCGTTGTGCCCGAAATCGGGCCGCTGCACCGGCGCGCTGCGCCGCCAGTACGATCGTCCGCCGTGAAGTGCCTGCTCGTGAGCTTCTACTTCCCGCCGGCTGGCGGCGGCGGGGTGCAGCGGCCGCTCAAGCTCGCGCAGTACCTGCCCGCGATGGGCGTCGAGACGCACGTGCTCGCGCCGGACGACCCGCGGTGGCTCCACCGCGACGACGGGCTCCGGGCGCCGACCCAGGCGTGGGTGCACCGCGCGCGCTACGTCGGCGTCTCGGGCGGGAAGCCGTCGGAGGTGCTCGCGGGGACGCAGGGCCTCGAGCGGGTCGCGAC
>DASSUT010000278.1:0-4181 GCA_035706725.1 Gaiella sp. | reverse complement strand
ACGGTCGGCGCGACGTCGAGTAGGTGCGCGTCGAGCCTGCCGCCGCCCGCGATGCCCGGGCCGGCCGCGATCAGGAGGCCGTCCTGCGCGTGGTTCGCGTCGTCGGGCCCCGTGTCGTTCTCGAAGGTGTGCACGCCCTCGTCGCCGCCGATCGTGCCCACCGAGCGCCAGAGGAGATCGCCGAAGATCACGATCAGGTCGGGCGCGACGCCCTCGACCTCGGGATAGACGTCCTCGGGCTTGTAGACGCGCGTGGCGAGCGGATGCCCCTCGTCGTCCGGGATCGCGGCGAGCCGCGCCGCGAGGTCGTCGCGCACCGCCTCGTAGTCCGCCGCCGGAACGACACCGTCCGGCTCACGGCCCTCGACGTTGAGGAACACACGCGCGTAGTAGCCGCCCTCGCCCCAGGCCGTCGTCCGCGACCAGTCGATCCCGACCTCGCGCGGGGACGTCACGCCGTTCGGCTCTCCGGTCAGGTGCAGCAGTCCCTCGCGACGGAGCCATTCGTTCACGCGGATGCCGCCGTCGAGCCGCTTCGCGCCGTGGTCCGAGACCACGAGCACGAGCGTCTCGTCGTCGGCGTGCTCGAGCAGGCGTCCGACGAGGCCGTCGACGTGCTCGTAGTAGTCGCGGATCGCGTGCTCGTAGGCGCCCCCCGGCTCGTGCTTGCGGTGCTGCAGGTCCATGTACTTCCAGAACCCATGGTGGATCCGGTCGGTGCCCATCTCGACGAACGCGAACAGCTGCCAGGGCTTCGTGGAGAGCAGGTGCTCCGCGAGCCGGAAGCGCTTGTCGGTCATCTCGTACACCTGCCGGAGCAGGTCGTCCTTGTCGTCCGTGCGAAAGTTCGTGCAGTCGAACAGGTACTCGCCGACGACGTCCTCGACCTCGGCCTTCAGCGCGGGCGGGTACGTGAAGCGGCTCTCGACCGACGGTGTGAGGAAGCAGCTCACGAGCGCGCCCCTGAGCGGGCGCGGAGGGTAGGTGCCCGGAACGCCGACGACGATCGAGCTCCCGCCCGCGCGCCCGACGAGATCCCAGAGCCGCGGCGCCTTGATGGCGCTCCCGTCGGCGATGAACGCGCCGTCGTACGTGTGGTCGGCGCGGTTGCGAAAGCCGTAGACGCCGAGGTCGCCGGGCGTGCGGCTCGCCATCATGCACGACCACGCCGGGACGGTGATCGGCGGGACTATCGACTCGAGCCGACCCGACACGCCGCGTCGCATCAGACCCGACAGCACCGGCAGCCGGTCGCGCCAGCGCTCGAGCACGAGAGACGGCTCGGCGCAGTCGAGCCCGATGATCATCGCCTTCGTCGCGACGGCGGTCGTCACGGTCGGGATCGTAGTGGCGGCCGCGTTCGCCCTCCGGGGCGCCCGTCTCGATCACGTGGTCGAGAACGCCCGCTGAGCCCGTCGGGGACGTGGATACGCTCATCGGGATGAGCGGAGCTCCGTATCGGCGGACGTTCGTCCGTTTGCTCGGGTTCCTACGCCCGTACCGGTGGTCGCTCGTTCTCTCGATCGTGCTCGCGGCGCTCTCGCAGGCCGCGGCGATCGGGATGGTCGTGCTCGTCTCGGTCGTGATCGACGGGATCGAGGCGCAGCGAGGCACCCAAGTGCTCGCCTGGACGGTGGTCGCGATCCTCGCGGTCGGCGTCGCGAAGGCCGTGCTGATGTTCGGGCGGCGCATCATCTCCGGCCGGCAGGCGCTCGCGATCGAGCGCGACATGCGGGAGGCGCTCTACAGCCACCTCCTGCGGCTGTCGTTCGGGTTCTACGACCGCTACCAGACGGGCCAGCTCATGTCGCGGGCGACCGTCGACCTCCAGGCGGTCCGGTTCTTCCTGGGGTTCGGCCTCATCTTCTTCTTCCAGCACGTGCTGACGGTCGTCGGCGTGACCGTGGTGCTGTTCGTGGTGGACTGGCGCCTGGCGCTGATCGCGCTCTGGATCACACCGGTGCTCGTCGCGGTCGCGTACCGCTACAGCCACGTCTCGCATCCGATCCTGCGAGACGTCCAGCAGGAGCTCGGCGTGGTGGCGACGGTTGCGGAGGAGTCGATCGTCGGCGTCCACGTCGTGAAGGCATTCGCGCAGGAGGACCGCAGGCAGGCGCAGTTCGAGCGCGCCTCCGGCTCCGTCTTCGAGGCGACCGTGCGCGCGTTCCGCCAGCGGGCACTGTACGTCCCGCTCCTCTCGTTCCTGCCGATGCTCGCACAGGCTGCGGTCCTGCTCGCGGCGGGGCGACTCGTGGTCTCCGGCTCGCTCTCGCTCGGTGACTTCTTCCTCTTCAACCTGCTGCTCGCGATGCTGATCGTGCCGCTTCGCAGCCTCGGCATGTGGGTCGGTCAGGCGCAGCGCGCCACCGCCTCCGGCGAGCGGATCTTCGAGGTGCTCGACGAGCCGGAGGGCGTCGCCGACCGCCCGGGCGCCGGCCCGCTGCCGCCGGGGCCGGGCGAGATCAGGTTCGAGGGGATCTCGTTCGGCTACCGGCCGGAGCGCCTCGTCCTCGAGGACGTCGAGCTCGACATCCCGGCCGGCCGCACGGTCGCGCTGATCGGCCACACGGGCTCGGGGAAGACGACGCTTGCGGCGCTCGTGCCGCGCTTCTACGACGCGACCGCGGGCCGCGTCGTCGTCGACGGCGTCGACGTGAGGGACGTCACGCGCCGTTCGCTGCGCCGCGAAATCGGGGTGATCTCGCAGGACCCGTTCCTCTTCTCCGCGACCGTGCGCGAGAACATCGCGTTCGGCGCCGACGACGCCACCGACGAGCAGGTCGTGGAGGCAGCGCGCGCGGCGCAGGCGCACGAGTTCGTCGAGGCGCTGCCCGAGGGCTACGACACCGTGATCGGGGAGCGCGGGATCACGCTCTCGGGCGGTCAGCGCCAGCGGCTCGCGATCGCGCGTGCGATCCTCATCGACCCCCGGATCCTCGTCCTCGACGACGCGACCGCATCCGTCGACGCGACGACGGAGGCGCGAATCCGCGAGGGGCTCGCGGAGGTGATGCGCGGCAGGACGACGATCATCATCGCGCACCGCCTCTCGACGATCCAGCTCGCCGACGAAGTCGTCGTGCTCGAGCGCGGCCGGGTCAGCGCACGTGGAACCCCGGCGGAGCTGCTGGAGACGAGCGAGGTCTATCGCGAGCTCTACGAGCACGGGCTGCTGGAGGGACTGCTCGAGGAGAAGATCGCGTGAGGGTCTACCAGCCGGGGAGCCATCTGAGCGAGGAGCGCGGCGGCCGCGTCGGCGACTGGTCCTGGCGCCGCACACGCCGGCGGATCACGCTGCTCGTCGGGCTGGCGCTGCCCTACCGCGGCCGGACCGCCGCGTCGCTCGCCACGCTCATCGTGTTCACGGCGGTCGCGCTCGCCCCGCCGTACCTCGCGAAGCTCGCGATCGACCAGGGCATCTCGCAGGGCAACCTCGACCGCCTCACGGTGCTCGTGGTCCTCTTCCTCGTCGCGGCGCTCGCCGCGCTCGTGCTCTCGAGCGTGAACACCTATCTCACGGGCTGGGTCGGGGAGCGCATGCTGGCGGACCTGCGCAACCGCCTGTTCCGACACCTCGAGCGGCTCTCGATGGGCTTCTACGAGCGGAACCGCACCGGCGTGATCGTCAGCCGCATCACGAACGACGTCGAGGCGCTCGACCAGCTCGTCACCGACGGCGTCACGAGCCTCGTCCAGAACACGCTGCTGCTCTGCGGCACCGCCGTCGTGCTGTTCCTGCTCGACTGGCGGCTCGCGCTCGCCTCGCTGACCGTGCTGCCGGTGATGGGGCTCCTCACCGCCTGGTTCCGGAGCCGCTCGAACCGCGCGTATCGAAGCGTGCGCGAACGGCTGGGGCTCGTCACCGCGACGCTCGCCGAGGACGTCGCGGGCATGCGCGTGGTGCAGTCGTTCACGCGCGAGCCCGTGCAGGAGCGTGCGTTCCGGGAGGTCAACGACAGCTACCGGGCGGCGAACTACCGCACGGTGGTGCTGAACGGGATCTACTTCCCCGCGGTCGACCTCCTCTCGTCGGTCGCGACCGCGATCGTGTTCGGCTACGGCGGCTGGCTCGTCTACCACGGCGACATGAGCACCGGCACGCTGTTCGCGTTCGCGCTCTACCTGTCGAACTTCTTCGACCCGATCCAGCAGCTGTCGCAGCTCTACAACACGTTCCTCTC
>DASSUT010000277.1:0-25212 GCA_035706725.1 Gaiella sp. | reverse complement strand
CCGCGCGAGCGAGGGGATCGTCCGCATGATCAGCCGCACGTCCTCGCGCAGCGACCAGTTCGTGACGTAGAGGTAGTCGAGCTTCGTCATCTCCTCGAACGGGATGTCGCTCGCGCCGAGCACCTGCCAGAGACCCGTGATGCCGGGTCGCAGGCTCAGGCGCCGTCGCGCCCAGCGCTCGACGAACCGGTCCTCGTCGAGGATCAGCGGACGGGGGCCGACGAGCGACATCTCGCCCTTGACCACGTTGAAGAGTTGCGGCAGCTCGTCGATCCGCGAGCGACGCAGGAACGCCCCCACACGCGTCACGCGTGGGTCCTCGGGGACCTTGAACATGCGCGGGTCGTCCTCACGATGCATGTTCAGGTGCGCGACCTCGCCCTTTCGCGTCTCCGCGTCGGCGACCATCGTCCGGAACTTGAAGATGCGGAACGTCCGCTCGTCCTCGCCCATCCTGACCTGGCGGAAGAACACCGGCCCGCGGGAATCGAGCTTGATCAGCATCGCCGTGACCAGGAAGACCGGAGACAGCAGCACGAGGCCGGCAACCGCCCCCACGAGGTCGAAGGAGCGCTTGAGGAACCGGGACGAGTTCGACAGCCTCGGCAGCGCGAGCCCGACCAGCGGGATCCCCTCGATGGCGTGGAGCTGGGCGCTCGTCCCGAGCACCTCGAACATGCGCGGAACGATGTCGACCTGGACGCGCTCGTTCTGGAGCAGGCGGATCACGTCGAGGGTCTCCTCGTGGGAGTCCGTCGAGAACGCGATCACGACGCGGTCGATCCCGAACTGGTGAACGAGCTGCCGAAGCTCGTCGGTCGTCCCGAGCAGCTCGACAGGCGGCCCGCCGTTCGTCGTGGCGCCCGCATCGCGGTCGACGAAGCCCACGATGTTGAGGCCGTAGCTCCGATGCTTGCCCATCTTCTCGGCGAGCTCGCGGGCGACCTGGCCCGAGCCGACGATCATCACGTTCTGGATGTATGCCGCCTGGCGGCGCCCGACGAAGCGGATCGCGACGCGGAGCAGTGAGACGAAGGCGATCGCAAGCCCCCAGAAGACGATCAGCCGCTCGAGCGTCGGGTGCGCAAGGTCCGAGACGTACGTCGCCACGAGAAAGATCCAGGTGCCGATGGTCACGACCTGCAACACGCCGAAGAAGTCGTCGACCGAGGAGTGATCGGTTCGCTCCTCGTCTCGGTCGTAGAGCCCGTAGAGGCGGGCGACGAGCACCCAGAGCGGCAGGCTTGCGCAGAAGAGGATCAACTCCCACTGGGGGACCACCGTGTCCGCCGCGGACATGTTCGGCACGAGCCGCTCCGCGACGAGAAACGCGATCACCAACCCCACGACGTCCGCCAGGAGCAGCAGACGGCGCATCAACCAACCACGGCTCGACCTCCACGTCGGCGCACGCCCGACGGCGTAGTCGGCAGATGCCGCTACAGCGTCTGGTGAGACAGCACTCACGTTCCCCTCCCCCGATTGCCGCTTTCCTCCACGCTACCAACCGCGAAGGATGCGCTGTTTTCCGTTCCCCATCCCCAAGATACTCCCCACAAAGGGGTACGCCAACCCCCTCTTTCGAGCTTCGGGCGGAAGCGCTTACAGAAAGTTCACGTCCGGGAGCGCCCGCGCTGTTTCGAGGCCTCGTCGGGGGGCTTACGAGCGCACTGCCGAGGCCGCCGCAACTCCCGTGAGCATCGACTCCGCGATCTGGATCGCGTTGAGCGCGGCGCCCTTGCGCAGGTTGTCGCAGGAGAGATAGAGCGCGAGCCCGTTGGGCGACGACGCATCGCGCCGGATGCGCCCGACCAGCACGTCGTCCGTCCGGGCGGCCGCGCGCGGCGTCGGGAAGTGCGGCAGCTCGAGCACCCGGAGGCCGGGCGCGTGGCCGAGAACCGCCGCGGCATCAGCGGGATCGAGCGGCTTCTCCAGTTCGATCCAGACCGCCTCGGAATGGCCAACGAGCACCGGGACGCGGACGCATGTCGCGGAGACCGGGAGCTCGGGGAGCTCCAGGATCTTGCGGGTCTCGGCACGGAGCTTCGCCTCCTCGTCCGACTCGTCGCCCTCCCACGTCCAGTCCATCACGAGGTCGTGTCCCTCCGACGGCTCCGCCGCGAGGGCGCGCATGCGCTGGGCGCCCGCGCCCGAGACCGACTGGTACGTCGAAACGCGGACGCCGGCGAGCCCGGCCGCCTCGTGGAGGGGCTTGAGCACACACGTGAGCGGAATCGTGCAGCAGTTCGGGTTCGCAACGATCCGGTCGCGCTCGAGCGCCTCGAGCGCGCGCGCCCCGTTCACCTCGGGCACGACGAGGGGATAGCCCTCGACGAGGCGGTAGGCGGACGACTTGTCCACGCAGATCGCTCCCGTCGCGGACGCGATCGGGACGAGCTCGCGACTGGCCCCCGTCCCGACCGAGAACAGGAACACGTCGACGCCCCCGGCACCGAGCGCCTCGGGGGTCGCGGCCTCGACGACGAGCTCGCCGTCGCCGAACGCCACCCGCGCGCCGGCCGACCGGGACGACGCGAACGCGCGAACGTCCTCGTACCCGCGCTCCGCGAGCAGCCCGAGCGTGACGGTGCCGACCGCCCCGGTCGCCCCGACGACGCCGATCCTCGGACGCGCGTGCATGTGCTCCTGTTCTAGCCGAAGCCCGCCGGCCCCTGCCGCCTCACGCGGGCCTGCGACCCGCGAGCGCGCGCCCGAGCGTCACCTCGTCCGCGTACTCGAGATCACCGCCGACGGGCAGCCCGCTCGCGAGCCGCGTCACCGTGACGCGCTCGCGCAGGCGGTCGGCCAGGTAGGCGGCGGTCGCCTCGCCGGTCATCGTCGGGTTCGTCGCGAGCACGACCTCCGCGACGCCGTCGGCACCGACCCTGTCCAGCAAGAGGTCGATCCTGAGATCGCCGGGCTCGATCCCGTCGAGCGGGGAGAGCGCCCCTCCGAGAACGTGGTACAGGCCGCGGTACTCGTGGGTCCGCTCGAGCGAGAGCACGTCGACGGGCTGCTCGACCACGCAGATCACCGTGCGGTCGCGACGTGGATCCGCGCAGATCGCGCAGATTCCCTCCTCCGTGAGGTTGCCGCACGTCCGGCATGGGCCCACGCGCGCCTTCACGTCCGCGATCGCGTGCCCGATCGCGTTCGCCTCGTCGGCGGGCGCGGCGAGGATGTGGAACGCGAGCCGCTGCGCTGTCCGCGTGCCGATGCCGGGGAGGCGCGTGAGCTGCGCGACGAGGTTGTCGACCGCGGGGCTCAGCACGGCTCGAGCGTACCTTCAGCCTCGGCGTCCAGGCCCCGGGGCCGGGAACATCGTGATCCGCTGGGTCATGCGAAAGAATCACTCGGCCCGGCATTTGCGTTCACCCGAAAGGGGGGATCTGCGACCCGGGGCGCGATTCCCTGCGAAGACCGCGGTTTCTCGGTCGCGGAGCGGATCTGACGGCGCCCGCGGCCGCGCGGGCGCTGACGGAAGTACCCCAAAGAGGGGTGGGAATCGCCGGGGGACCGTCCGAGGGAAGCGACATGCCCAGCCGCCGCTCTTCCCCCACGTTCTGGGTGGCCGCCCTCGTTCTCGCCGCCATCCTCGTCCCCACCACGCTCGCAGCGTCCCGGGACCACCACAGCTATTCGACGCGCAACAGCGTCAACGACCGCCGCGCACCCAAGCCCGTCGACGACCTGCGGGTCGCCGCCGCCGACACGGCGAGCGTCTCGCTCGACTGGTCCCGCACCTGGGACAACGTGGGAGTCGAGGGCTACGGCGTGTATCTCGACGGCGCGCGTACGGCTCAGACGCCATACAGCCGGTACACGCTGCAGGACCTCGCCTGCGGCAAGGGGTACACGGTCGGCGTCGACGCGTTCGACGACGCCGGGAACCGCTCCCGCAGCACCTCGACGTTCGTGTCGACGGCTGCCTGCCGCGACGTCACGCCCCCGACCGCCCCGACCGGCGTGCAGAGCGCTGCGACGACCGGCACCTCGGTGATCCTCTCGTGGGCGCCGTCGTCGGACGACTTCGGCGTCGTGGGGTACGGGATCTACGTCGGCGGCTTCTGGGTCGGCCGTTGGAGCGACCCGTCGGCGACGATCACGAACCTCTCGTGCGGCCAGGACTACGAGATCGGGATCGACGCGGTCGACGCGGCGGGGAACCAGTCCACCCGCACGACCGCGTTCTTCTCGACTGCGCCGTGTGCGGATCACAAGGCACCGACCTCTCCGGGCGGCCTCGCCGTGACGAAGGCGACGCAGAACACGGTGAGCCTCGGCTGGACCGCGTCAACCGACGCGTCGGGCATCGCCGAATACGGGCTCTACCTCGACGGGAAGAAGGTCGGGACCACGTCCACGACGAGCGGCGACGTTGCCGGGCTCGCCTGCGGTGCCACGCACACGTTCGGCGTCGACGCCGCGGACAAGGCACAGAACCGCTCGGCGGTCGCCTCGTTGACCGCGGCCAGCGCACCGTGCTCGACTCCGCCGCCGCCCAGCAGCCCGCCGCCGCCTCCCTCGGATCCGAGCGTTCCGAGCGCCCCGCCGAACCTGCACTCGACGTCGGTGACGCAGACCGCGGTCTCGCTCGGCTGGGACTCGAGTACCGCCGCCGACGGCATGGAGGGCTACCAGATCTTCCGTGACGGCACGAAGATCGGCGAGGGCCCCGGCGTCCACGGTGGCTTCACCAACACCTGGACGGACACCGGCCGCTCGTGCGGCACCAGCTACCAGTACGCGGTCGCCGGCGTCGACAAGTCCGGCCACGTCGGCCCCAAGAGCACCCTCAGCGTGCCGACCGCCTCGTGCGCCCCGCAGACGCCTCCGCCCCCGTCCGATCCGAGCGTTCCGAGCGCCCCGCCGAACCTGCACTCGACGTCGGTGACGCAGACCGCGGTCTCGCTCGGCTGGGACTCGAGTACCGCCGCCGACGGCATGGAGGGTTACCAGATCTTCCGTGACGGCACGAAGATCGGCGAGGGCCCGGGCGTCCACGGTGGCTTCACGAACACCTGGACGGACACCGGCCGCTCGTGCGGCACCAGCTACCAGTACGCGGTCGCCGGCGTCGACAAGTCCGGCCACGTCGGCCCCAAGAGCACCCTCAGCGTGCCGACCGCGCCCTGCACCACCCAGACGCCGCCGCCTCCGCCGCCCAGCAGCCCGCCGCCACCCCCCGCGACGGACTCGCAGGCGCCGACACAGCCGGGCGGCGTGACGGCCTCGACCCGCACGGCGACGAGCATCGCGCTGACGTGGCAGCCGTCGAACGACGACGTCGGCGTGGCCGGGTACGGCCTCTATCGTGGCGGCTCCCGCGTCTCCACGACGACGTCGACGACGTCGATCTTCAGCGGGCTCGCGTGCGGCACGAGCTACACGCTCGCCGTCGACGCGTACGACGCGGCCGGCAACCGGTCGCAGCAGGCGGTCGTGATGGTCTCGACCACCGCGTGCGCCGACACGCAGGCGCCGACGGCGCCCACCAGCCTGGCCACGTCCAACGTCACCCAGACCGGCGCCATGCTCACGTGGGCGGCCGCGAGGGACAACGTCGGCGTGACGGGCTACGACGTCTCGAGGAACGGCACGAAGGTCGGGACCGTGACCGCCCTGTCGTCCGCGCAGAGCGGGCTGACGTGCAACACGCAGTACACGTTCGCCGTGGTCGCCCGCGACGCGGCCGGCAACAGCTCGACGCAGGCTCAGGTCTCGGTGACGACGGCGGCCTGCTCGGCCCCGGCGCCGCCTCCTCCGCCTCCTCCGCCGCCCCCGTCGACCTCGCAGGCCGGCGTGGTCCAGCTCTCGGGCACGGTCTCGCCGTCCCAGCTCATGGACGCGGTGAACGCTCAACCGAGCGGATCCGTCACGGTTCAGCCCGCGAGCGGCGCATCGAGCTTCTCCGTCTCGGGGAGCCTCTCGATCAATCGCCCGTCGCTCACGATCAAGGGCGCGAACGTCAGCGGAGAGGTCACGTTCTCGAGCGGCGCGTCCGGCTCGGCGCTCGTCGACAGCAGCGCGCAGGGCTTCAGCATCAAGGGCGCAGACAACGTGCGCATCGAGAACAACACGCTCGACGGGCAGGGCCGCATCGCCAACAACATCATCTGGGACGAGCCGGCAGGCAACACCCCGGACGGCTTCGTGATCCGTGGCAACACGCTCCGCAACTACTACATCGACGGCGGAGACGTCCACTCCGAGGCGCTGTACGTCGGCTACTCGACGAACGGGCTGATCGAGAACAACTCGTTCACGAACAACGGAAACACGAGCCACATCTTCTTCACCTGGTTCGGCAACACGGCGAACCCGTCGACCAGCTACCCACGCAACATGTGCGTGCGCGGGAACACGTTCGGGCCGACCCACGGCGCCTACTACGACGTCAACCTCCGTGGCGAGATTCCGACGTCGGCGAACATCAAGGTCCAGAGAGACGCGACCCTCGCCATCCCGAGCTTCTACGGCGACTGCTGAGGACCGCGCAGCAAGACGCCGATCGAGAAAACGCCGCCTGGCCCCGAGATCCACACCCCGCTACGATTGAGTCGTGGGAGTGGGGACTCGGCCGGTCAGGCGGCAGGCCTTCGGCAACGTCCGGCGCCGCTTGAAGCGGTGGCCGGCGTTGCTCGTCGCCGCCGTGCTCGTGGTCGTGCCGGCGAGCGTCGTGAAGGCCATGTCGTCCGACACCGGTCCCGACGCGGCGCCCGCGGCCGACCGTGCACCCACCGCGCGGGCGCATGCGGTCGTCGCGAAGCACCCCGTGCTCGTCTACGTCGCGCCCGGTAGCGCCGACGAGGCGCGGTTGAGCGGATCCTGGATCGACCCGCGCTCGACGATCCGCCTCGACCGGACGCGCGAGGCATCCGTCCGCACGGTGACGTTCTTCGTCGACGAGCCCAAGAAATCCACACGGCTCTTCGCCGTGGACCGGAAGCCTCCGTTCGTGGTGCCGCGGAAAGGCCAACTCGGGAAGCGCCCCTACTCCCTCGGCGCCCATTCGCTTCGGGCGGACGTCGAGCTGAAGAACGGCCGGAAGCTCGGACTCTCCCTGTCGTACACGACCGCGCTGACGCTTTCCGTCCCGGCGTCGGTCGACGCAGCGACGCTCCAGCACGACATCGAGTCGATGCCGCCCGGTGCTCTCAGCGTCCGGCCGTCGCAGGGCGCCGGCTCGTTCTCCGTGTCGGGCGGCGACCTGACGCTGAACCGTGCCTCCGTGCGACTCGATCACGCCGACCTGGCGGGCGCCGTCGAGTTCGATCCGGGCTCGTCCGGCTCGTCGATCGTCAACAGCAAGGCGTTGGGCTTCAGCATCTTCGGCGCCGACGACATCTTCGTCTCCGGCAACACGTTCGACGGTCGTGGCGTCAGGAACCAGAACGTGATCTGGGACGAGCCCGCGGGCAACACCCCCGACGGCTTCGTGATCCGCGGCAACGAGTTCCGGAACTTCTACATCGACGGTGGGGACGTGCACTCGGAAGCGCTCTACGTCGGCTACTCGACGAACGGGCTGATCGAGGACAACGACTTCCAGAACAACGGCAACACGAGCCACATCTTCTTCACCTGGTTCGGCACCCTGGCCGACCCGGCGACCAGCTACCCACGGAACATGTGCGTGCGGGGCAACACCTTCGGGCCGACGCACGGCGCGTTCTTCGACGTGAACATGCGGGGCGAGATCCCGCTTTCGGCGAACATCAGGGTTCAACCCGGCGCCGACAACGCCCGGCCGGAGTTCACGAAGGCCTGCTGAGACGCCGTCGCGGCGCGCGCCGGTCGTCGCTCGGGCGCCGACAGGACGATTTTCGCGCCGTCCGTATAGTGGGTCGAGTGTGCGGAATCTGTGGCGTGGTGCAACTTCGCGGCGAGCCGACCGACCCGATCTCCCTCGATGCGCTCGAGGGCATGGCCGACGTCATGCGCCATCGCGGGCCCGACGACCTCGGCGTTTTCACCGCCCCGGGCGTCGCTCTCGGCGTCAGACGCCTGAGCATCATCGACGTCGTCGACGGTCATCAACCGTTCTCGAACGAGGACGGAACGATCTGGGCCGCACAGAACGGCGAGCTGTACGAACACGAGGCGATCCGCAGCCGGCTCCGGTCGCGGGGACACACGTTCACGAGCCGGTGCGACACCGAGATCATCCCGCACCTCTACGAGGACGCGGGCGACGACTTCGTCACGAGCCTGCGCGGCATGTTCGGGATCGCGGTCTGGGATCAGGCGCGGCGACGTGCCGTGCTCGCGCGGGACCGGCTGGGCATCAAGCCGCTCTACTACGCGAGCACGCCGGATGCGCTCGTCTTCGCCTCCGAGCTGAAGAGCCTGCTCGCCTCCGGCCTGATCGACGCAGAGCTCGACTACGAGGCGATCGACGCGTACCTCACGCTGGGGTTCTTCCCGGCGCCGCTCACGCCGTTGCGCGGCGTCCACAAGCTGCTTCCGGGTCACGTTCTGACCGTCGAGGCCGGCGAGGTCCGAGACCGCCCGTACTGGTCCTATCCGACACCGGCGCCCGACCGTCGCCTCTCACTCGAAGAGCAGTCAGAGCGGCTTCTCGCGAAGCTGGACGAGTCGGTCCGCCTCCGCCTCATGAGCGACGTCCCGCTCGGCGCGATGCTCTCCGGCGGCCTCGACTCGAGCCTCATCGTCGCGCTGATGGCACGCCACATGTCCGAGCCGGTGAAGACCTTCTCCGTCGGCTTCGCCGGAACGGGACAGACGAACGAGCTCGGGGATGCTCGCCTGGTCTCCGGGCTCCTCGGGACCGATCACCGCGAGATGGAGCTCTCACTCGACGACCGTGCCGACCTCGAGGACCTGTGCTGGCACATGGACGAGCCCGTCGCCGACCTCTCGGCGTTGGGCTTCCGGGCGATCTCCGAGCTCGCGTCGCAACACGTCACCGTCGCACTGTCCGGGCAGGGAGCCGACGAGCTGCTCGCCGGCTACCGGAAGTACCGTGCGGTCGCGCTCGGCGGAGCGCTAGCGCGCGCGACCTTCGGGCTCGCGCCGGGCGTCGCCGGAGTGGCGGCGCGGAAGAGCCCACGCGGCGGACGGCTCCTGGGCGTGCTCGCCGCGCGCGACCCGGTCGAGCGCCTGCTCGCCGTGGGGACTCATCTCGCCCCCGGACGCGACGACGTCGTTCGCGGGCCGCTCGAGGGAGTGAGTGGCACGGCCGACCGGCTCATCCGGTCGAGGCTGGGCGACGGTGGCCCGGACGCATTGGAAGGAGCGCTGGCCCTCGACGCGCAGCTCGGTCTGCCCGACGACATGCTCCACTACTTCGATCGGGCCTCGATGGCGCACTCGCTCGAGGTGCGTGTCCCGTTTCTCGACCACGAGCTCGTCGAGCTCTGCGCGTCGATCCCGGCCTCGCTCAAACTCCATCGGTTCAGCCGCGGCAAGCATGTCCTGAAGGTCGCCGCACGGGGGCTCGTTCCGGACGAGATCATCGACAAGCCGAAGATCGGCTTCTTCAATCGCACGGTCGAGAGCTGGGTCCAGGCGCAGGCGACCAGCGCGATCGCCGACTACCTGCTCGACCCCGGCGCCCGCGTCAACGAGTTCACCGACCGGCGTCGCGTCGCCGAGCTCTCGCGGACGGGCAGCAACGGACGAGACGCGTACCTGCTCCTTGCGCTCCTGATGCTCGAGATCTGGCTGTCGACGTACCTCCCGCGCGCGGTCTCGCGTCCGACCCCTGTATGACGTACGCGGTCGTGACTCCCGCCCACAACGAGGCGGCGAATCTCGAACGCCTGCTTGCCTCCCTCGCGGCGCAGACGCTGCCACCCGAGCGGTGGGTGATCGTCGAGAACGGCTCGACCGACGGGACGCTCGACGTCGCCTCGGAGCTACGGGAGGCGCACGACTGGATCGACGTGCGGTCGCTTCCGAGCCAGGGACCCGCAGACCGGGGGGCCCCGATCGTGCGGGCGATCCACGAGGGTCTCGACACACTGGAGCGGGCCGGCGTCGCGTTCGACGTGGTCGTCGTCGTCGACGGGGACGTGACGTTCCCCAGGGGCTACTTCGAGACCCTCGTCTCCAGGTTCGACGCCGACGGCCGTCTCGGGATGGCCAGCGGCACGTGTTACGAGCAGGAGCATGGGGTGTGGCAGGAGCGGCACGTCACGGGGGACCACGTGTGGGGCGCGTCGCGCGCCTACCGGCGTGAGGTGCTTCCGATCGTCATGCCGCTCGAGCCGCGGATGGGGTGGGACGGAATCGATCAGATCAAGGCGAACGTCGCCGGGTGGGGGACGGCGACGTTCAAGGACCTGCCCTTCTACCACCACCGGCCGGAGGGCTCTCGCGACGGCACCGGGCTCAAGGCGCGCATCAACCAGGGCCGCGCGTCCCACTACATGGGCTATCGGCTGAGCTACCTCTGCCTGCGTACGCTGTTCGCTCTCCGAAACGACCTCGCAGCACCCGGGCTGCTCGTCGGGTACTCGCTCGAGGCGGCTGCTCGTCGAGAGCGCTGCCCGGACGCGGGCGTGCGGCAGTACGTGCGCACGCAGCAGTCCGCCACGGTGTGGCGGCGACGGCTGAACGAAGCCCGCGGGCGACGGTGACCCGGCGGTCGCCGGAAGCCGGTCAGCCGGCGTCCGCCGACGGCACCACGTCGAGGCTGCGCACGACGGTGGCGGGAGCGCCGACGGCGACCGACCGGGCGGGGACGTCGTGGACGACGACGGAGTTCGCGCCGATGACCGCGCCGCGGCCGATGCGAACGCCGGGACAGACGACGACGTTCTCCCCGAGCCAGGCGCCGTCCTCGATCACGACGGCGGAGACCCGGTCGATGCCCTGGTCGATCACGGGCGCCTCGGCGTCGCCGAACGCATGCGAGTGATCGGAGACGTAGATGCCGCGCGCGAACAGCACGTCCTCGCCGATCGTGATCGAGGACGATGCGGACACGACGCAGTTCCCCGCGAAGTTCGTTCCCGAGCCGATGTCGATGGCGACGTCGCCGGGGCTGTCGGCGGAGCCGACGACCTGGAGCCAACAGCCGGGGCCGACCCAGACGTTGTCTCCGAGAGCGATGCGGTGCTCGCCCCAGAGGCGAAGCGGCGGCTGCAGGATCGTCCCGCGCCCACATGCCTGGAACGCCCCGGACGAGGCGACCGAGAACGTCTTGCCCCATACCCGCCCGGACAGTCGATAGACCGCGAGGAAGCTGCGCCCGAGTGCCTTGCGGAACCCCCCCACGCACCCATCATACGTACGACATGACTCCGCTTTCGGTCGACGTCGTGGTGGTCGCGTACAACAGCCGCGACTGCCTGCGTGCGTGCGTCGAGCGCCTCGCCGGCGCGCCGGGCGTCTCGGTGGTCGTGGTCGACAACGCGTGTCCGGAGCGAAGCTACGAGGTCGTCGAGGACCTTTCGGGGGTACGCGTGATCCACATGCCGACGAACGGCGGCTTCGCCCGCGGCTGCAACGCGGGGTGGCGGGCCGGGTCGTCCGAGCACGTCCTGTTGCTGAACCCCGACTCGCAGCTCGAAGTACGTGAGCTCGCCGTGCTCGCGAGCGAGCTGGACGACGACCCCCTCGTGGGGATCGTCGGACCGCGAACGCTCGATGCCGACGGCGGCGTCAGCCACAGCATCCGGCGCTTCCCGTCGCTGCGGTCGACGTACGCCCAGGCTCTGTTCCTCCACCGCGCGCTGCCGAACGCCCGATGGGTGGACGAGGTGGTCCGCGACGCAGAGGCGTACGAGCGCCGGTCCGTGGTCGACTGGCTGTCGGGCGCCTGCCTCCTCGTTCGCCGGTCGGCGCTCGAGGCGATCGGCGGTCTAGACGAGGGATTCCTCTTCTACTCCGAGGACGTCGATCTGTGTCGTCGGGTGACGCGCCAGACCGGCCTCGCGGTGCTTTACAGCCCCGACGCGACGTGCGTCCACGACGGCGGCCGGTCGAGCCCTCGAGCGCAGCTCCTCCCGATGCTGGCGGCGAGCCGGCTGCGCTACGCGCGCCGGTACCGCGGCCGGGTGGGATTCCTCGTGGAGCGTGTCGGGATCGGCCTCGGGGAGGCGCTCCACGCGATCGCCGGCCGCGGCGGCCCGAGCTACCGGCGCGGACACCTCCGGGCGCTGGGCGTCGTGCTCCGCGGGGACGACGCATATCGGTCGCCGCAGTTCGGGGCGCTCGGCGAGCCGTGACCCGGCGCCCGGGCGGCGGGCAGCGGCTACGAGGACGCCAGGACGCGGGTCGGGACCTGCAGCAGCTCCGCGAGGCCCATCGACGGCCTGTCGAAGACGCCCTCCACGACGAACAGCCTGTGCCACACCTCGAAGACCACGAGCGCGTAGACGACGGGGAAGCTCCGCTGCATCTCCTCCACCGTGGCGAGGCGGGCCTCGAGCCACTCCGAGGGCAACACGGTCTTCGCGTACGCCTGCGGGCCAAGCAGGACGTGGCGCACGAGCTCCGGCCGCTGCGCCATGAACGTCGGGAAGTGCGACGGCATGCCGGTCTTCCGCCCTCGGAGGATCCGGCTCGGCACGCGCTCGGCGATCGCGCGCTTCAGGACCCGTTTCCGCACCTGGGGCCAGCCGAGCTTCGTCCTGCCGGAGAGAGACGCGCAGAACTCCACCAGCGGGACGTCGACGAACGGCACCCTGCCCTCGATCGACGCAGCCATCGTCGCCCGGTCGAGCATCGGCAGGAGCTGCTCGGGGAGATACGACTGGAGATCGACCAGCAACTGCTGGTTCACGTGATCCTGGGCCTCGTGCTCGGCGAAGAGACGCTCGAGGTTCGTCGACGCGGATCGCGAGCCGCGCACCGCCTGGAGCAACGTCGCCTCCGAGACGGCGTCCAGATGCGTCATGCAGCGCAGGTGCCAGGGCAGCCGTGAGCGCCGGTAGCCGACCAATGCGTCGGCCGAGTCGGCGTCGAGCCAGCGTGGCACGACCCCACGGCGAAGCGCGCGCTGCAGCGACGCAGGGAGCGTCGCGTACGCCGCCTTCTTCCAGGGGAGCACGTAGTGCCCGTAGCCCCCGAAGAGCTCGTCCCCGCCGGCACCGCCGAGGAGCACCTTCACCCGCCGGCCGGCAGCCTCCGCGACGCGGAACTGGGAGTACGTCGCGGGGTCGGCGACCGGTTCGTCGCTGATCCAGGCGAGCAAGGGCAGCTCCTCCTCGATCGAGCCCAGCTCCGGCTCGAGCACCTCTTGCGTAATCCCGAGCGTGCGGCACAGCTCGCGGGAGTGCGACACCTCCTCCGCGGGGGTGTCCGGCCAGCTGATCGTGATCGCGGTGAGATCGCGGCCCTCGGCGCGGGAGACGCTCGCCAGACAGGCGATCGCGCTCGAGTCGACGCCGCCGGAGAGGCTGATCCCCACCGGCACGTCGGCATGGAGCTGTAGACGGACGCTCTCGCCGAGCAGCTCGACGACGCGTCGAGCCGCCTCCTCCTCGCCGATGTCCGACATCGCCCCCGTCGGCAGCGTGTAGTAGCGAACCTGCTCGACGTCGCCGTCCGGCGCGAACCGCAGAAGCGTCCCCGGCGCGAGCTTCGTCACGCCCTCAAGGAGCGTATGGGGCTGCGGCGTGTAGAGCAACGAGAGGTACGGGACGAGGCTGGCGTCGTCGACTCGGGGCTGGAGGACGCCGGAGGCGAGGACACCCTTGAGCTCGCTCGCGAAGACGACGCCCCCGGCAACGCGCGCGTAGTAGAGCTGCTTGACCCCGAACTGGTCGCGTGCGAGCAGCATCGTCTGCGTCCGGTGGTCGATCACGCAGACGAGGAACATCCCTCTGAGGCGCGTGAACATCCCCTCTCCGAGCTCCTCGTAGAGATGCGGGAGGACCTCGGTGTCCGAGGACGTCCGCAGCACGTGACCCCGCGAGACGAGCTCGTCGCGCAAGGCCGCGTAGTTGTAGATCTCGCCGTTCAGGAAGCACTCGACGCTGCCGTCCTCGTTGGCCAGCGGCTGGTCGCCCGTGGCGAGGTCGATGATCGACAGCCGGCGAAAGCCCACCTCCGCGAAGCGCGACCTGCTCCAGCCGTCCGAGTCCGGGCCCCGGTGCCGCAGGACGTCGACCATGCGATCGACCGCAGGGCGAGGGTGGTCGTGCGCCGCATCGAACCAGTAGGCGCCGGCGATCCCGCACATCAGAGCGCCCCCGACCGGCCCGGCGCCCGCTCCAGGCTCCGGTGCCTGCGTGTCGCGTCTCCCCGCGAAGACTCCGCGGCGACGTCGGGCAGGAGGCCGCGGAGGACCTCGGCGAGCTCGCCGGCGAGATTCCGGCGCTCGAAACGCGCGACGTACGCGTCGTCCGAGCGCACCGGCGGCTCGCCGCGCGTCCAGCCGTCGTAGACGGTGTCGAGGATCCGGACCATCTCCTCTACGTCGCCGGGGCGGCACAGGAGCGCCGACCCACAGCGCTCGAGGAAGTCCCTGGCGTCGCCGTCCGGCACGGCGGCGAGGATCGGGCGTCCGGCGGCCATGTACTCGTACGTCTTCCCCGGAACGATGCGAGAGCGGCGGCCCGCGGCGACGTCGTGCATCGGCAGGAAGAGCAGGTCGGCGCCCCGGACGAGCGCGACGCTCTCCGCGTGGGAGAGATACCCGGAGAACCGCACCGCGTCCGCCACCCGCGAGTCGTCGACGATCCTCCGATCACCGTCCGTCACGCTCCCCGCGAGCACGAGCTCGAACTTGCCGCGGACCTCCGGCCGGCGTGCGCTCCAGGCCTCGAGCGCCTCGAGCAGACGAGCGTGCGAGCGGGTGAGGATGTCGACCCCGGCACGGGCGCCGCCGAGCATGCGGTGCGAGCGCTTCCGGAGCCAGAGCCCCATCTCCGTGTGCAGGTATCCCGTGTGGACGATGCGGAACACTCCGTCCGTACGCTGCGGCGCGTCGCCCTCGAAGTCCGAGGCGTCGAAGCCGTTCGTGATCGTCGCGACCGGCGTCCCGCGCAGACCCGGGAACGCCTCCGAGAGAGCAGCGCTCGCCTCGGGCGTGTTCATCACGATCGCCGACGCGGTCGACAGCAGCCGCTCCATGCGGCGCATGTCGCGACGGCGGTGGAGCGCGCTCGGGTAGACCTGCATCTCGTCGAGCGCCCACGGATCGCGGAGGTCCGCGACCCACGGAATGCCGAGCCGCCCCGAGAGCTGCCGCGCCGCCTCGCCGCTCTCGAACGGCGACATCGTCGCGAGGATCAGCCGCTCGCCGGATGCCACACGCTCGCCGAGCCCGACCACCGACGGCACCCACCACGACGCGAAGGGGCTCGCGCGGAACAGCCACCGCTCGACCCGGCCTCTCGCCCTTCCGCCCGCCTGCGGGACGGGGCCCGGAACGCGGTGGACTCGTGCGCCCTCCGGGACCGCGCCGACGAGCGACTCGTCGGCCGGCGTCCACCGCTCACCGGCGGGCGGCGGCCCCGCGATCACGGTCGGCGAGAGCCCCGCCTCGGGGAGATAGCGGGCGAAGCTGAGCGCGCGCTGCACGCCCGCGCCGCCGACCGGCGGAAAGAAGTACGCGATGAACAGGATCTCGACCAGTCGTCCTCCGTTCGGCAGATCCGGCCCGCCGCGTCGGCGACGACCTCTCCCCCGACTCATCGTAGTCGAGCGCTCCGAGCCCTCCAGCCCGGCCACCCTATCCGGGTACGGTCGGGGCGCCCGGTTTCTCCCGGAGCAGAACGGCTCCGAGACCGAGAAGCACGATCATCATCAGCGTGACCTGGATGAAGGCGAAGGCGTCGTAGAAGATCATCCCGACGGCGAACGACGCCACCGACGCACACAGGGCTGCGAGGAGCCAGCCTCGCTCGCTCTCGTCCTCCCGCGCCGCACGGGCCGTGCTCGAGCAGAAGCGCCAGAAGATCCAGAACCACGCGATCACGCCTACGACCCCGATCTCCAGCGTCGTGCTGAGCCACTGGTCGTCGAGGATGAACGAGTTGTGCTTCGGGTCGTTGCCCACGATCCGCGTGCCGAAGCCGCGGCCGAAGAGCGGGTGGCGCGACGCCTCGTCGATCGCCGGCCCGAAGGAGGCGACGCGGCCGCTGCCGACGCTCTGGTTCGCCTGCTGCTCGACGAGGCCGCCGGTCGGGAAGAACGAGGCCCTGATCGTCGAGAACGTGCCCGGAATCGCGATCTGGACCGCCACGAGCAGCGGAAGGACGAACGGCAGCGCCTGCTTTGCCGCCCGCGGCCGGAGGGCCGCGAGGATCACGGCGGAGACGCCGAGCATGACCATGCTCGTCCGCGAGACGGATGCCAGCGAGCCGATCACGATCAGCCCAACGCAGGCGTACCAGAGAAGGGAACGCCGGCGAAAGGCGTACACGGCCGCGACGGGAAGCACGACGGCGAGGGCGGCGCCGAACGCGATCGGGTGCTGCGCCGACCCGTATGCGCGGTTGAGGCCGGCACGGAACGTGTCGAAGCTGTCTCCCGTCGGGGTCAGCAGCGGCATGTAGTGATCGAGATGGGCGAACGCGTTGTGCCCGGTCTTCCACTCGACCACGCCGAGCGCCCCGAGAATGGCGCAGCCGATCACGAGGACACGGAGGTAGAAGTCGACGTCGGCGAAGGTCGAGAGGCTGGCGACCATGTAGAGGACGACCATGAAGCCGATCCAGAAGGAGAGCGCCTTGACGACCTCCCCCGAGAGGTCCTCGTGGGCGATCGAGTTGAAGTTCGTGAGGATCGAGCCGAGAACCGCGACGCCGAGCAGCGCGAGCGGTGCCTCGAGACCCGTGGCTCGCACCCGGATGCGCTCGTCGACGAGCAGGCAGGCGAGCCACAGCGCGGCGAGCAGGAACACGAACACGCGGTACGGCTCGAGCTGGAAGGGCAGGTGGGCCGCGAACGCGTACCGCCTGATCGGGATGAACAGGATGATCAGCAGCAGCACCACGATCATCGAGCGCCACTCGATCACCGCCGGCCTCCACGCCGCGACCACCGCGACGAACGCCGCCGCGGGAGCGATCACGCCAGGGCCTGCGCCCAGCGCCGCCGAGGCGGCGATCAGCAGCGCTGCGAAGACGAGGACGGCGACGTCGAGCTGAAGAAAGCTCCCGGCCGTGCGGGTGGTACGAACGCCGCCAACCGACCGGCCGGCCGCCGGCTCGGCGCGCCCCTCCACTAGAGGCTCGATGTGGGTTGGAGGTGCGTGCGGGGAGGGCATGCACCAAGCAGCGGCGTCGGCTCGGGCGGCGTGCAGGCTGGACGCCTGGATGCCAACCGAGACGGCGGCGATGCGCCGCGCGCAGGCCCCCATCCGTGCGTGCCTGTAACCCGCATCGAGCTCTAGGTCAGCCGCGGTAGCCGCGTCGCCCGGCGCCGGCTCGCCGTGCCGGCTTCGAGGCCGCGCCGTCTTCCGCCGGCTCCGCCTCCGTCGCCGGCGCCTTGCCGTTCTCCGACCGCGGCTCGCTGCCGAGCGTGCGCTCCGGGCGCGACAGCGGAACCGGTTGCGCCTTCGTCACGGGAGCGACACCGGAGACCGGCGTCACGTTGGCGACGGGCGCCGGGGAGCGCTCACGGCGGGGGACGTCCTCACGTCGGCCACCGGCGGCGACGTCTTCCGTGACCTCACCTGCGACCGGCAGATCGTCGGAGACCTGCCCCTTCGCCTGACGGCGTCCACGGGCACGGTTCTCGAGCGCCAGGATCAGCGCTCCGGTGACGATCAGCATGGAGAGGAACACGACCACCGGCAGCGTGATCTTCCGCGGCACCACGACCGACGGCCGGGACGGTCCCTTGACGACCTCGAGGACGACCCTGTTCTTCGGCAAGAGATCATTCTGCGCCTGTTCCTGGGCGATGTATCCGATGAACGCGTCCGCCTGGCGCTTGGCGCGCGTCGCGGCGCTCGTGTTCTGGAACGCGAAGCTCGAGATCTGGATGAGCGGGAGCCCGACGTTGTTGTCATCGACGACGGGGTTCACCTTGACGCCGCCGAGAATGGGCCCGAGCTTGCGCATCCGCTTTCGCACCGGGTCGGTGTTCGCGAGCCGCGCGTAGAGCGGCGCGAGCGAGACGAGGGCTGCGCGCCGGCTGCCGACGTCCTGGACGCGACCCTCCGGGAACCCCTCCTGCGTCAGCTGCAGCGTGACGTTGCTGCTCCAGACGACCGGCTTTCGATACTCGAACGTCGGGCTGGAGAAGGGGCTCACCCGCACCTGGGCGAGGAAAGCAAGGGCGATCGCCGCGACGACCCCCAGAACGGCCACCCGCCGGTGGTTGCCGACGGCAGCACCAAGTTGACGTAGGTCCATGGTCCCCGAGCCCTCTCGATCATGGTATCCGCTCATAGCCAGACGTACACCCCTACGTTTGGCCAGACGTACACCGCCCCTAGGCTTGCTCGTTCCGAACTCGTCTGCCCTCGCCGACGGCTGTTTGCGGGCCCGGCGACGCTGCGTGCGTTCCGTCCGTGCGCTGATCGGAGGGCTCCCCGCCTCCGTCCGAACGAGCGCGCCGCCGGAGCGCGGACCACCCGGTTGCGATCTCGGACCGGAGGTCGGGCGCGAGCCACAGACAGAGGGGCGTGTACACCGCGGCGCCGACGGCGGTTGCGAGAAGCAGGACGACGAGCGCCGACGCGCCGGCCTGGAGCAGGGCGTGCCGCGCCAGGATCACGACCACCGTCATGATCACCGTCGCGGCCGTGACCGGAAGCAGGTTGACCGCGTAGACCCGCAGCGAGGATCCGACAGCGCGAGCAGCGAGCCATACGAGCACCGGCGTCAGAACGACGAACGACGCGGTGAACGACGCCGCGACGGCATTCACGCCCCACTGCACGGTGATCGCGAAGCCCGTGACGAGGACGACGGCGCTGACGAGGCTGAAGTGGAACAGCGCGCGCGCCCGTCCCGTCGCGAGCAGGACGCTCGTCGACGCGATGCGCACCGCGTAGACGAGCCCTGCGAGGGCAAGGATCTGAACGATCGGGACCGCGCCGTCCCACTTCGCGCCGAGCAGCACGCGGATGAACTCCGGCGCGAGGATCACGAGGCCGACCATGAGCGGCGCGACGATCGCGGCCACGCTCCTCGTCACGCGCAGCCACACGCGCGCGACGCGGGCGTCGTCGTCCTGGATGCGGGAGAGGAGCGGAAACAACACCTGGTGGACGGGGTCCGCGAGGCGCGTCACCGGGTAGAGCATGAGGTTGTAGGCGATCGAGTAGAGCCCGAGCGCCGACGGGCCGAGGAAGCGCCCGATGAGCAGGTTGTCGGTGTTCCGCTCGAAGTAGTGGAGCAGGTTCGCGCCGGTGTTGTGGGCGGTGAACGACGCGATCGAGCGGAGGCTCGCCCACGAGTACCGGAAGTGCGGGCGCCAGGGGTCGAAGACCCAGAGCAGGCAGAACAGGAGCACGGCGCCGCCGACGAGCTGCAGGACGATCGCCCAGGCCCCGCCGCCGAGCAGGGCGACCGTGACCGCGACCGCGGAGGCCCCGATGACCGAGATCATGTTCGCGAGCTCGATCTGCCGGAAGGCGAGCGCGCGATGGAGGAGCGCGCTGTGGGTGGTGGTCGCCGCCGTCACCACGAACGACGCGGAGAGGACGATGAACAGGTTCTGCACCTCCGGCTCGCCGTAGAACCGCGCGATCGGGCCGGCGGCGGCGATGCCGAGCAGCGTGATGACCGTCCCCACCGCGAGGCTCGTCCAGAACGCCGTCGAACGGTCGTTCTCGGTCTGGTCGCGTTGCTGGACGAGTGCCGCCCCGAGATCGGTGAAGACGTAGGCGAGGGGGGCGAAGACGAGCGCGAGGCCCGCAACCCCGAACTCGAACGGCGACATCAACCGCGCGAGCAGAATCGCGACCCCGATGCGCGTGGCCTGCGTGACGACCTGCGTCGTGAGCTTCCAGCTCATGCCCGACGCGAACGCCGACGCGCCGGCCGTGTCCGCCGTGCCGTGGCGTTCGGAGCTCACCCTGCCGGCCGAACGGCATCGAGGAGGTAGCGACGCAGGTCCTGTGCCAAGGCGGATGCTCCCACGCTGACGTGGAGCGTATGGTCGCGGCTCCCCAGCGCGCGCGCCAGGTCCTCGGGGCTCTCCACAAGGTTCACGAGGCCGTCCGCCGCGAGCCTGCGCGCGAGCGGGAGCTGGTGGTCGTCGACCGCCTCCCCGAACCGCTCGAGGCGCGGGACGACCACGGGCCGCTTCCCGGCCGCGAGCGATACGAGAATCGAGCCGACGCCGGCGTGGGTCACGAACGCGCGGCTCTCCCGGATGAGCTCGACGAGCTCCTCGTACGGCAGGTAGGCGACGTACGTCGCTCCTTCCGGCCGAACCTCCGAGGGGCCGTGTTGGACCACGCACGGCTCCTCGATGCCCGAGAGCGAGACCCACTCCAGCAGACGGTCGAATCGCGCCTCGTTCGTCCCGACGCTGACGACGATCATCCGCTGTCGGTGAAGACGTTGCCGACGTACCGCGCGTGCCTCACGAGCTGAAGCGCCTCCGGCCACTGGACGTAGACGCGCTCGGTGAACGGCGAGATCAGCCTGCAGCTCAACGACACGGAGTCGATCCGCGTGAAGCTCTCGACGTAGACGACCCGGGTGCCGTAGAGACGCGACAGCCACGCGAACGGGACCGCGACCCCCGCCCCGGTCGTGACCAGCACGCGTGGCCGCAGGCGGCGCAGCGTCCGCTGCGCCAGCCAGAGGTTGCGGACGAGGTTGCCGATGCTCCGATTGGTCGGCCCGTACGCCGCGATCACCGTCTCGTCGGCGAGCAGCGAGCGGACGTCGCTCTTGTCGAAGCTGACCCAGACGCGGCTCAGTCCCTCCCACGCGGAGGCCAGCGACACGAGTTGCAGGAGGTGCCCGCCGGACGAGCAGACCAACAGGACCTCCGTTCGCTCACCATCCCCTCTCCGCAGGCGCACACACCCCATGCTGGCTGAGAACGGTCGGTCCGGGAAGCCCCGAACGACGCCGCGCCTCACACGAACACCGGATCGGGCGAGGTGACGAGCGCCTCGAGGCGAGGACTATCCTGGCGCCCATGCGCGCGGGCGAGCTCGACGGAGACCGATGAGCGCGCGGGCCGCGGCCGACGGGCCCCTCGTCGCAGTCGTCGTTCCCGTCTACAACGGCGCGGAGTTCGTCGAGGAGGCACTCGAGAGCGTCGTCGCCCAGACGTACCCGCACTGGGACTGCGCGGTCATCGACAACAGGAGCACCGACGGGACGGCCGAGATCGTCGAGCGCGTCGCCGCGACCGACCCGCGGGTCCGGCTCGTGCGCGCGACCGAGCACGTCGGGATCTACGCGAACCACAACCGCGCGCTCGCCGCGGCTCCGGCGGAGGCGCGCTACGTCAAGGTGCTCCACGCGGACGACTGGATGTCGGCCGATTGCCTGGAGCGGATGGTGTCCGTTGCCGAGCGGCATCCCTCCGTCGGGGTCGTGGGCGGCTGGAGGCTGTTCGGCGACGAGCGTGATCTCGACTCGCTTCCGACCGACCGGGAGGTGTTCGACGGCCGGACGGTCGTGCGACAGAGCCTGACGGGCGGCCCCTACGTCACCGGGTCCCCGTCCTCGTTGCTCCTGCGGACCACCCTGCTCGAGGGCGACCGGCCGTTCTACGACGAGTCGATCTGGCACTCCGACACGGAGGCGATCTACGCGGCGCTCCTTCGCTCCGATCTCGGGTACGTCCACGAGGTCGTGACGTTCACGAGACTCCACCCGGGCGCGAACACCCCGTTCTCCGACGAGGTGCTCACGTACGCGCCCGAGAACATCCTCATGCTCTGCCGACTCGGCCGTGCGGTGCTGCCGGAACGCGCCTACCGCCGGCAGCTCGTCAAGGAGCTCGTCGGGTACGCCTGGTTCGCCGCGAAGCAGCTGCTGAAGCCCTCCCGGCACCGCGATCCCCGCTTTCGTGCGTTCCACCTGGACGCGATCCGCCGCACGCGGCGCGAGGTGCCGGGCACGTCGCCTACCGGGCTCGCGCTCGCCGCGGTCCAGGCGCTGGTGTGGCTCCAGGGGGGTGGCTCACGCGGCGGGCCCGAGGAGCGCCGCGGAACCTGACCGTACGCGTCAGTGCTCGTGGGCGGTGATGCGCCAGATCTCGCCGGTGTTGATCGCCAGCTCGTAGAGCGCGCCGTCCGGCCCCACCCGGAGCCGGACCGGCCCGGCCGCTCCGCTCTCGATGACGTGGACGCGTGAGACCGGCAGCAGCGTCTCGCGGCTCGTCGAGGGGTCCGCGATCCAGAGCTTGCTGACCGACCAGTCGCCGAACGCGTACGACTCGTGGAAGCCCTCGGGGAGGAGGGTCGCGTGCTTCAGCGGGACGCCCGCGATCACGGTCCTCCAGGTCGGGCGCGGAAGGACGAACCAGGCTGCCCGTCGGCGACTTGGATGGGAGGCGTAGTAGGTGGCGCAGAACGGCTTCGACCGGTACTCCGGCGTCTTCTGCTCGCCCTCGTAGCAGGGCCACCCGTAGTCGCCGCCCCGCCGCACGAGGTCGAGCTCTTCGGCGTTGTTGTAGCCGACGTCACCGACGACGACGTCGCCGTTCGTCAGCGTGGAGAGCCGGAACGGGTTGCGGAGCCCGTACGCCCACACCTTCGACCGGTTCGCGTCCGGGTCGCCGTTCCAGAACGGATTGCTACGCACGCCGCGCCCGTTTCGGTCGACCCGCAAGATCTTTCCGCCCAGCGTGTCGGTCCGCTGCACGAGCTGGACGTTCGCGGTCGCGGGACCGCCGTCGCCGGTCGCGATCAAGAGCGTGCCGTCGGGGCGGAAGGCGATGTCCGCTCCGATGTGGTCGCGGTCAGCGGGGAGACAGTTGGCCGTCGGCTGCGTCGTGCACGAGCCACCGGTCACGCGGCCGACGATGACCTTCTCCGACGCCGGCGAGGCGACGCCGTCCCGAAGCGTGAACCGGCTGACGCGGAAGGTCGTCGGCTTCCCCGAGGCCGGGCTCGGGTAGCGCGGGTCGACCACGGAGTAGGCGACGTAGAACTGGACCGGCGAGGCCCTCGTCGGGTCGACGGCGAGCGCCATGACTCCTCTCAGACCCCAGATGCTCACGCGGTTGCGGAGATCGAGCACCGGCTTCGGTCGGACGCGACCCTGAGCGACCATCTCGACGAGGCCGGTCCGAAGCGCCACGAGCATCCGACCGTCCGGCAGGAAGTCGAAGTCCGTGGGGTAGTCGAGGCCGCGTGCGACGCGCCTCGTCTGGAGCTGCGGGTTGAGCGACCGTGCCCCGCCCCGCTGACCCGCCACCTCGGTGAGCTCCCACTCGGGGGCGGCCCGCAGGTGGCAGTTGAGGTCGGTCAGCCGGCACGCGGCCGCGCCGCCCAGACCGGCGAGGAGCACGACGCCGACGGCAACGGCGGCAAGGGTTGCGATCCTCCCGCCCCTCATCGCTCTCAGATGTAGTCGATCGGCGCCGGTTGCGCCAGACCTACGAGCGCCGGAGCACGAGCTCGGTGACCTCGGGGCGCGCGAAGAACCGGAACGGGACGAACGTGGTTCCCGTCCCCGGCGAGACGTGCATCGTGCCCCCGGCGGTCTCGTAGAGACCCGCGACGAAACGCGCCCTGGGGTGGGCGAGCGTCACCCGGCGTCCGGGCAGCGGAAGGCAGATCTGGCCGGCGTGGAGGTGTCCGGCGAGGATCAGGTCGAACGAGCCTTCGGGGACGCGATCTGCGATTCCCGGGTAGTGGCACAGCAGGAGACGGACTGCCGCTTCGGGGTCGGCGAGCTCATCCGGCCTCGCGCGCTTCAGGCGATAGCTCTCGGGGTCGACGCCGACGACCGACACGTTCCCGTCGCTAAGGGCCACGGCCACCTCCCGGTCGCGGAGCAGCTCCGCCGACCCGAGGTCGCGTAGCTCCGCGGCACGGGAGAACGGATCGCGCGTCACGGCGACGTCGTGGTTGCCGAGCACCACGAACGGCCTCTCGAGGCGGGCCAGCAGCGAGCGGAGCTCGGGCTCCCCGCGTGGATGCGAGACAAGGTCGCCGGTCACGCAGACGAGGTCGGGGTGCCGCTCCGCCACCCAGGCGACCGCCGCGGCCGTGGCGCGGTTCCCGCGCGACATCCGCGCGCCCAGATGGAAGTCGGAGAGATGGCCGATGCGGAGCCCTGCGAGCGTCTCGGGGAGGCCGGAGATCGGCACGTCGAGCACCCTCGTCCTGAGCCGCCCCGCCTCGAGCCAGCCGTAGACGACGGCGAGGCAGGCGCACACGAGGAGAACGACGACGGGCACGAGCGCGACCGGCACTCGGGCACCCTAGAGGGGTGACGACGGACCCACTACGCTGAGGCGATGGGGGAGGGAGCGAGAGGCGGCTTCGGCCGCCGCGCCTTCGTCGTGGCCGTTCTCGCGATCGCCGCGCTCGTCGTCGAGCAGTCGGCCGTCCATCTCGTCGTCGTCCTCCGCCTCCACCGCATCGGCACGTTCGTCGACCTCGATCGGAGCAACGGGCTGCCCGACATCGTGTCGACGATCGCCCTGGCGCTCGCAGCCGCGGGGGCGGCTCTGGTCTCGCGCCGCGAACGGGGCGCGCAACAGCGTGCGGCCGCAGCCCTTGCCGCGGTTCTCGTCGCGCTCACGCTCGCCGACCTCCTCCACGACGGGGCTCATCCCTCATCGCGAACGGGTCCGTACGTGATCGCGCTCGTCCTCGGTGCCGCGGCCCTGCTCGCCTTCGTGGGCGTCGGCTCGGGCATGCGCGCGCGGGTCGCGTTCGCCGCCGCCGCCGCGATTCTCGTGTGCTCGTTCCTCGTCGAGGGGCTCGATCGCGCCGACCACTGGTTCGAGCGCGCGCGCGGCGACCCGATCGCCGAGTACCAGATCGTCGCGAAGGAAGGTCTCGAGCTCGTCGGGTGGTCGCTCGTCGCGCTCGGGTTGTGGGACGAGGCGCTGCGGCGCCGACGGAGCTCGACCCGGCTCGCTACAGGGCCAGCTTCTCGAGCACCGGCTGCATCGAGACGACGTGCCGCTTGAAGCGGAGCTCGGAGTCGTCGAGCCCCGCCGCGACCCCGATCAGCTGCGAGAGGTGCAGGATCGGCATCCGGAAGTCCCTGCCCGTCTGCTTGCGGAGCTTCGACTGCCACGCGTCGAGCGAGAGGTGGCAGAGCGGGCACGGCGTGACCATGGCGTCCGCGCCGGCTTCCGTCGCCTGCTCGATCGGCTGGATGAGCTCGCCGAGCGCGGTGTCCTCGC
>DASSUT010000276.1:0-2377 GCA_035706725.1 Gaiella sp. | reverse complement strand
GCGCCGTTCTCGCCGAGCAGCGCGTGGACCTCGCCCTCCAGGAGGTCGAAGCTGATGTCGTCGTTCGCCACGATCCCGGGAAAGCGCTTCGTGACGTGCCGCATCTCCAGGACCTGCTCGCGCGCCGGCATCCGCGGGATTGTATGTCCCGCACTGGAAGGAGCGTGCCGGCGGCCGGCGGGGTCTGTCGTCAGCTGCGCGGGATCTGGACGTCGCCGTCGGCGATCGTCTTCTCGGTGTCGTCGAGCTTCTTGATCAGCGCGTCGCGGTCGGGCGCGTCGGGGCTCACCTTCCCGTAGCCGACGCCGCCGTTCGCGACGTCGTAGAGCGTGTCGCCGCCACCCTCGAACGTGCCCTTCTGCACCGACTCGATCGTGTCGAACACCGCGACGTCGACCTTCTTGGTCGCGCTCGTGAGGATGTGCGGGCCCAGGAAGGACTGGTCGTTGTCCACGCCGATGCCCCAGACGTTCCGCTCCTTCGCCGCCTGGAGCGCGCCGAGACCACAGCCGCCGGCCGCCGCGAACACGGCCTTCGAGCCACGTGCGATCTGGGTCAGCGCGAGCTCCTTGCACTTCGCCTGGTCGACGAAGTCCTGCGAATAGCCCTGGAGCACGGTCATGCTTTCGTCCGTCGCCTTCACCCCGGCCCGATACCCCGCGAGGAACGCCACGACGGCGGGCACCGCCTGGCCTCCGACCGCGCTCACCGTGCCGCCCTTCGCGACGGTCGCCGCGGCGACACCGACGAGATAGCCGGCCTGCTGCTCCGCGAACACGAGGCCGCGTGCGTTGTCGGGCTTGTCCTTCAGGGCGGCCCAGGGGAAGTCCACGATCGCGAAGTCCGTGTCCGGGAACTGCTTCGCGACGCTCGAGAGGGCGTCGCCCATGAGGAAGCCGACCCCGATCACGAGGTCGTAGCCCCCGCGTGCCGCCTGAGAGAGGTTTGGCACGTAGTCGCTCGCGGCGTCGGAGATGAACACGCGGCCCTGAATCCCGAGTTCTTGCTCCGCGCGTTCGAGGCCCTTGTTCGCGAGCGCGTTGAAGCCGCGGTCGTTGAGGCCCCCGATGTCCGTGACGAGCGCGACGCGAATCGAGCTCCCGGTCGTCCCGGTGGTCTCGCCCCCGGTGCCCTCGCTCCCGCTGTCCGCTCCGCCACCGCACGCCGCCGCGGCGAGCGCGAGGAGCGCCACGAGCGAGAGCGCGAGGATCCGGAGCATGCTGCGGCTGGGGGACGTCGTCGTCTGCACCATGACGGGCTTACCCACGGGCGAGCGGCTTCGAAACGCCGGTGGGCGGGCTCGAGAGCCCGCCCACCGGACGCTGCTGCGTGTCGCTCGGTACTAGCCCTTGACCGTGCGGGGAGGCTTCACCTTCCCGGACGCGAGCTGCTTCGTCCACTTGTTGAGCAGGGCGATCAGCGCGGCCCGCTTCGGCGCCGCCTTGCTGACCTTGCCGTAGCCGATGCCCTTGTTCTTCGCGTTGTAGAGGCCGTCGACGCCGCCCTTCCAGGCGTTCGAGCCCGCGAGCTTGATCGTGTCGAAGACGCCCACGTCGACCTTCTTCTGGGCGCTCGTCAGGATGTGCTTCCCGAGGTAGCCCTGGTCGGCGTCCACGCCGATGCCCCAGTCGTTGTTGTCCTTCGCGGCCTGCAGCGCCCCGAGGCCGCACTGACCGGCGACCTGGAACTCCACGTCGGAGCCTTCCTGGATCTGGTTGAGCCCGATCTCCTTGCACTTGTCCTGCGCCACGAAGTCCTGCGAGTAGTCGTTGAGCGTCTTGATGCTCTTCTTCAGCTTCTTGGCGCAGTACTGGTAGCCGGCGATGTACGCGTCGACCGGCGGGATCTTCTGACCGCCGACCGAGCCGATCACACCGGACTTCGAAACCGTCGCCGCGGCGACGCCTGCGAGGCACCCTGCCTCCTGCTCGGCGAAGAGGATGCCGCGCGCGTTCTTCGGCTTGCCCTTCAGCGCGGCGGCCGGGTAGTCCACGATCGCGAACTTCGTGTCAGGGAACCGCTTCGCGACGGCCGCCACCTGGTCCGCCATCAGGAAGCCGACGCCGACGACGAGGTCGTAGCTCCTTGCGCCCGTCGAGAGGTTCGGGATGTAGTCCGCGCTCGACTTCGAGAGGAAGACGCGGCCGGTGATGCCGAGCTTCTTCTCTGCGTCCTTCAACCCCTTGTACGCGAGCGCGTTGAAGCTCCGGTCGTTCAGGCCGCCGATGTCCGTCACCAGCGCGACCTTGAGACCTGACGTTGCCTGGGTCTTCGTCGGCTTGGCGGTACCGGCCGACGCGACGGTCAGCGCCACCGCCGCGCAGAGCGCGAGCGACACCCCGACCGTCCATTTGCGAATCGCCACATTCCCTCCTTG
>DASSUT010000275.1:0-3984 GCA_035706725.1 Gaiella sp. | reverse complement strand
TCGATCCCGTGGAGGAACGCCGCGAGCGTCTTGCCCGAGCCGGTCGGCGCCTGCACGAGCACGTGCGCGCCGGTCGCGATCGCTGGCCAGGCGAGCTCCTGGGCGGGCGTCGGCACGCCGAACGCGCGCCCGAACCAGGCTCTCGTCGCGGGCGACAGGGTCTCGAGCGGATCCATTCCGCGAGCGTAGCCCTCGCCGCCCGGTCGCAGCCTACGGCGCGCCGTACGCGTGGAATCGCTCGCCTATGCTCCGCGCGTGAGGTTCGACGTGGCGGTCGTCGGCGGCGGCACCGCCGGATGCGTCCTGGCGGCACGGCTGTCCGAGGACGCCGAGCGGCGCGTCTGCCTCATCGAGGCGGGGCCGGACCACGGGGCTCTTGCGTCCGGGGCCTGGCCCGCAGACCTCCTCGACCCGCGCTCCTTCACCTTCACGCACGACTGGGGCACGGGCGGTGAGGATGGGCGCTCGCTCGGCGCGCGCGTGATCGGTGGCTCCTCGGCCCACAACGCCTGCATCGCCGTGATCGGGACGCCCGACGACTACGACGAATGGGGGGCCGACTGGGGCTTCGACGCCTTCGCCCCGTTCCTGTGGCGCGCCCGCGAGATGCTCCGGGTGGTCCCTGCCAACACGCTCGAGCCGGCGCCGTTCCACGTGGCCTTCCTCGAGGCAGCCGCGGAAGCCGGCGTTCCCCTGCTCGACGACCCGGACGACCCCGCGCAGCCCGTGGGCCGGGCGGCGCTGCCGGTGAACGTCGTCGACGGCATGCGCTGGAACACGGCTCTGGCCTACCTCGACGCCGCGCGAGGAAGGCCCAACCTCACGATCCTCGCCGACACCCCGGCCGATCGCGTGGGGCTCGACGGAACGCGGGCGACGAGCGTGCTCACGGCGGCGGGCGCGCGGATCGAGGCCGAGACGGTCGTCCTGGCCGCCGGGGCGTACTTCACGCCTGCGATCCTCCTCCGCAGCGGGATCGGCCCCGGCGCCGAGTTGTCCCGGCACGGCATTCGGGTCGTCACCGAGCTCCCGGTGGGCGAGATGCTGCTCGACCACCACGGCACCGGAATCGCCTGGGAGCCGACGGAGCTTCTCTCGCGATCGACCGCCGACCACGTCCGGCGCACCGGGCCGCTGTTCCGGCCGCACGCCTTCGTCAAGGCCGCGAGCGGTGTATGCGCGCCCGGCGGCTGGGACCTCCACCTCATCCCTTGGACGAACGAGGGAGAGCTGCCGGGCCGCTTCGAGACGAGCGTCGGCGTCTTCCACATGAAGCCGCGATCGGCGGGCTGCGTCCGCCTCCGCTCGCGGGATCCCCTCGCGCTTCCCGACGTCGCGCGCGGCTTCCTCCGGGCGCCGACGGACCTCGAGACGATCGTCGAGGGGCTCGAGCTCGTTCGCTCGCTCGTCGAGCGGGCGCCGCTTCGCCGACTGCTCGCGACGGAGACGGCACCCGGGCCGCAGCCGCTCCATACGTACGTCCCTGCGAGCATCCGTGGCTACTTCCACCCGGCGGGCACGTGCGGGATCGGACGGGTCGTCGACGCGCGCTGCCGCGTGCTCGGGATCGACGGGCTCGTCGTCGCGGACGCGTCGGTGATGCCGACGATTCCGCGCGCGAACACGAACCTCACGACGGTCGCGATCGCGGAGCGCCTCGCCGAGACGCTCTGACCAGCCCGGCGTGGGTCGCGCCCCGGATCGGGGGTACGATCGGCGCGGTGCCCGAGGTGCTCCACTTCACCGGAGATCCCGAGGCCGACGCGCTGATCGCGCGCGACCCGCTCGCGCTGCTGATCGGCTTCGCCCTCGACCAGCAGGTCACGGTGCCGACGGCGTTTGCCGGCCCGCTCAAGCTCCGGCAGCGGCTCGGGACGCTCGACGCCGCCGAGATCGCCGCGACCGATCCTGCGCGGCTCGAGGCGGTCTTCCGCGAGCGCCCGGCGATCCACCGCTTCCCCGGCTCGATGGCGAAGCGGGTGCAGGAGCTCTGCGCGCTCGTCGCCTCCGAGTACGACGGGGACGCGTCGAGGCTCTGGACCGAGGCCGGCGACGCGAAGGAGCTCGAGCGGAGGATCCGCGCGCTTCCGGGCTTCGGCGACATGAAGGTGATGGCGCTCGGCGCGGTGCTCGCGAAGCGCTTCGGCGTCGCGGCCGCGGGTCCGCTCGCCCCCGACTTCCCGACGCTCGGCGACGTCGACTCGATCGAGGCGCTGGAGGACTACCAGGCGGCGAAGCGCGCACGCAAGGCCGAGCTCCGCGCTCGCACTGCCGCAGGCTGACGGCTCGGTATTCGGCTCGGCCGGCTAGTCCGCGGCGTCGCGGTGCCCAGGGGCGTGCGGTACGTTCAGGTCGAAGTGGAGCCCGGCGAGGCGGATGACGAAGCAGACGGCAGCGCCGACGATCGGAACGACCAGGTTGTGGGTGCCGCTCTCGGAGGCGACGACCACGATCGTGGCACCGATGAGCGCCGGGATCGCATAGAGGCCGGTGCGCAGGACGGTCGGGATCTCGCGGAGCAGGATGTCGCGCAGCATGCCACCGCCGATGCCCGTGATCGCCCCGAGCACGACCGCGGAGACGGCGCCGACACGATGATCGAGGGCGGTGCTCGCGCCAGTCACGCAGAAGAGGGCGAGCCCAGCTGCGTCGAAGACGAGAACGGGACGCTCGAGCCGTTCGAGCATGGGCGCCGCGAGGAACGTGACGAGACCGGCTCCGCCGGCGACCGCGAGGTAGCGCCAGTCGCGGAACGTCTGCGGCGGGATCCCGATCAGCACGTCACGGGTGATCCCGCCGGCGAGGCCGACTGTGACCGCGAGCACGACGACGCCAAAGGCGTCGAGTCGCGCCTGGACGCCGGCAAGCCCTCCGCTCAAGCCGAAGACGAACGTCCCGGCAAGGTTCAGGACGAGCAGCAGCGTCGGGTCGAAGCCTTTGAGGACGGAGGTCACGCGGCGTCACGATGTCATGCCGCGCCGAGCCAGGCGTGCGCGCCCGCGACGAGCGTCTCGACGCCGGTCTCGAGCGTTGGATGGATCACGGGCGCAAAGCGAGGGTTGTGGTTCGTGGGCAACTCTGCGAGACGGCCCTCCTCCTTCGCCCGGCGATACGCCTCGGGATCCGTGCCGCCCACGGTCCAGAACACCGACGGGACTCCCCACTCGCTGCCGAAGGAGCCGAAGTCCTCGCTCGCCGAGATCGGCGGGATGTCCACCACACGCTTCTCGCCGAAGTGCGCCTCGAACGCGGTACGGACGCGGGCGGCGGCGTCGGCGTCGTTGCGGACCAACTGGTACCGGTCGAGCGCCGTGATCACGGGCGGCTTCGGCGCACCGGAAGCCTGCGCTTCGGCTTCGACGATCCTCGTGATCGCGTCGAGGACGCGCGTGCGGACTTCCTCGTCGAACGTGCGCACGTTCAGCTTGATCAGCGCCTCGTCCGGGATCACGTTCTCCTTCGTGCCCGCCTGCAGCCCGCCGATCGTGACGACCGCCGATTGCGCGGGAGCGACCTCTCGCGAGACGATCGTCTGCAGCCGCATCACGGTCGCGGCTGCCATGACAACCGGGTCGACGCTCGCCTCGGGCATCGAGCCGTGGGCCCCCCGGCCGAACATCCGGATCTCGAAGCTGTCCGCGGCCGACGTGATCACACCGGCACGGGTGCCGATGATCCCGGCGGATGCCGGCATGACGTGCTGGCCGAGCACGACGTCCGGTTTCGGAAAGCGGTCGAAGAGACCGTCGCCGATCATCGCCTGCGCGCCGGCCGCGGTCTCTTCCGCCGGCTGGAAGACCGCCAACAGCGTCCCCTGCCACGCGTCACGGGCCTCGGACAGCAGCGCCGCCGCGCCCGCGAGCCACGCGACGTGCATGTCGTGGCCGCACGCGTGCATGACCCCGTCGACCGCGCTCGCATAGTCGAGGCCGCTCTGCTCCTGCACGGGCAGCGCGTCCATGTCGGCCCTCAGCATCACCGTCG
>DASSUT010000274.1:0-14608 GCA_035706725.1 Gaiella sp. | reverse complement strand
CGAGCCCGTCGTCGAGCCGTACGCTCCGCCCGCAAGCCGTTTCGTCACGCCAATGCCCGAGAGCGCGCCGCGGCTGCACGTCGCAGGCGACGTCGCGTCGTACCTCGCCGTGATCCGCGTGGTCGGCGTCGGCGGCGCAGGCATCAACGCGGTGAACCGGATGATGGACGCAGGGATCGCGCAGGTCGACTTCGTCGCGGTGAACACCGACGCCCAGCAGCTCGAGCTCTCGGACGCGCCTGCGAAGATCCACATCGGTCAGTCGATCACCCAGGGCCTCGGCTCCGGGGCCGATCCCGAGACGGGCCGTCGCGCGGCCGAGGAGGGTTTCGACCACGTGCGCGCGGCGCTGCGCGGAAGCGACATGGTGTTCGTCACCGCAGGAGAGGGAGGCGGCACGGGAACCGGTGCGGCGCCCGTCGTCGCGCGCATCGCACGCGACCTCGGAGCGCTCACCGTGGGCATCGTCACGACCCCGTTCAAGTTCGAGGGAACGCGCCGACGGCTCGCCGCGGATTCGGGCGTCGAGGCTCTCCGCGCCGAGTGCGACACGGTGATCGTGATCCCGAACGACCGGCTGCTCGAGGTGCTCGACCGCTCGACCTCGATGATCGACGCGTTCCGGATCGCCGACGACGTCCTCCGCCAAGGCGTCCAAGGCATCTGCGACCTGATCACGATGCCCGGCCTCATCAACCTCGACTTCGCCGACGTCCGCACCGTGATGGCCGGCGCCGGCAGCGCGCTCATGGGCATCGGCTACTCGGAAGCGGACGAGGGCCGCGCCCGCGAGGCGGCGGAGCGCGCGCTCCGCTCGCCGCTGATCGACACGGAGATCGTCGGGGCGCAGGGCATCCTGCTCTCGATCGCGGGCGGCGAAGACCTCACGCTGCTCGAGGTGAACGAGGCTGCGGAGGTCGTCCGCCAGGCGGCGACCGACGATACGAACATCATCTTCGGCGCGACCGTCGACGAGCGGCTCGCCGGCCAGGTCTGGGTGACGGTGGTCGCGACCGGTCTCGGCGCGCCGCGACGGACCGCGTTCACACCCTCGTCCACGCCCTCGCGTGCGCAGCCGGGCGGCGGCGCGCGTCGATCCGGCTCGGCCGAGGACAGGGAGCTTCCGAGCTTCCTGCGCTGACGCGGCGTCCGGTCCGGATCCGTCGCGATCGTGACCCGCGGAGGTCAGTCGCTCTACGCTCTGCACCATGCGCGGCGCGATCGCAGCGGGCAATCCGCACACCGCCGAGGCCGGCGCCTGGGCGCTCCGCGAGGGCGGGACAGCGGTCGACGCCGCCGTGGCCGCGACGCTCGCCGCGTTCGTCACGGAGGGCCCGCTGAGCGGCCCCGCCGGCGGGGGCTTCGCCCTGCTGCACGAGCCTGGGCGCGGCGCGACCGTCCTCGACTTCTTCTTCGCCGTTCCGGCGCGCGGGGTCGAGGAGATGGAGGAGATCGAGATCGACTTCGTCGGCTCCTCGACCCAGATCTTCCACGTCGGGGAGGCGTCGGTCGCCGTCCCCGGGCTCGTCGCGGGCCTCGTCGAGGGGCACGCCCGGCGCGGCCGCCTTCCGTGGGACAGGCTCTTCGTCCCGGCGATGCAGCTCGCGGAGCGCCCGCTGGCTGCGAGCGCCGCGCAGGCGTACCTCCACGAGATCCTGGCGCTGATCCTCCAGCGGGAGGACGGCGGCCGCCGCGTCTACGGCATTCCAGGGCACGTGGACGCGCGTGACCTGCTTCCCGCGCTTCGGCTGCTCCAGCAGGCGCCCGGCGAGGCGCTCGCGTTGCTCCTACCCGATCTGGCCGAGGACCTCCAGGCGTACGTCGTCGAGGAGCGAGCGCCGCTCGAGTGCGAGTTCGCCGGGTCTTCCGTGCTGTCGACTCCTCCGCCCTCCCGCGGCGGCGCGATCGTCGAGACGGGATTGGCCGACCTGAACGACCGTCCCGAAGACCCGACGGGTCTCCCCGCCGAGGCCCGCTCGCTCGCGGCCGCGCTCGCGGCCGGGTACGAGATCGCGGGCCCCGGCGCGGCGGCTGGTCACAAGCCGACCGGGACGACACACGTGTCCGTCGTCGACTCGGACGGCGCCGCAGTCGGCCTGTCGTCGACGCTCGGATCCGGGTCGGGCGTCTTCCGGCACGGGTTCCAGCTGAACAACATGCTCGGCGAGCTCGACGTGATCGGGACGGAGGAACGAAAACCAGGCGCGCGCCTGCCGAGCATGATGACTCCCACGCTCGTCCTCGACGACGGGCGACCGCGGCTCGTCCTGGGCAGCGCCGGGTCGGTCAGGCTCGCGGGCGCGATCCTCCAGGTGGTCGCCGCGGTCGCACGCCAGGGGCTTCCCGTCGAGGACGCGGTCGCACGACCACGTCTCCACGTCGACAGGGGGGTCGTCCACGTCGAGGGGGGCTGGGCGGACGGCGTGGCGGGCGCGCTTGCAGGCGACGGCTGGGAGGTCGTCCAGTGGACCGATCGCAACCTGTTCTTCGGTGGCGTTTCCGCCGTCGAGCGCCGCCCGAACGGCTCGCTCGGGGCAGCCGGAGACCCGCGCCGCGGCGGTCACGGGGTCGTCGTCCGGTGATCGCTCGGTGATCGCGATCCGTCGCGCCGAGTCGCAGGATGCGGGTGAGCTCGTGCGGCTCGCTGCGGCGGTCGGCCGGGAGCCAGGGGAGTGGCTGCTCACCACGGAGACGTGGCGGAGCGTCGCGGACGAGCGGCGCTACCTGAAAGCAGTCCGCCGGCACGAGGACGCCGCGGTCTTCGTGGCAGTCGACGACGAGGACGGGAGCGTCGTCGGCCGTCTGTCGCTCGCGAGGGATCCGCACCCGGCGAGCGCCCACGTCGCCGACCTCGGGCTGATGGTCGCCGCGAGCCACCGGCGCCGCGGGATCGGGCGCTCCCTCCTTGCACGGGCCGTGACCTGGGCCGAGGCGTCGGGCGTCCGCAAGCTGGAGCTACACGTCTTCCCGTGGAACGAGCCTGCGATCCGTCTGTACGAGAGCTTCGGGTTCGAGCGCGAAGGCCTGCGCCGCGGGCACTACAGCCGCGACGGCGCGGACGTCGACGCGCTCCTCATGGCCTACCACCTCCCCGCGGGATAGGGATCCCCTCCATCTCGAGGGCGCGGATCAGGAAGCGCCGCATCTCCGCCTCGTACCGCGGGTCGTAGAGCGCCGCGCCGCCGACCATGCCCCCCGCCGCTTTGACGGCCTCGACGAGCTCCGCGATCGTCGGGCCGTCGTCCGCATGTCCCACCGGGAGCGCGACCCATCCTGCCGCCGTGTCCGCCGGCGGTCCTGGGGGCGGGGCCTCTGAGCGGTGGTGGTCCATGTCCGGAGCGTGCCGGTGAACCCTTCACGTGTCTGTGCCGTCTTCGTGCCGAAATCGTCACGTGTCGGCGTGTCCGAGCGACGCCACGAGCGTCTCCCAGCTCGCCGGTCCTGCCGCGCGCAGGGACTCCGCCGCCGTCAGCGCCGCGGAGCTCCTCGCGGCGTCGGTCGAGAAGAGCTCCGGAAGCGGCCGGATGAGCACGCGGGGGAGGTGGAGGCGATCCGCGTCCCAGCACGTGCCGGTCGTCGGCTCGTCGGAGACGAGGCCGTTCGAGTGATCCGAGAGCGCGGAGCAGAGCAGCGTGAACCGGTGGTCGTCGAGGTCGAGTACGCCTGCCGCACGAAGCTCGCGCGCGAGTGACGCGGCCCGGAGGCCGTGCCCCGGGTCGACGGCGTCGTTCACGCGCCGCGTGTCGTGGAGCAGCCCGAAGCAGAACACGAGGGTCGGGTCGACGCCGCGCACGCACGGTGCGAGGGCCAGCCCCGTTGCGCTCACGCATCGCCAGTGGTACTCGCCGTGGATCGTGGAATCGCGGCGCCACGCCCGCACGAGCACCGCCTCGACGAGCGTCGTCAGCGCCTCGGCTTCCATCCGGTCACGATCGCACGTTGCGCCGCGGTCTGCGGAGACGCCGCCCAGGCGGCGGGGGTGCCCCGACGAAGCAGGGCGATCGCCCGCAGCGGATCGCCGTCGTCGAGCCCGTGGCGGACGAGCCAGCATCCGACGACCATGCCCGTCCGGCCGATTCCGCCCCAGCAGTGGAGGTAGACGGAGCCGCCGGCGGCGTGCTCGGCGTCGATGTCGTCGAGGATGCGCGTGAGGTGCGGAACCGTCGTCGTGCCGAGGTCGACGATCGGATGCGCGAGCCGGCGGGCCGGCGGGGCGACGAGGTCGTCGTACGGGACGAGCGCGTCGGCCGGGTGCGTGAGGTCGAGGAACGCCGTGACGCCGTGTGCCGCGAACGCCTGAAGCCGCCGCTCCGCGATGCGAGGCTCGGGTGCTCCCGGATACTCACCCGCGAGCAAACTGTCTGCGACCACATAGCTGTCCGGGATGGGCACTCCCACGGCTCCCGATGACCGTACTCGAGGCTGCGTAATCTCTGGAGATGGACGCCGACGCGGTGGAGCTTCGGGTGCTCGGATGCCTGCTCGAGAAGCAGCGCACGACGCCGGATCAGTACCCGCTCTCTCTCAACGCGCTCCGGCTCGCGTGCAATCAGACCACCAACCGCGACCCGATCGTCTCGTACGAGGAGCGCGAGATCCACGAGGCGCTCCAGCGCCTCGCGCGCAGGGGCTGGACGCGGCTTGCGAGCGGCGCAGGCAGCCGTGCCGTCAAGTACCGGCAGCTGTTCGACACCGAGCTCGGTCTCTCGCCCGACGAGGTCGCGGTTCTGTGTGCGCTGATGCTCCGCGGTCCGCAGACACCCGGTGAGCTCAAGCAGCGGACAGAGCGGCTCCATCGGTTCGACACCCTGGCCGAGCTGCACGAGACGCTCGAGCGCCTCGCGAGCCGCGAGCTCGTCCGGCGCCTCGACCGGCGGCCAGGCCAGAAGGAGGAGCGCTACCGTCACCTGCTCGGCGGGGACGAGCCCGACGATGGCGCCGCCCCTGCCCCGTCCGCCGCGCCCGCGCTCGAGGCGCGCGTCGAGGCACTCGAGAGCGAGGTCGCGCGGCTCGGGCGAGAGCTCGAGGCTCTGCGCGCTGTGGGCCGGGAGCTCTGACACCGGCCGCGCGTCGGGACACGAGACGCCGCGATGGCCGCGCGATCCGCCCGAGTGCCTGCGCGTTCCCCGCCACACCCCCGGTCGTGAACGCCGAGAGCTGGATCGTCTCCCTGTCGAGCTCGAGCCCCGATCCCAGCACGCCGGGCCCGCTGAGACGGAGATCGCCGCCATGGCGACTCCTTTCGTCGATGGGCGTCGCCCGCCGCGCAAGCCGGTCTTACGGCGGCTGGGAGGAGCGCACCGCCGACCACGCGGCCGACGCGGAGAACCCGCGCCGCACGAGGAACGCGGCGGCCCGACGCTGCGCCGGCGCGTCGTGCACGGGCCGCTCGCGCAACGCCCGCCGCGCGAGCTCGCTCTCGTCGCCGTCCCGGTAGGCATCGTCGATTGCCCGCACCGCGAGCAGCTCGGGGATGCCGCGCCGCCGGAGCGTCTGGGCGGCGCGCCGCCGTCCGTACCCGCGGTCGCGGAAGCCGCGCACGAGCTGCCCGGCGAGCCCGGCGTCGTCGAGGAATCCGAGCCTGAGCGCCTCGGCGATCGTCGCGGCCGCCGTCTCCGCACTCACGCCCCGCGCCGCGAGCTTCGCCTCGATCTCGGCGGTCGACTGCGCCTTGGCCGCGAGCGACCCCCACACGAACGACCGGGCATCCCGGCCGATCGGCCCTCTCGGTGCCGTTGCCTTTCTGGAAGACAGCACTGACGCAGGATGGCAGGAGTGTCGGACGGGACTACTCGAAGCGGAGATCAAGGACGACGGCGTGACGGTGCAGGCCGCCGAAGTCAGGCGCCGACGGCGGCACCCTCGGCGGTGTCGTCGGCCGCCTCCCGCATGGCGCGGCCCTCGCCGAGCGCGAGCGCCGCCTCGACGAGCGCGAGGTGCGTGAACGCCTGCGGGAAGTTGCCGAGCTGGCGGCCCGAGCGCGGGTCGTACTCCTCGGCGAGCAGGCCGACGTCGTTTCGCAGCGCGAGCAGCCGCTCGAACAGCTGCCGGGCGTCGTCCTCCCGGCCCTGCAGCGCGAGCACCTCGACCAGCCAGAACGAGCACGCGAGGAACACGCCCTCCCCCTCGGGGAGGCCGTCGACCGCGTCGTCCTCGGTCCGGTACCGCAGGAGGAGGCCGTCGACGAGTAGCTCCCGCTCGAGCGCCGCCACGGTCGAGACCATACGGGGGTCGGTCGCCGGCAGGAACCCAACGAGCGGCATGATCAGCACGCTCGCGTCGAGCCGGTCCGAGCCGTACGACTGGGTGAAGGACTGCTTCTCCTCGCGCCAGCCGTGGTCCAGCACCTCCTGCTTGATCTCGTCCCGCAGGGCCCGCCACCGGTCGACCGGCCCGTCCCGGCCGAACTCCTCGTGCGCGCGCACCCCGCGGTCGAACGCGACCCACGCCATCACCTTCGAATGCGTGAAGTGCCGATTCGGCCCGCGGACCTCCCAGATTCCTGCGTCCTGCTTCCGCCACCCCTGTTCGAGCCAGTCGAGCAGGACGAGGACGAGCGACCAGATGTTGTCGTCGGCCGGGGCGCCGTGGCGGCGCGTCTGGTACAGGGCGTCGAGCACCTCGCCGTAGACGTCGAGCTGGAGCTGCTCCGAGGCTGCGTTGCCCACGCGGACGGGCGCCGAGCCCTCGTACCCGGGAAGCCACTCGAGCTCCCGTTCGTCGAGCCGCCGCTCGCCCGCGATCCCGTACATGATCTGCACGTCCGCCGGATCGCCGGCAATCGCCCGCAGGAGCCAGTTGCGCCATGCGACGGCCTCGTCGTTGTAGCCGGCCTGGAGCATCGCGAGCAGCGTGAGCGTCGCATCGCGGAGCCAGCAGAACCGGTAGTCCCAGTTGCGCACACCTCCGATCCACTCGGGAAGCGACGTCGTCGGCGCCGCCACGATCCCGCCGGTCGGCGCGTACGTGAGCGCCTTGAGGAGGAGCAGCGACGCATGGATCTCGTCGTGGTAGGGGCCGTAGTGGAGGCACTTCGACGCCCACTCGCGCCAGTACCGCGTCGTGTCCTCGAGCGCCTCGAACGGATGGGTCTCCGGCGGCAGCTCCTCGTGCGACGGGAACCAGGTGAGCACGAACGGCACGCGATCGCCCCGCGCCACCGTGAACTCCGACACCGTGGTCATGTTCTCGCCGTGGACCTCGACCGGCGTGCGGAAGCAGAGCGCGTCGGGCCCTGCGACCGCGACCCTGGCGTGGTCGACGCGCCGCACCCAGGGAACGACCTGGCCGAAGTCGAACCGGATGACGAGCTCCGACCGCATCGCCACCGAGCCCTCGACGCCCTCGACGATGCGCACGATGTCGGGCGCGTTGCCACGCGGCGGCATGAAATCGAGCGCGCGGACGACGCCGTCCGCCGTCTCGTAGGTCGACTCGAGCACGAGCGTGTCGCGGAGGTACGCGCGCGTCGACCGCGTGATCGGCGACGTCGGAGCGAGCAGCCAGCGTCCGTGGTCGGGTGTTCCGAGCAGCGCCGCGAAGCACGCACCCGAGTCGAAGCGGGGGAAGCAGCACCAGTCGATCGACCCCGCGCGGTCCAGGAGCGCTGCGGTTTGCAGGTCGCCGATCAGCGCGTAGTCCTCGATCCGCGCCACCCTCGAATCCTAGGGAGTGGGGAGACCTGTGGACGGATCGGCACGAAGCCGGCACGCCGCCCGGCCTTGACGAAAAACGGTGTCTGACACCGCCCTTGCCGACTCGTGACGGTCAAGGGTCGACGGGTTGTGGACATCCGCGGCGCCCCGGCCCGTCGAGTCGACCATCTCCGCATCAAGAGGCGCGTCGGGACTGGGGACGAACTGGCACGAAATCGGCACGGGTTCGCCCTTGACGGCGCTCGGTGTCTGACACCGAGCGCGGCGGCCGGCTCGCGTCAGGCGGCGACGGCGCCCTGCGAGGCCGACGGCTCCGCGGCGCTTTCCGCCGGCGCGAACATCGCCACGAGGTCGCGGAGCTCCTTCTCCGTCCCCACGGGCAGCCGGACGCGGCCTTCGGCCAGCGCCGCCTTGACGCTCACCACGCCGCCGACGATCGCGTGGAGCTCCTCCGGCGGCGCCTCGACGACGAGCGTCGGGCTCTCCGCAGGCAGCTTCATCGCGACGAGCTCCCCGTCCTTCACCTGCAGCGAGATCGTCTCGCCGTCGACGAAGCGGATCTCGTACGTGCCGTCGACCGCAGCCTCGGGCCGGAACCGGGCGTGCACCGCGTACATGCTCCAGCAGTCCTCCGGCGCGGGCGCGCCGAGCGTGCGCGCGCCGAAGCGCGCGAGCGAGCGCAGCACGTCGTCGAGCTCGCGCCCGTAGTCGGTCAGCTCGTAGACGCTCACCGCGAACGGGGGCGGCAGCTTCGTCTTGCGGACGATGCCCGCCGCCTCGAGCTCGCGCAGCCGCTGCGCGAGGACGTTCGAGCCGATCCCGGGCAGCGCCTCGGCGAGATCCGTGTAGCGACGCTGGCCGAGCATCAGCTCCCGCACGATCAGGAGCTCCCAGCGGTCGCCTACCTGATCGAGCGCGTGCGCGACCGGACAGTACTGACGGTAGCCCTTCATGCCCCCATTGTATGCCAACGCTGAGGGTTCGGTTGCCCGCACTCTTTGTACGGAAGACCGTACTTCTTATTCAGAAGTGACGGCGGTACCGTCCCGACGGTACTCGACTCGAAAGGTGACGACCCATGGTTGCTTCGACGAAACACAGGTGGTGGGCGCTGGCGCTCCTGAGCGTCGTCCAGTTCATGCTCGTGCTCGACATCGCGATCGTGAATGTGGCCCTCCCTTCGATCCAGATTGACCTCGGGTTCTCGCAGGAGAACCTCCAGTGGGTGATCAGCGCGTATGCGCTCGTCTTCGGCGGCTTCCTGCTGCTCGGCGGGCGGGCGGCCGACCTCCTCGGGCGCCGGCGGATGTTCATCGCCGGCCTCGTCGTGTTCACGTCGGCGTCGCTGCTGGCGGCGCTCGCGTGGAGCGAGACGTCGCTGATCGGCGCACGAGCCGTGCAAGGCCTCGGCGCCGCGATCATCGCGCCCGCGGCCCTGTCGATCCTCATGACGACGTTCGACGAGGGCAAGGAGCGGAACATCGCGCTCGGCGTCTGGGGCGCCGTCGGCGGGTTCGGCGCCGCGGCCGGCGTGCTGCTCGGTGGGATCTTCACCGACCTGCTGAGCTGGGAGTGGATCTTCTTCCTCAACATCCCGGTCGGGATCACCGCGCTCGCGCTCGCCCCGTTCCTGCTCGGCGAGAGCCGCGACGCCCGTGCGAAGGGCTTCGACGCGCTTGGCGCCGTGCTCGTCACGGGCGGGCTCTCGACGGCCGTCTACGGGATCACGCAGGCGAACGACTGGGGCTGGAGCTCCGCGACGACGATCGGCGTCTTCGCTGCCGCCCTCGCGCTTCTGGTCGGCTTCGTCCTGCGCGAGACCCGCACGAGCGACCCGCTGATGTCGTTCTCGATCTTCCGGATCAAGACCGTCACCGGTGCGAACATCGCGGGCTTCATCCTCGGCACGGCGCTGTTCTCGATGTTCCTGATGCTGTCTCTGTACATGCAGCAGGTCCTCGACTACTCGCCGCTCGAGTCGGGCATCGCGTACCTCGCGGTCGCCGGCACGTCGATCGTGTGGGCGATGGTCGCCCAGTTGCTCGTGACGAAGGTCGGCGTCAAGCCGGTGCTCGTCACCGGGATGAGCCTGCTCACGCTCGGGCTCCTGTACTTCACGCAGGTGTCCGTCGAGGGCTCGTACCTCGGCGACCTGCTGCCCGGGTTCCTCGTGGTCGCGATGGGGATGGCGTTCTCGTTCGTCTCGATCTCGATCGCGGCGCTCGCGGGCGTGCCGGCCGACGAGGCGGGTATCGCGTCGGGCCTGATCAACACGTCGCAGCAGATCGGCGGCGCGCTCGGCATCGCCGTACTCTCCTCGGTCGCGGTCGCGCACACGACCTCGGCGACAAAGGCCGGCGACGCGGTTCCGCAGGCCCTGACCTCCGGCTTCCAGGCGGCCTTCTGGGTCGGCGCGGGAATCGCCGCGGTCGGCGTCGTCGCAGCGCTCGCCCTGATCCGCAAGGAGGAGCTCGCGGCCTCCCCGGCCGTCGAGCAGGAGGAGGTGGCGCTCCCCGAGGCGGCCTGATCCTCCGGCCCGGGTCGTCACCCCGATGCGGAGGGGCGCGGCGCACGCCGCGCCCCTCCGCCTTTCTGCGACGCTGGGTTCTCTTCCGAAACGGGTAGGAGAGAGCCATGACGGACGACCGACCACCGCGCGAGGCGAGCCGCGCGGTCACGATCCCGGGCACCGGCGGCGACCCGGGGCCCGACCCCGATCGCACGCTCCTCGACGCAGTGGGCCGGCTCTTCGACCAGGTCGTCGACCGGATCCTCCTGAGCCCCGAGCGGGTCACCTCCGCAGCCGAGGGCAAGCGCCGGATGGCGACCGACGACGACTCGGAGGCGGTCGCGGACACGATCCAACGGGTCGCGGTGGTCGCGACGCCGATCGTCCGGACGCTCGCGCGCGGCGCGAGGTGGCTCCCGCGCGTCCCCTGGGTGCTCGTGGCGTCCACGACCGCGTCGCTGGTCATGACGCTCCGCGCCGGCGTGCGGGAAGTGCGCGTCCTGAGCTCGCTCCTCGCGTACCGGCTCGAGCAGGCGACCGGCCGTCCCGCCGACCCCGCGCTCGTCAAGCAGTTGACGCTCGAGCTCTACCTCTCACCCAGGCGGACGCCGACACTGCGTGGCGGCCTCCCGCTCGGGCGCCTCGTTCGCCGCTGGCTCTTCCGCGGCGCGATCGGCAAGGACACCCGTCGCGTCGCCGGCAAGGCGCTCGACGCGGCCGAGCGCGTCGACGTCGCGACGCTCGAGGCCATCTGGCGCGGCCGCTGAGCCGCCGCACGAGCGCAGGTGGGGCGCGACCGCTGCCGCGCCCCACCTCTCGAAGGGCAACCCGGCGCCGCTAAGCGCCGCGCACCGGGATCACCGGGCACTCGAACGACGGTCCGGAGCCGGCGACGACGGCGGTGCCGTCGTCGAACGCGAGCGCCAGCTCGGCGTCCGAGTCGATCACGCCGTTGCCGTTCACGTCGCCCGACGCGAGGGCCGTTGCGTACCCCTGCGGGAACTCGAGCACCTGGACGCGCCAGCGCCCCCCGTCGAAGTCCCGGTCGCCGGGTGCCGCGGTCGCCACGTTCAGGGCCTGGGCGCCCGAGAAGTCGTACAGCGTGTCGAACGCCGAGTCGGGGGCGCCCGTCCCGCTCAGGTCGGTCGGGGTGCCGACGGTGCGGTACACGGCGCCGTCCACGTAGAAGCCGTCGTGTGGCGGGCCGTTCCCGGCACGTGTTCCTGAAACCGCCTGCGTCGATCGGCCGAGGTGCCGTGCCGAGTGCTTCCCGGATCCACCCTGACGCATGCTGATCCGAACGGCGGAGGGCCACGCCGCAGTGCGGCCCTCCGCCGTTCACGGTGGCTAGGCTGTCCCGGTCCTCCGCCGCGTTGCGAACGTGCCGCCGACGATCAGCAGGCCGGCTCCGGCGAGGCCGCCGATGACCGCCGCCGTCCCGGCGTCGACGGACGGGAGCTCGAGCGCGGTGCCCGAGTCGACCGTCACGGACGCCGGCTCGACGCCACGCTCGACGAGGGTCGCCTCGTCGTGTCCGACGGCGGCCACGGGCGGGTCGATCCCCCGTGCGCCCAGCGTCGCCTCGTCGGCACCCGGGATCGTGACGCCGATCCCGCGCGCCGTGCTTCCCGCCTCGTCCTTCGTCGCTGCGGCGCTCGCGAGCGCCGCAGCAGTCCCGGCCTCGGCGTGGCCGGGTGAGACGGCCGCCGCGGGCGCGACGCCGCCGACTCCAGTCCCCTCGGCGATGCCCGCCTGACCGGTCGACACGGCGACCGCGACCGACGCGGAGGCGGCCGCGACGGTGAGCAGGATCGTCTCACGGAACCCGTGCCCTTCGAAGTCCGGGTGCTCGAGCGCCCGGAAAAGCTCTGACGGCTCGAACGAGAACGCGATCCGGCCGGGCCCTGCACCGGCGAGGACCGACTCGAGATCGCTGCGCTTCCACGCGACGTGCAGCTCGCGCCGCTCTGTCTCGCGCAGCCGGACCTCGAGGATCAGCTCTGGAGCATCGTCGGAGGCGAGCGCCGCCTCGAGCTCCTCGCGTGCCACCGCGACGGTGGCCGCCTGCGGACGTCCCCCAGCGTCCTCGGGGCGGACGAGCACGGCCGTGGTGCTCGTCATCGTGCCTTCCATGAAGGCCTCCCTTCGTCAGCGCCGCACGGGAGAGCGGCACGTCCATCCAGACGGTGGTGCACGCCGCGATCTTCCCTCGCTTCGGCGCCGCTGCGGGTGGAGGGAACAGCCGCCGTCCCCCCGTCCCTCCACCCGCACCCGGGTGCCGTGCGATCCGCAGGTCCGGCCGTGCGGCACATCCTCCAGACGCGCGGCGGCCCTGCGATCTTCCCGCCGCAGCGGGCGCGTGCCGCCGCGGCGATGCAGCGGAGAGCGATACATTTTGCTGCTGATCGATAGCCGACGAGCGGCATCGACGACGAGAGAAAGGGGGAGAAGTGCGAAAGACATTCGGAGGACTGGCGGCCGCCGTCGCAACCGCCGTCGCGGTCGTCGCGGCGACCGCAGCGCCCGCCGGCGCCGCGACTGCGATCCGTCTCAGCTCGACCGCCTTCGAGGCGCCGGGCGGGCCCGTGCAGGTCGAGTCCAACTGGCTCACGGACAACCCGGGCTGGTCGGGGTGCACGGCGGCGGGCGGGAACCTGCACTGCTACCTGCCGAGCGACATCCGCGAGGCCTACGGCGTCGACCAGTTGCCCGAGCAGGGCGAGGGCCAGACCATCGTGCTCGTGGACTCGTACGGCAGCCCGCGTGCCGCCGACGAGCTGCAGGCGTTCCACGACACGTTCATGTCGAGCTTCCCCGAGCCCGACTTCGAGCAGGTGTTCCCGATCGGGAACCCGCAGGAGAAGGGGAACCCGGATGCGAACGGGCAGTCAGGGCCCGGCGCGGCGGCAGGCTGGGCCGGTGAGGCCGCGCTCGACGTCCAGTGGGCCTACGCGATCGCGCCCAGGGCGCACATCGTGCTGCTCGCGGTCCCGCCCGCCGAGACCCTCGGCGTGCAGGGCTTCCCGAACCTGTTCAAGGCGATCGACTGGGCGATCGACCGGTATCCCGCCGGCACCGTCTTCTCGATGAGCCTCGGCGTCGCGGAGCAGACGTTCGGCGGCGCGGCGAACGTGCAGACGGCGCGGTTCGACCAGACCTTCCAGCGTGGGATCGCGAAGGGCGACTCGTTCTTCGCGGCCTCGGGCGACGACGGCACCACCGGGCTCACGAAGCAGCAGAAGGGCAGCCGGGCGTATCCGTTCCCGACCGCCGGCTGGCCGACCTCGAGCCCCTACGTGACCTCGGTGGGCGGGACGCAGCTCCAGTTCGGCTGGACGTGGGACCCGCAGAGCGACGTCGCGTTCACGGCCGACGGCAACTTCAACGCCGCGTACTTCCAGTCCACGGACACGCCGGGTAGCAACCTGGACGTCGTCTGGAACGAGTCGTGGCTGCCGGCGGCGACCGGCGGCGGCCCGAGCGCGGTCTACCCGCTGCCGAGCTGGCAGGCCTCCGTCGAGCCCGTGATCGGAGGCGACCACCGCGGTACCCCGGACGTCAGCTGGAACGCGGCCGTAAACGGGGCCGTGCTCGTGAACCTCCAGTCGTTCCTCGCGCCCGGCGACCAGGGCTTCTACTTGATCGGCGGGACGAGCGCCGCGACGCCGCAGGTCGCAGCGCTGACCGCGCTCGCGAACGAGCGTCGCGGGACGATGGCCGAGCCGCCGCTCGGCAACGTCGCCGAGCGGCTCTACTCGATCGGAGGCAGCGCGTTCGCGGACGTCCTGCCCGTGCACCAGGGCGCGGCAGGCGTCATCAGCGGCGACCTCGACTCGAACAGGATGTTCGACTACAACGGCGACGGAAACGCCGTGACGGTCGGCTCGGTGCCCGGCTGGACGACGCTGGCGGGCTGGGACATGACGACGGGCTTCGGCACCCCCTGGGCGCCGACCTACGTCAGCGAGCTCGCCTCCTCGTAGGAACGAACGTATCCCGGGGGCGCGGCCGAACGGTCGCGCCCCCGGCGCTCAGGCCTCGGGCCCGGCCGCGTGCTCGGCGAGCCACGCGTTCGCGACGCTCTTCTTCGCGCGTGTCAGCCACGCCTCGACGAGCCGCTCCTCGAGCTCGTCGTGGTCTATCTCGCCGAGATCGCGTATCCGCGTGAGGACGCCCGGGTAGCCGTTCCAGTGCGGCGTCGTGAACCAGACGCCGCGGTCGTCCGCGAGCACGAACTCCTTCATGTCCTGGTCGGCGACCCGGAACACGAGCACGTCCTCGAGCCGCTCGCCGGTCTCGAGGTCGACCGCGTCGCGACGCGGCCGCCGGTGGAAGCAGAAGTACTTCCCGCCCACGTGGTACGTCGGGCGGCCGTCCTCGACGCTCTTCTCGGCGTCGGGGAGCGACAGCGCCAGCCGGTCGAGGTCCTCCATCGTCGCCACGC
>DASSUT010000273.1:0-4889 GCA_035706725.1 Gaiella sp. | reverse complement strand
GTTGGTCACCTCGAACGGCTGCTCGCCGATGAACTTGTACTTCTTCGTGGGGTCGAGGATCTTGTGGAGGCCCTGGTTCTCCTCGATGCCCTGGCTGTTGCCCTTCGGCCCGCTGAGCATGAGGATGTTCCCGCCCTTCGGAAGCACGCGCTTGATCCAGCGGCCCCAGTTCTCGCCCGCCTGGGCGAAGGGCGTGTCGATGAACACGTTGTAGTCGACGCCCGCCTTGCCGCCCGGCGTCACGCGGTACGGAACCGTCACCACGCCTGCCTTGTACGAGCTCCGGAGCGCAGGAAGGATCGCCTTGCCGGCGTCCGGGAACACGACGAGCGCGTCGACGCCCTTCGCGACCATGCCCTGAATGTCGGAGATCGCCTTCTGCGTGTTGCCCTGGCCGTCGGCGTAGTCGATCGACGTAACGCTCGGGCACTTCTTCGCCTCTGCACGAGCCGATGCTGTCGTCACGAGACGCCAGCTGTTGCCTCCGAACCCGTCCGTGAAGCCGAGCTTGATCTTCTTCGGCCCGCACCACGACGGGACCGCCGTCGTCTCCGCAGACGACGCCGCGGCGCCGACGAGCACGCCGACACAGACGAGCGCAGTCGCAATGAGCGCTCCACCCTTCCTTCGGGTCATCGTACGCCTCCTCCTTCCTTCGATGGGTATCTGCACGAGATGCGACATGGGTGGTCTCAGGTAGTAGGCACGACCTTCGCCGGGCGGCGTCCGGTGAGCCGCCGCAGCAGGCCGGTCCAGTTGACGGTGTAGAGCGCGACCCCGACCGCGAGCGCACCCGCCTGGACGAGCGTGCGGGTCGCGTAGGAGACGCCGAGGGCCAGCACGAACTGGTCGAGCTGCGACAGGAATAGCGCGGCCACCGCCGTCGCGACGAGGTTGCCGCGTCCGCCGAGCAGCGACGTTCCCCCGAGCACGACCGCGGCGACCGTCGGGAGGAGGTAGTTGTTGCCCTCGTAGGCCGTGGGCTGGTTGACGATTCCGGCATGCATCACCGCGGCCAGGCAGTAGAGAACCTGGGCCCAGACGTATGCGGAGCTTCGATGGCGCCGCACACGGATGCCCGCCGTCCGGGCCGCGACCTCGTTCGCCCCGACGCCTTCGAAACGGCGCCCCACTGGGGTCAGCTTCACCACCGCGGTCACGATCGCCGTGGCCGCGACCGCGAAGTACACGGGAGCCGGGATGCCGAGCCACAGACCACCACCAACCCGTGCGAGGCGGGCCGTCGTCGTGGTCGGGATCCCCGCCGTGTACCAGAGCACGACACCGAAGAGCAGGGCATTCGTGCCGAGCGTCGCCACGATCGGGTTCAGGCGCATGCGGCCGACCAGCCAGCCGTTCAGCAGCCCCGCGGCGACCGCTGCGGCGAACGCGATGCCGAGGGCCGGCCACAGGCGTGCGTTGTCCCCGGCCGGATACTTGGTGAGGATCACGACGTACAGCGAGAAGCCGCCCGCCACCGAGAGGTCGATGCCGCCCTGCATCACGACGAGCGTCTGCCCGAGCGACGCGATCGCCAGCGCCGACGCGAACGGCAGCATCGTCAGGAGCGTTCCTCTGGTCACGCTCGAGGACGCGAAGATCAGGCTCGCGGCGAACAGCGCCCCGGTCGCCACCGTGACGGTCGCCAGCCCGCGAGACACGAGACGCCGCGATCCTCGCGGGACGGAACCCGTCGACTCGGTCGAGCCGGCTCGCTGCGGTCGCGACACCACCTAGGCGGGCGATAGTAACGTGCCCGCGAAGTGTTCACAAGTATTAGGGTGAACACCGCGCGAGATGTTCGGCGAAGATGAACAACTTGGCGGAGCGCAGGGCCTGGCGACGGAGGCGGTCCAGGTGGGCGGACGGGTACAGGATCGAGTGGTGATCGTGACCGGCGGCGCCGGCGGGATCGGCTCCGCCGCCTGCAGGGCGATCGCCGCCGAGGGCGGGAAGGTCCTGGTCGCGGACCTCGATGCCGAGCGCGCGCACGCGGTCGCGGACGGCATCGTCGCCAACGGCGGGGTCGCGGACTCCATCGGCGTCGACGTGACCGACCGCGCACAGGTCCGCGCGATGGTCGCCAAGTCGGTCGACACGTTCGGCGAGCTCAACGTGATCTTCAACAACGCGGGGATGAACCGCCCGCGCGGCTTCATGGACGTCGACCAGGCGAACTTCGAGCAGATCGTGCGGGTGAACACCTGGGGCGTGATCGTGTGCACGCAGGAAGCGGCGAGGCAGATGATCGCCCAGGGGTCCGGCGGCAAGGTCGTGAACACGGGGTCGATCGCCGGGAGGCAGGGGTTCTGGGACTTCGTCCCTTACTGCGTCGCGAAGTTCGGGACCCTCGCGGTGACGCAGGCGACTGCGCGGGGCCTCATAGAGCACGGGATCACGGTCAACGCGTTCGCGCCGGGCGTGGTCGACACGCCGATGTGGGTCGGGCTCAACGAGGACATTCGAGCCATCCACGACGAGCCCGCGGAATCCGACCCGATGCGGGAGTTTGCCACTGGGACGCTTGTCGGAAGGCCTGCGACGCCCGAGGAGATCGCACCGTTCCTCGTGTACCTCGCGTCCTCCGAGTCCGACTACATGACAGGGCAGATGTACATGGTCGACGGCGGGCAGATCCTCGTCTGAGAGGTCGCGGCGCCGGGCCACGTCGACGACACCAAAGGAGAGCGATGAAGGGTTTGCATCACGTAGGCATCACGGTGAAAGACCTCGATGCGTCGATCCGCTTCTACCACGACGTACTCGGCCTCGAGTTCTCGAACGAGCCGAGCCCGTGGTTCGACGGAGAGGAGCTCGGCCGGGGGGTCGGTGTGCCGGGCGCCGCCCTCCGTCAGGTGAGCCTCCTGCTCGGAGACACGACCCTTGAGCTCCTCGAGTACAAGAGCCCACCGAGCGAGACCTCGGCGCCGCTCGACTCGAACTGTCTCGGTGCGTCGCACGTTGCCTTCGTCGTCGACGACATCGAGACGAAGAAGGCAGAGCTCGAGGAGAAGGGAATCTCCTTCTACAGCGACGTGAACGTCGTCGACGAGGGCGTGCTCGCGGGATGGAGGTGGGTGTACTTCGAGGACCCTGACGGGTATCCGTTGGAGCTCGTCGAGGTCGCCTATTACGACGCCGACGAACGACGCGCCGGAATCGCCGAGTATCTCGCCTCGCGCTAGAGGCCGGCGCGTTCCGCGGCCGTCCGGCTCCGTGCTAACGTCAGTCACCTTCGCGACCCGGGCTTCGGCTCGCGTTGGTTAACACTCGGGAGGACGTTCTTCCGAGCTGAACACGAGAGAGAGAGACGTGAAGAGCGCCAGATCGGGAGCCAAGCAGCGGCGGCGACACCAGGGGAACGGCCTGGACGGAGCGACCGTCGACAGGCAGAACCTCCGCGACGATCTCGGGCACCGCCTTCGGGCCGCCCGCGAGCAGCGGAGCATCGGGCTCCGGGAGCTTGCACGGCGACTCGGCGTCTCCGCGAGCCTCATCTCGCAGATCGAGACCGGCAAGACCGAGCCGTCGATCAACACGCTCTTCGCGATCGTGAGCGAGCTCGAGCTTCCGGTCAACGAGATCGTGTTCCACTCGAGACCTGAGGCTCTCCAACCCCCCGGCGACGACGCCGGCAAGCGGAACGGCGGTCGACGCCACGGAGATGCGGAGCCCCACGCCGCGGCCGCGCTCGACGGAGCCGACTCGCCCGTCCAGCGGGCCACGAGCCGCAGGTCGATAAGCCTCGAGTCCGGGGTCAGCTGGGAACGCCTGACGGCGCAGGCCGACCACAACGTCGACTTCCTCTACCTCCGCTATCCACCCGGAAGCGAGTCGACTCCCCCCGACTCCCTGATGCGGCACAACGGCACGGAGTACGGGTACATCCTGAAGGGGCGCCTTCAGGTCTCGATCGGGTTCGACACGTACGAGATCGGCCCAGGCGACTCGATCGCGTTCGACTGCACCCAGCCGCATCGCTTCGCAACCGTGGGCGACGACACGGTGGAGGCCGTCTGGTTCGTCTTGGGTCGCCGAGGGACGCTTTCGGTCGACGAGCCAGTCGTCCCCTAGGCCGCAGCCTCCTCGTCCTCTCTCAGTGTCACGAAGCCGGCGTCCTCGAGGCTGGAGGCGCCGGCGTAGCACCACGCCATGACGACCTCGGCATCAGACGTGTTCTCGAAGCCGTGGTGCGTGTCCCGGGGCACGAAGACTGCCTCACCGGGGCCTAGCTCGATCGCGTCCTTGCCGACGTACGCCGTTCCGGAGCCCGAGATCAAGTACTCGACTTCCTCGGCATTCGGATGGCGGTGCAGCTCGTGCCTCGCGCCCGGTGGGAAGTTGGTGATTCCGAAGACGACCTGCGACGCCCCGACGGTGTCCTTCGTCACCAGCCACCGGACGTCCATGTCGACCCAGCCTCGTTCTGGAATGCCAGCGCTCGATCCTGCTCCGGCGACCGAGACCTTGTACGGATGTTCGCCCATGCTCAAAGCAGCTGCCCTCCTCGTCTTAACAGTGTTCGCCGCGACTGTACGAGACCGACCAAAGAGGGTCAAACGGTGAACAGAAGCTTGCTCAGTCCCGGTGCGGCGCGACCGTGCCCTCCCCGCGAGATGGGGGCCCAGCGGTGGCCCGGCGACGAGCGAGCGCCGAGGGCCACCAGACGCGGTCGCCGAGCTCGAAGGTCAGCGCCGGGACGAGCACGGAGCGGACCACGAACGTGTCGAGCAGGACGCCGAAGGCGTCGGTGATGCCGATTTGCGTCAGCGCGACGAGCGGCAGGACCGCGAGCACGGAGAACGTCCCCGCGAGGACGACACCGGCGGACGTGATCACGCCGCCCGTCACCGCGAGGCCGCGAAGCATCGCCTCCCGCGCCGGGAGGG
>DASSUT010000272.1:0-10728 GCA_035706725.1 Gaiella sp. | reverse complement strand
CCGATCGAGTCGTCGCCCCATCCGGCGCGCTTCGCACGCCGGATGTCGCCCGTCCGGAGCTCCCGCTTCGCCCCCTCGAGCTGCTCGACGAACCACGGGTGCAGCCCCTCGGGCACGTCGTCGATCGTCGCCCACGGCGTCGGCGAGCCCGGGTCGAGCTCGCGCGAGCCGAATGCCTTCAGGAACGCCTCGGTGAACGTCCGACCGATCCCCATCGCCTCCCCGACGGACTTCATCTGGGTCCCCAGCGTGTCGTCGGCGCCCGGGAACTTCTCGAACGCGAACCGCGGGAACTTCACGACGACGTAGTCGAGCGTCGGCTCGAAGCTCGCGGGCGTGGTCTTCGTGAGGTCGTTCGGGATCTCGTCGAGCGTGTAGCCGACCGCCAGCTTCGCGGCCACCTTCGCGATCGGGTACCCCGTCGCCTTCGATGCGAGCGCGGACGAGCGCGAGACACGCGGGTTCATCTCGATCACGCGGAGGTCGCCGGTGTCGCGGTGTCGCGCGAACTGGATGTTCGAGCCTCCGGTCTCGACGCCGACGGCGCGGACGACGGCGGCCGCGGCGTCCCTGAGCTGCTGGTACGCCTCGTCGGAGAGCGTCATCTGGGGCGCGACAGTGACCGAGTCGCCCGTGTGGACACCCATCGGGTCCAGGTTCTCGATCGAGCAGACGATCACGACGTTGTCGGCCCGGTCGCGGATCACCTCGAGCTCGAACTCGTCCCAGCCGCGGATCGACTCCTCGACGAGGACCTGGCGGATGGGCGATTCGGCCAGGCCCCGCTCCACCTGACGGTGGAGCGTCGGGAGGTCTTCCGCGAAGCCCCCTCCGTGTCCTCCGAGCGTGAACGCAGGGCGAACGACCGCGGGGACGAGGCTGCCGTCGAGGTCGTCGACCGACTCGACGATCCGCGAGCGCGGCACCGCCAGCCCGCAGCTCTGTACCGCGTCGCGGAACAGCTCGCGGTCCTCCGCCCGCCTGATCACGTCGACCTGCGCGCCGAGCAGCTCGACGCCGAGCTCCTCCAGCACGCCCGCGGTGTCCAGGGCGATCGCGAGGTTCAAGGCGGTCTGGCCGCCGAGCGTCGGCAGGAGCCCGTCCGGACGCTCGCGCCGCAGGACGTCGGCGACGCCTTCGAGGTCGAGCGGCTCGATGTACGTCCGGTCGGCGAACCCGGGGTCGGTCATGATCGTGGCCGGGTTCGAGTTCACGACGATCGTGCGATACCCGTCCTCCCGCAGCACCTTGAGCGCCTGGCACCCCGCGTAGTCGAACTCGCAGGCCTGGCCGATCACGATCGGCCCGGAGCCGATCACGCAGATCGAGCGAAGGTCGCGTCTAGCCGGCATCCGGCGCCTCTCGGAGTCCCTCGACCCAGCGCTCGAGCACCGGCCACGCGTCGTGCGGCCCCGGCCCCGCCTCCGGATGGAACTGGACGCTCGCCGCCCGGAGCTCCGGGAAGTCGAACCCCTCGATCGTCCCGTCGTAGAGCGACACGTGCGTCGCGTCGTCCGTCTCGGCGGCCGCGACCGCGAAGCCGTGGTTCTGGCTCGTGACGAGCACGCGCCCGGTACGCCTGTCGAGCACTGGATGGTTCGCGCCGCGATGGCCGAACGGGAGCTTCAACGTCTCGTGGCCCGTCGCGAGGCCGAGGAGCTGGTGGCCGAGGCAGATCCCGAGCACCGGCACGCGGCCGAGCAGCGACCGGACGACCTCGGTCTCCTCGACGAGCGGCGCGGGGTCGCCCGGCCCGTTCGAGAGCAGGACGCCGTCGTAGCCCGCGAGCTCGTCGGGGTCGCTGACGCTCGGAAACACGGTCACCGCGGCGCCGGCCCTTGCGAGCCGGCGCACGATCGAGCGCTTCGCGCCGTAGTCCACGAGCGCGACGCGGACGTCGCCTTGGGGCTCCGCGACGTAGGGCGCCGGCGTCGAGACCTGCGCGACGAGCGCCGCCCCTTCCATGAGGGGCTGCGCTCGCACGTCCGCGAGCGCGTCCTCGACCGCGACCGTCTGCTCGTCGGAGACAGCGACGGCCCGCATCGCGCCGCTCTCGCGTAGCCGCAGGGTCAGCGCGCGCGTGTCGACCTCGTCGAGCGCGACCACGCCCTGCTCGGCGAGCCACAGCGCCCATTCCTCGCCGCCGAGCCGTCGCATCACGACGGCCCGCGCGTGGGTCGCCTCGGACTCGAGACGTGTGTCGTCGACGCCGTAGTTGCCGACCATGGGCGCGGTGAAGCACACGAGCTGCTCCGCGTAGCTCGGATCGGTGACGGTCTCCTGGTAACCGGTCATGCCGGTCGTGAACACCGCCTCGCCGAAGGCGGAGCCCGCGGCGGCGACCGAGCGGCCTGGGAAGACCGTGCCGTCCTCGAGCAGAAGGTACCCGTGCCCGCTCGCGGCGCCGCCCATGCGTCTCACGCCGCGTACACCACCCTCCCGTCGGCGACCGTCCGCACGACCGCGCCCGTGAGCGTGCGCCCGAGGAGCCACGAGTTCGCGGAGCGCGACCGGAAGCCGTCCTCGCGCACCGTCCACTCGGCATCGAGGTCGAGCAGCACGATGTTCGCGGTCTCGCCAACCGCGATGCGCGGCACGGGAAGCCCGAGCGCGCGCGCCGGCCCCGCCGACAGCCGCTCCAGCAGGATCGCGAGCGGAACCTCGCCCTCGCGGACGAGGAACGTGTGGAGCGCTGCGAAGGCGGTCTCGAGCCCGGTGACGCCGAACGGCGCCTCCTCGAACGGGACGTCCTTCTCCTGCCGGGCGTGCGGTGCGTGGTCAGTGCCGATGCAGTCGATCGTGCCGTCGAGCAGCCCCTCGACGAGCGCCCTCCGGTCGTCCTCCGTCCGCAGCGGTGGGTTCATCTTCAGGTTCGTGTCGAGCGAGCGGACGGCCTCGTCGGTCAGGCACAGATGGTGAGGCGTCGCCTCGGCGCTCACCCGAACGCCCCCGAGGCGCGCACGCCGCAGGGCGTCGACCGACCCGCGCGCGGAGAGATGCTGGAGATGGAGCGGACGGCCCTCGTAGGCCGCGAGCGAGAGGTCGCGCTCGACCATCGTGGTCTCGGCCACCGGCGGCCAGCCGCCGAGCCCGAGCTCCGCCGAGACCGCGCCCTCGTGCATGTGCCCCCCGGCCGTCAGCGTGGGCTCCTCGCAGTGGAGAGCGAGCGGCCGGCCCGCGACCGCGCTGTAGGCGAGCGCGCGGCGCATCATCTGCGCCGAGGCGACCGGGCGGCCGTCGTCGGTGAACGCGAGCGCGCCCGCGGACGCGAGCTCGGCCATCTCGGCGAGCTCTTCCCCGCGCTGGCCCTTCGTGATCGCCGCCGTGAACCCCGTCGGCACGATCGCCTCCTCCCGCGCACGCTCGACGAGCGCCTGGAGCACCGGCGCCGTGTCGACCACGGGATCGGTGTTCGGCATCGCGACGATCGCGCAGAATCCGCCCGCGGCGGCCGCCTCGGTCCCCGACGCGATCGTCTCCTCGTCCTCGCGCCCGGGCGTCCGCAGATGGACATGTGGATCCACGAAGGCGGGTGCGACGACGAGCCCCGCCGGGGCCGCAGGCCCTTCCTCGACCGCGGTGACGATCCCGTCCTCCACCGTCACCGTGCCCTGCGCGTCGAGGCCTTGCGCAGGGTCGACGATGCGGGCGCGGAGCGTGAGCGAGTCGCGGCGGCCGTTCCGGCAGGCGAGCACGACTACGCGACCTCGAGCGCGGCCGTGGCCAGGTGGAGACCCGGCGCCGTCAGCAGGTCGTAGAGCACGGCCATGCGCACGACGAGCCCCGACCGCACCTGGCTCGTCACGAGCGACGCGCCGGAGTCGGCGACGCGCGGGTCGATCTCGACGCCGCGGTTCATCGGGCCCGGGTGCATGACGAGCTGGCCGGGTCGGACGCGCTCGGGCGTCACGCCGTAGAGGGCGGTGTACTCGCGCAGGGAGGGCACGAACGCCGCTCCCGCCTGCATCCTCTCTGACTGCATCCGGAGCACGTACACGACGTCGACGTCGGCGAGCGCCCCGATGTCCGACGTCGTGTCGCAACCCATCTCCTCGATGCCCCGCGGCAGCAGCGTCGGCGGCGCGACGAGCACGGACTCGGCGCCGAAGAGCCGCAGAGCCTCGACGAGCGAGCGTGCGACACGCGAGTGGAGGACGTCCCCGACGATCGCGACCGTGACACCGTCGAGCCTCCCGAGCGCCTGGCGGATCGTGAACAGGTCGAGGAGCGCCTGGGTCGGATGCTGGTGCTTCCCGTCACCGGCGTTCACGAGGTGGGCCTCGGTCGCGGTCGCGACGAGCTGCGCCGCGCCGATCCCCGGGTGCCGGACGACGATCACGTCCGGGTCGTACGCCGCGAGCGTCGACGCGGTGTCGCGGAGCGACTCGCCCTTGTCCACCGACGATCCCGAGGCGCGGAGCGTCATTGTGTCGGCGGACAGCCGCTTCGCGGCGAGCTCGAAGCTCGAGAGCGTCCGCGTCGAGGACTCGTAGAACAGGTGCACGACGAGCCGGCCGCGGAGCGCGGGCAGCTTCTTCATCTCGCGGTCGAGGCTGCGCTCGAGCGAGCGTGCCGTGTCGAGCACGCGCTCCGCGTCGTCGCGGGTCAGGTCTGCGACGCCGAGCAGATGGCGGCGGGGGGCGGCGCTCATCGCCGGCCTCCGCTTCGGTGCTCGAGCACGACGCGATCGACACCGTCGATCTCCTCGAGCTCGACGCGGACCCGCTCGTCGAGCGCGGTCGGCAGGTTCTTGCCGACGTAGTCGGGCCGGATCGGCAGCTCGCGGTGACCCCGGTCGACGAGCACGGCGAGCTGGACGCGGTCGGGACGGCCGTAGTCGAGCAGGGCGTCGATCGCCGCCCGGATCGTGCGGCCGGTGAACAGCACGTCGTCGACGAGCACGCACGTCCGTCCCTCGAGCGGGAAGTCGAGCTCGGTGGCGTGCACCTGCGGTTGGGCCTGCCGCGGGGCGCCGCCTGCGCGTACGAGCACGTCGTCGCGGTGGAACGACACGTCGATCGCGCCGACGAGAGGCTCGGCGTCGCTTCGCTCCGCGACGAGTGCCTGGAGGCGCCGCGCGAGCGGCACGCCGCGCGTGTGGATGCCGACGAGCGCGAGGTCGTCGAGCGCGTCGTTTCGCTCGATGAGCTCATGTGCGAGCCGCGCGAGCATCCGCCTCAGCGCGTCCATGTCGAGGATCACGCGCCCCGCGGCGGGCGCGAGCGAGCCGTTTTCCATCTCCGTGCTCCTTTCCGGCCTCGCTGGACCGGGTTAAAGGTCGCCCGCGAGTCTACCCTCCGCGGACGACGTCCCAGCCGACGGATGACGGACAGCCTCGACACCCCGCTCGCGCACCGTGGCCCGGCCGTCTCCGCGCCGGCGGTCGCGGCCGACGAGCCACGGACGGGTCGCGTCTCGCGCACCGCACTGCTCGTGGCGGGGCTGGTGATCGTCTCGACGCTCGTCCGGCTCGGCGTCGCGCAGGTGTTCACGACCCCGTGGATCGCTCCCGACGAGATGGTCTACGGGATGATCGGCGAGTCGCTCTGGTCGGACGGCACCCTGACCCTGCGCGGCTTCGAGGCGCCGTACTACAGCGTGCTGACGCCGGCGCTCGTCGGCGCGCCGCTCGCGGCGCTCGATCTCACCGACGGGATCCAGTGGGCGCGTCTCCTGCAGTCGCTCGCGATGTCGCTCGTCGCCGTGCCGACGTACGCGTGGGCCTGCAGGCTCACAAGCCGTCGGTGGGCGCTCGCAGCCGCGGCGATCACCCTCGCGGCGCCCGCGCTCCACTACGCGGGCTTCCTCATGACCGAGCCCTTGACGCTGCTCGCGGTGACGGTCGCGCTGCTGATGCTCGCGCGGGCGCTCGAGGAGCCCACGACATGGCGCTACGGCGTGTTCGTCGGCTGGACGACGGTCGCGGCCGCCGTCCGGCTGCAGGCGCTGCTGCTGCTCCCCGCGTTCCTCCTCGCCGCGATGCTCGAGGCGCTGGCGGCCCGTGACCGGAGCCGCCTGCGGCCGCTCGTCCGGCTCGGCATCGTCTCCACACTCGTCGCGCTGGTCGTGGTGGGCGCGGTCGTCGCCGCGAAGGGAGAGCTGTCACGGCGGAGCATCCTCGGCGCCTACACGCCCGTCGGGGACACCGCGCCCGTGGGCGGCCACGGCGTGACGGAGATCCTCTGGCACGCGTTCGACATCGCCGTGCTCGGGCTCGGCGTGCCGCTGCTCGCGCTCGCCGCCCTGGCGGGCGGCGTGTTCTCCCGCCGGGACCCCGACGGCCGGTTGCGTGCGTTCGTCTCGACGACGCTCGGCTACGCCGCGCTGCTCGCCGTCCAGGTGGGCCTCTTCTCGTCCGTCTACGTCGGGCACGTGGCGGAGCGGTATCTGATCACGATGCTGCCGCTCCTCGCGATCGCGCTGTGCGCGTGGATCGGGCGGGGCGCGCCGCGCGAGCGTTGGGCGGTCGTCCCCGTGTGGGTGCTGCTGGTCGTCCTTGCGGCCGCCGTGCCGCTCGGGCAGCTCGTCTACCCGGGCTCGATCGTGAACACGCTCACGGCCGCTCCGCTCGCGGCCCTCGGCTCCGGGTGGCAGCGGGCGGTCCTGGTCGCGGGCGCGCTCGTCGCGGGCGTGCTCGTGCTGCTCCTGCCGCGGCGGCTCGCGTGGGTCTCGGCGGCGGTCGTCGGCGTAGGGCTCGTGCTCGTCTCCGCCGACACGGCACGGCGGATCGACGACGCCTCGGCGCACGAGCAGCGTGCGGCGATGGGTTCCGGACCGCCGGGCTGGCTCGACGACGCGCATCTCGGGGACGCGACGCTGCTCGACACCGGCGACCGGGTCTGGACGTCCGTCGCCCGATCCGTGTTCTGGAACCGCTCGGTGCGCGAGATCCTGCGCGTCGCGCCTGCGAGCCTTCCGTTTCCCCCCGTGACGGCGTCCGTCGAGGTGGGGGACGACGGCGTGCTACGGACGGCCGACGGCGCCGAGGTCGACCGTCCGCTGGTCGTGGCGCCCGAGACCATGACGCTCGCGGGCGAGCCGGTCGCGCGCCGTCCGGCAGGCGACGGCGAGGTGGCCGGGCTCGTGGCGTGGCGACCCGAGGAGCCCGTGCGCGTCGTCCTTCGGCGCGACGGCTTCATGCCGAACGGCGACTTCTCGGGAGCTGCGCGGATCACGGTGTACGGCTGTCGCGCTGGGACGCTCGACGTCACGATCCTCGGGAAGACGGGCGACCCGGTGCGTGCGTTCGTCGACGGGATTCACGTGGCCAGCCTGCAGACGGCGGCAGGGACGTCGGCGATCCATCGCATTCCGGCGCCGCCCTACGCGGACGGGACGACCGCCTGTGGCTACGAGCTGCAGACGGACGGGCTCGCCGGCTCCACCACGATCGTGTTCACGCCGGACTCGTAGCGTGAGGCGTCAGCCCGGATCCGCCGAGATCCGTGACCGCGGGGCGCTCGGCTGAGCCGTCAGGGCGTGGCGCGGGGCCGCGCGACCTGCCGAGCCGATCAGCGCCCCGCCCGCGCAGATCGGTGGATCCAGGCTTCAGCCCGGGTACGGGTCGTCCGGCTCCGTCAGCGCCTCGATCGCGTCGCGTGCGGCGTCGAGATCTCCGGGTGCGACGAGCAGCCGTACGGGCACGTCTCCGTGCTCCCCGGGATGTTCCTCGACGGCGCCTTCGAGCGACGCCTCGATCCCCGCCCGCGTGAGGAGGGACTGCAGCTCCTCCGCCTCGTCGACGCTGCCGGCGACCGCGACTTGTACGAGCTCGGTCACGTTGCGGACCCTACATCCTCGCCGCGCGCGCGTCGCCCACCCCGGGGAACGAGCTCGGCCCGGCCGCGCTCGGGAAGAGGAACGTGGATCAGGTCGAAGTCGCGCGGCACGACCGTCTGCTCGAACAGCTCTCGCGCCTCTGCCTCGACCTCCGAGCCGGGATAGCGGGCCGAGATGTGGGTGAGGGCGAGAAGCTCGACGCCGGCCTCCCGCGCGACGAGCGCCGCCTCGCCCGCCGTCGAGTGCCCGGTCTCCCGGGCGCGCTCGCGCTCCTCGGCCAGGAACGTCGCCTCGTGGACGAGCACGTCCGCCCCGGCCGCCGCCTCGACGACGGTGGCTGCCGGCGCGGTGTCGCCGGTCAGCACCACGCTCCGCCCCCGGCGGGCCGGGCCCAACACCTCGTCGGGCCGCACCACCCGTCCACCGGAGAGCGTCACCGCCTCGCCGCGTTGCAGCGCGCCCCGGGCCGGCCCGTCCGGCACGCCGAGCTTGTCCGCGGCGGGCACGTCGAAGCGGCCGGGCCGTTCGTCCTCCCGGACTGCGTACCCGAGCGCGTTCGAGCCGTGTGCGACCCGGAACGGCTCGACCCGGTAACCATCGCGCGACACCTCGTCCCCCGGCTCGAGCTCGCTCACCCGCAGCTCGTAGGTCAGCCGTCCGATCAGTACCCGGAGCGCGCTGAAGAGCGCCCGCGTCCCGCGGGGGCCGTACACGTCGAGCGGGAGGTCGCGGTCACGCAGCGTGAAGGTCTTGAGCATCCCCGGCAGCCCGAGCACGTGGTCGCCGTGCAGGTGCGTGAGGAACACGTGCTCCACGTCGAACAGACCCGCGTCCGAGCGAAGGAGCTGTCGCTGCGTGCCCTCCCCGCAATCGACCAGCAGGCGGTCACCGCCCCGGCGGACGAGCGTCGCGGAGGCGCCCCGCGAGGCGGTCGGCGCCGAGCCGGCGGTTCCGAGGAACAGAAGCTCGAGGTCCACGGGCGCCGATCGTAGTCCCGCCTGCCCTCGCTCCGGCCGGGCGAGCCGCCGGGCGGCCGCGCCCACGTCCGCGTAACCACCCCCAAGGGCACCCCGGGTGCCCTGACGTCAGGCTATCGAGAGACGTGTGACGGATGGGTGCCGGGTCTGTGCCCGAAGCGTCACGAACCGGCGAAGTCAGCGCGGCGGCCGTTCCAGGCGCGCGGCGGCAGGCCCTGTCCTTCCTCACTGTGCGACCTCACCGGGCTGGAGCTCGAGGCGCTGTTCGACGGCTCGCGTCGTTCAGCGGGGGAAGGCGAGGTCGGTGTAGACCATCTCGCCCTTGAACTTCCTCGCGGCCGGGTCCCAGGGGAAGAAGATCGCGTTGCGCCACTCGAGCTGCTCGCCCGTGGGCTCGAAGTCGAGCCAGCGGCCCTCGTGGGACGCGGTGACGACCGCCTCCTCGCAGACGCCCTGTGGGCCGATCACGATGTAGTCGAGGTCGAAGTGGATGTCGGGGAACGCGGTCAGGAGCTCGGTGTAGAAGCGCGTCGCGCCCTCGTGGCCTTCCCACCGCGCGGGCGCGCCGGTGCCAGCGACCGTGTACACGCAGTCCTCGGTCAGGGTCGCGATCAGCCCGGGCAGGTCGCGGTTGTCCTCGGCGATCGAGTGGGCCTTCCAGAGCTCCCGGATCGCCTCGTGCTCCGCGGGGTCGGCCGGACGGTTCAGAAGCTCGAGAATGCGTTCGCTCGCCATGGCGCTCTCCGATCGCGTCGCGGGACGGTCTCCGCGCGAGTCTACGCGGGTGGTCTCAGCCTGGATCCTCCGAGATCCGTGACCGCGGGCGTTCAGCTGAGACGTCAGGACGTGGCGGGGGGCGGCGCGACCTGCCGAGCCGATCAGCGGCCAGCCCGCGCAGATCGGTCGATCCGGCTCAGGAGGGGATGACGAGCACCTGGCCGGGAACGATCGTCGGCGACGCCAGCCGGTTGCGCTCCTGGATCTGCCACACACCCTCCCGTGGATCGCCCGCGAACGCCCGCTCGGCGATCGACCAGAGCGTGTCCCCGGCGTGCACCCGGTAGTGCCTCTCGGGCCCCCCGGCACCTCCTTCACCTGCGAAGAGCGCCCAGAAGAACAGCGCCGCGACCGCCAGGAGCGCGATCCGTCCGAGAAACCGTGGGGCGAACATGTGTTCGTAGACTGCCAGAACACCTGTTCGGTGTCAAGCACGGGAATTGCCCCTTCTTTGTCTAAGTGGAGGGGCCGCCCGCTAGCCGAGACGACGGAGGATCGGCGCGAATCGCGCGAGCACGTCATCTCTAACCCAACTCAGAACCGCCCAGGTGGCATCAGGAAGTTCCCACCTCCCGAACATGAGTTGCATCTCAATCTTCGTGCGCACCTCCACCTTGCGCGGGCGTGGACTACCGGGGGGCCAGGTGGGCCAACGTATTCGGGCGATCTCTGTGCCGTCTTTGATCTCCCCCCGCATTTTCGCCTTGACGACCTGGGTCGAGGGCTTGTCATCGAAGAACCACAGCAACTGGAAGCTCAGCGGCGCGAACAGGGTGGGCGTGACAGCGCGATGCTTGTCGATCCTGGCCAGCTCGCGCAGCGCGACAGCCGGATGCTGCGTGTAAGGACGGCGTGTCCCGTTGAACGGCTGCAGACTCTCGATGAGTGCGACGTGGCTCGGGTCGAGGTGCGAGAGCTTCCTGGAAGCGTGGTCATTGAAGGCACCGCGCTCCGTGTAGATGAAGAAATAGATGTTGTCGCCACGACCACCCGCCTCAAGGTCGAGACGCGTCGTGATGTAGTCCAGGGCTGCGCGGGCGTTGTTGAGGAAGTCTCCAAGGATTGTGCCGAGATAGGCGGGTGGGTAATCGTTAACCCGCACGCGTATCGCTACATCGTCTCGGTCCTCGGGGTTCTCCTCGAAGACGAACTCGTAGTTATCCGGCTTGGTCCAGACGGTCATCTCTGCGGTGAT
>DASSUT010000271.1:0-8162 GCA_035706725.1 Gaiella sp. | reverse complement strand
GGCGCCTCGTCCGGAGGCGCCGACCAGACGGCCGCGAGCGAGGCGCCGAAGAGCACGGCCGACGCGTAGAGGTAGACCGAGTACAGGAACACGAGCACGACCGTGAGCGACCCGTAGACGACGGACAGGTCGGAGACCTTCTCGTAGATCAGCGCCGAGGCGGCCGAGATCGCGAGCAGGAGAACGCCCGTGAGGATCCCGCCCGCGACCGCGTCGCCGAAGCGGAGCCGCCGCGCGGGCACGAAGCGGTAGAGGAGCATCACGACGACGGTCGTGATCGCGAGCGGCACGCCGATCCGCGTCAGCTCCGCCAACGCCCCGCCGTGGAGGCCGAGGTCGTGCGCGACGCCGTCGACGAACCGGGTGATCACCTGGGCGACGACGGAGATCGCGATCGTCGCGATGAGGAGCGCCCCGGCGCCGCCGACGAGCACGAGGTCGACGAGCTTCGCGCGGACGGCCGGACGCCGCTGGTTGGGGTCGACCTGGAGGGCCGCCTCGAGACCCGTCCGCAGCGCCCCCATCATCCCGGAGGCAGCCCAGAAGAACACGACGAGCGAGACGAGCCCGAGCGCGCTCGTGGGGCTCGCGAGCCGCGTGATCGCGTCGTAGACCGACGTGGTGCCCTCCTCGCTGAACGGCAGCCACCGCACGATCGCGTCGGTGACGTCCTGGCGGCGCGCGTCGTTTCGGAGCACCACGCCCGCGATCGAGACCAAGACGATCGCGAGCGGCGCGAGCGAGAACAGCACGCGGTATGCGATGCCTGCGGCGTGCTGGGCGAGGCGGTAGCGAAAGTACCCGTCGATCGCCGCGGGCACCGCGCGAGCGAGGTTCCCGCCGATCTCGAGCGGCCAGCGCCAGAGACGGACGTGCCAGGGTCGTTCCGCCGGTTCCCCGGCGTGCAGCTGCGCCATCGGACCGAGTCTAGGGAGCCTACGCGCGCGCGCGGCTGCGCCATCCGGCGAACGCAAACGCCTCCTGGTGCTGCTCGGTGTCCGCGGGCTCGTCGCGCGGCACGCCGTATCCCGCGAGGCCCCGCTCGAGGCGGCTGAACGCCCGGGTCGCCTGGATACGTACGTCGCGCGCGAGCCGGACGAAATCGGCCTCCCCGGCGAGCGTCCGGCGTCGGACGAGGTCGAGGAGGGCCCGGTGGACGCCCATGAGCGCGTTCGCGACGACGTGCGGCTCGACGTCGTCCGACGTGCGACCCGTCTCCTCGGCGAGCACGGTGGCGAGAGACGCCGTCAAGCGGGCGAAGACGTGCTCCTCCCGGGCGAGCAGCGCGGGGCTCTGCGTGATGATCCTCGTGATCGTCCGCAGCTCGTCGAGCTCGTCCGCGGCGTCGTCTCCGGCGAGCCGCCCGAACACGCCGCGCCGCGCGAGCAGGAACGCCCGGAAGGCGTCGACGATCGTCCGCCCCGGAGCACGGTCTCTGACCGCGGCCAAGAGGTCCGACTCGAACGACTCCAGTCGCGAGTAGAAGAGGTCCTCCTTCGTCGGGAAGTAGTTGAAGACGGTCTTCTCCGAGACCTCGGCCGCCCGCGCGACCTGGGCGACGGTCACACGTTCGAACCCCCGCAGGGCGAACAGGCGCCTCGCCGCCGCCTCGATCGACTCGCGCGTCTCCTGCTTCTTGCGCTCGCGTAGCCCCGTCTGTGCAGCCATCTCCCCTCCCGGTTACAGCCGCTGAAAGGGGAGTATGGCACGTGAGGGCCGACGGGCAAGCGCACGTCGCGGCGCTCCACCGGAGACGGTGCTCGCTCCTCAGTCGCCGAGCACGCGGCGGGCGATCGCGAATGCCGAGTTTGCCGCAGGCACGCCGCAATACACCGCGCTGTGGAGGAGCACCTCGCGGATCTCCTCCGCCGTGAGCCCGTTCCGCAGTGCCGCGTGCAGGTGCATCTCGAGCTCGTCGGGGCGGTTCAGCGCGATCAGCGCCGTGAGCGTGATGCAGCTCCGCGTCCTGCGGTCGAGTCCCGGGCGGGTCCAGATCTCGCCCCACGCGTAGCGGGTGATCAACGACTGGAAGTCCGCGGTGAGGTCGGTGGTCGAGCGGATCGCCCGGTCGACGTGATCGTCGCCCAGCACCTCGCGGCGCACCTCCATGCCGCGCTCGTACGGGTCGTCGCTCACCGTTGCTCCTCCTCCTGCTGTGTCCGGTACCGCTCGAGCGCACGGTCGACGAGCTCGGGCGCGGAGCCGAGGTAGCCGGCCGGGTCGAGCGCGTGCCCGAGCTCGCGGGCGTCGAGGTGGTCGGCGGCCTCGTCGTCCTCCGCCAGCTCCGCGGCGAGCGACCCGCCGGACGCCTGGGCGCGCGCGACCGCGTCCCCGACGCGCCGCTGTGCCTCGGGACGGCCCACGAACGGGGCAAGGAGGTACGCGAGCCGCTCGGAGAGCACGAGCCCGTCCGTGCGCGCGAGGTTCTGCGCCATCCGGTCGGGACGCACCTGGAGACCCTCGAGCGTCGCGCGGAGCGATGCGGCGGAGCCTCCCGTGAACGCGAGCGCGCCGGTCAACGCGAGCCACTCCGCCTGCCAGCCTCCGGTCGCACGCTGCAGCTCCTGCGCCATGCCGGCCGTGAGCTCCGAGGCATGGGCGTGCGCGGTGCGGGCCGCCGCAATCGCGAGCACGGCGCCCACGGGGTTCCGCTTCTGCGGCATCGCCGAGGAGCCGCCGGCGCCGCCACCCTCCGCGACCTCGCCCACCTCGGTCTGTGCGAGGAGCGTCACGTCGAGCGCGATCTTGCCGAGCGCCCCCGCCGTGACGTCGAGCGCCGCGGCGAGTTCCCCGATCCGCACGCGATTCGTGTGCCACGGGAGCGGCGCCTCGGCGAGGCCGAGCTCCTCGGCGAACGCGCTCGAGACGGCGGGCCCGTCGGCGCCGAGGGCCGCCAGCGTGCCGCCCGCGCCGCCGAGCTGCGCCGCGAGCCCTTCGGCCCGGATCGCACGTAGGCGCCGCCGGACCGAGAGAACGCCCTCGAGCCAGCCCGCGGCGACGAGACCGAACGTCGTCGGCACGGCCTGCTGCAGGACGGTGCGGGCGGCCATCGGCGTCTCGCGGTGCGCGCGGGCGTGCTGCGCGCACGCGGCCGCGCCGCCGCCGAGCTCCTCGTCGATCAGCTCGAGCGCGTCGCGCGTCACGAGCATCGCCGCGGTATCCACGACGTCCTGGCTCGTCGCACCCCAGTGCACCCAGCGGCCGGCGTCGCCCGCCTCGGCGACGAGCGCGCGGACGAGCGGCTCGGCCGGGTTCGCCACGCGCCGTCCTTCCTCGGCGATCCGGTCGACGTCGAATCGGGCGGCGTCGCAGGACTCGGCGATTGCCTGCGCCGCGTCGGCCGGAATCACGCCGACCCGGGCCTCGGCGAGCGCGAGCGCGCGCTCCGTGTCGAGCATCGCCTGCAGCCACGCCCGGCTCGACACCGCGTCCCGCATCCGCGCCGGGACGAAGATCGGGACGAACAGCGCGTCAGACGGCAAGAAAGACCGTCTGCCCCTCGCCCTGGAGCCGGATGTCGAATCGCAGGCCTTCCCCGTCGGGGGCCGCGATCAGCGTCGCCCGCTCGGCCTCGTCGAGCGCCGCGAGCAGGGGGTCGGAAGCGTTCGCCTCGGCCTCGTCGGGGAAGTACATACGCGTCACGAGGTGCCTGAGCAGACCGCGGGCGAAGACCGCGACCACGAGGTGGGGCGCCTGGAGCTCGCCGTTCGTGCCGGGCACGCGCCCCGGCTTGACCGTGACGAACGAGAAGCCGCCCCGATCCGTGCCGCAGCGCCCGAAGCCTGTGAAGCCGTCCTCGTCGGCGTCCGCGTACCGGCCTTCCGGATCCGCCTGCCAGATCTCGACCATCGCGTCGGGCACCGGCGCGCCGTCGCCGTCGATCACGAGCCCCTCGATCCGGACGGCGCCGGCGGCGTCCGGCGTGACGAGCTCGTTGCCGACATGGTCGAGCAGCGCGAACCCGAAGAACGGGCCGACCGTCTGCGACGGCGTCGGGCCGAGCGGCGGCACGCCTAGTGGTCTCTCCGGGAAATCCGGGCATGATTCGCCGGCGAAAACCGAGCAGGCCCGGGACAGAGGGAGCCCCGATACCCGAAGGTATCGGTGCGACCGAGGACGACGGCATGCGAAGCGTTTGCGGCCGCGCGAAGCGTGGTCGGATTTCCTGGAGAGATCACTAGTCCTCCAGCGGTGTCGCGGCGGGGCCGCCGACGACGATGTCGAACGAGTAGCCGTGCGCCCAGCTCGGCACGGTCAGCCCGATGTCGAACGCGCTGATCATGCGCTCGCGCGCGCCCGGGTCACGGACGGACTGGAAGATCGGGTCCTGGTCGAACAGCGGGTCGTCCGGGAAGTACATCTGGGTGACGAGCCGGTGCGTGAACGCGCGCCCGAACACCGAGAAGTGGATGTGCGCCGGCCGCCATGCGTTGTCGTGGTTCTGCCAGGGGTAGGAGCCGGGCCTGATCGTCACGAAGCGATAGCGGCCCTCGTCGTCGGTGAGGCAGCGGCCCGCGCCCGTGAAGTTGGGGTCGAGTGGGGCCGGATGCTGGTCGACCTTGTGGACGTAGCGGCCGGCGGCGTTCGCCTGCCAGATCTCGACGAGCTGGTTCCGGATCGGCCGGCCGTCCGAGTCGAGCAGGCGCCCGCTGACGATGATGCGCTGGCCGATCGGCTCGCCCTCGTGCTGCCGTGTGAGGTCGTGGTCGAGCTCGCCCACCGACCCCTCGCCGAACGCCGGCCCGGACAGCTCCGACAGCGTGTGGGGCAGGATCACGAGCGGCCGCTTGGGGGCGCGAAGCGTCGTCGAGACGTAACCCGGATAGAGGTACGGCGGGTTCGCGCCGCCGGCGTACCCCTCGTCCGAGACCCGTTCTCCGAGACCGCCGTGGATCGTCCCGTCCCCCGCTGCGTGCTGGATCTCGCCGCTCACCGTCGCTGCGGAACCTAGCGCAATACCGGCCGGGCCGACGTTCTGCGGCCGGTCAGAAGGACGAACTGCGCGAGCGCTCCGGCGGCGAGGACCGCGATCGTGATCGCCATGGGCCGTGCGTCGTCGGCACCCGCCACGCCCACGAGCGGAGCGGCGGCCGCGCCGACGACAAATTGCATCAGCCCGAGGAGCGCCGACGCGCTGCCTGCGGTCTCCGGGTGCTCCGCCAGCGCGAGCGCGGTCGCGTTCGGTGCCACGAGGCCGACGGAGGACACGACCGTGAACAACGCGACGCAGACGACGACCACGCCGAGGTCGAGCAGGATCGCGAGCAGGAGGAGCGCAGCGCCCCCGCAGGCCTGGACGAGACCGAGGACGAGCAGCGCCCGCGGCCCGGCGCGGGCGACGACCCGGCTGCCGAGCACGCTCGCCGTGACGATCCCGAGCGCGTTCAGCCCGAACACGAGGCCGAAGCCGAGAGGCGAGAGGCCGTAGATCTCCTGGAGCACGAACGGTGAGCCTGCGATGTACGCGAACATCGCCCCGAAGACGAGGCCGGTCGCGAGCCCGTGGGCCACGAACGACCGATCGCGAAAGAGCCCGCGGAAGACGAGGAGTGTCGTGCCCAGGCCGTCGCTCCGGCGCCGCGCGCGGGGCAGCGACTCCGAAAGGCCCACGGCGGTCGCGAGCCCGATCAGGGCACCGACGAACGCGAGCGCGACGAAGATGCCCCGCCACGACGTCACGTGGAGCACGCCGGCGCCCGCGACCGGGGCGAGGATCGGCGCGAGACCGGTGACGACGAGGATCAGCGCGAACGCCCGCGCTGCGGCGACGCCCTCGTGGAGGTCACGGACGACCGCGCGCGCGATCACGATGCCCGCCGCCCCGCAGAGGCCCTGTGCGAGCCGGAGCGCGGCGAGCGCCCAGACGGTCGGCGCGAGGGCGCACAGCAGGCTCACGACGGTGAAACCGGCGAGACCGACGAGCAAGGGCCGGCGGCGGCCGAGCCGATCGCTCAGCGGGCCCGCGACCACCTGGCCCGACGCGAGACCGAGCAGGCACGCGGTCACCGTGAGCTGAACCGAGGCGGCGGAGGCGTCGAGGTCGTCGCCGATCGACGGCAGGGCGGACAGGTACGTGTCCATCGAGAGCGGCCCGAACGCGGCGAGCGAGCCGAGGATGAGCAGCGTCCGCCCGCCACGGGCGCTCTCCCGGCCCGCCGGCGGACGCAGCATGCCCGGAGCTTGCCGCACGCGCGCGACTCGCGCCGCGGCGACCCGCGTGTGTCAGGCGCCGGGGGCGTCCGGAGGGACGTGCGCGAGCGCGGCGACGTAGCGCTCCGCCGACCGCCTGACGGCGGCTTTGGCGTCCTCGACCACCCGGCCGTACCAGGCGCCGTAGAGCCGCTCGAACGCGTACGGCTCGAGCGCCCTCGCCATGTCCTCGACGACCCGCCCGGGCAGCGGGATGAGGTTCGGGTAGCTGTACATGAAGCTCACCCAGCGCCGGTCGGCGACGACCTGGACGATGTCACCGGAGAGCAGCGCGCCGGCGCCGCCCTGCCCCGCCGCCCAGTGGAGGACGGTGCCGCCCGCGAAGTGGCCGCCGAGGCGGAGCAGCGTGACGCCGGGCTCGAGCTCGTGGACGTCACCCTCCCAGAACACGATCGCCGGGTCAGGCCGCATGACCCATTCGCGGTCGGCGGCGTGCAGGTGGACCGGCGCGTCGAACGCACGGCTCCATTCGACGAGCGACGAGTAGTAGTGCGGGTGCGAGATGGCAATCGCGGCAAGGCCGCCGCGTGCCCGGACGACGTCTGCGAGCTCGTCGTCGAGGAGCGGGATGCAGTCCCAGAGCACGTTCCCCCCGGGCGTCTCCACGAGGAGCGCCCGCTGGCCGATCGCGAACGCGGGCTCCATCCCGATCCCCGTCAGGCGGGGCTCCTCTTCGCGGACGTCGCCGCGGTGCCGTCCGCGCAGCTCCTCGAGCGTCGTCCAGCGCTGGCCGCCCTCGCCGACGTACTGCCGCTCGTCCCGGCAGATCGCGCAGCCCTCGGGTGGCGCGTCGGACGGCGCGTGCTGCACGCCGCACGTCGCGCAGACGTACGCGGCCGGCGTGCCGGGGCGGCTCACGGCCGCCCCGGCACCGGTTCACGCGTGCGCGTCAGGACCTGCCGACCGGCTCGGGCGCCCGGTCGGGCACGGCCACGGGCTCTCGCCCGCCGCCGTGCGGCGCCTCGATCGTGACGTTCGGCAGCACCCGGTCGAGCCAGCGCGGGATGTACCACGTCTTCTCGCCGAGGAGCGTGAACAGCGACGGCACGAGCGTCATCCGCACGATCAACGCGTCGGTGAGGATCGCAACCGCGAGCAGGATCCCGAACTCCTTGGACACGCGGTCGCTGCCCAGGATGAACGCGGAGAAGACCGTGCCCATGATGATCGCGGCCGCCACGACCACGCGCCCGATCGCGGCGATCCCGTGGTCGACCGCCTCGCGCGTCTTCAGGCCGTGGACGTGCTCCTCCCTGATCCGGCTCATGATGAACACCATGTAGTCCATCGAGAGCCCGAACAGGATCGCGAACGCGATCGGTGGCACGAACGTCTCGATCGGCCCCGTTCGGTCGAGCCCGGTGAGCCCGAGTAGGTACCCCTTCTGGACGATCAGCGTCATCACGCCGAACCCGGCGAACGCGGACAGGATCGTCGTGATCGCCGCGGTCAGCGAGACCACGATCGAGCGGAACGCCATCGCGAGCACGAGGAACGTCACGCCGATGATGTAGAGCAGGAACAGCGGCGCGCGCTCGGTGATCCGGTCGCCGATGTCCTTGAACGCCGCCGTCTGGCCGGACACGTACGCGACCGCGCCCGTCCCGTCGGTCGCGCGCGGGACGACGTCGGAGCGAAGCTGGTCGACGAGGTTGTCGGTGGCCTCGTCCTGCGGCGCCGACGTCGGCGTCACGAACACGATGGCGACGGTCTTGTCGTCGTTCAGCTGCGGTTTCGCGACCGACGCGACGTCGTTCAGCCCCTCCACGTCGTCGTGGATCCGCTGCGGAACCTGCGTGTTGCCCTTCGCGTCGTGGAGGTCGACCACGATCGGGATCGGGCCGTTGAAGCCGCGCCCGAAGCCCTCCGCGAGGAGGTCGTAGGCCCGTCTCGCGGTCTGCTCCTTCGGCTGCGTGCCCTGGTCGCTGGCACCGAGCCGCACGACGGACGCG
>DASSUT010000270.1:0-14986 GCA_035706725.1 Gaiella sp. | reverse complement strand
GGGACCTGCTTCGCCTTGCACCGGACGGGGTTTGGCGAGCCACCGTGTCACCACGGTGCTGGTGGGCTCTTACCCCACCGTTTCACCCTTACCGGCGCCTGAGCGCCGGCGGTCTCCTCTCTGTTCCACTTTCCGTCGGCTTTCGCCGCCTGGGGTTTCCCCAGCGTCCTGCCCTGCGGTGTCCGGACTTTCCTCGGACGGCCGAAGCCGCCCGCAGCCACCCGGCCTGCACGTTCCATTGTACGTCCTCACGGCGCCCGGCATTCCGGCGCCGAGAGGGCTGCGAGCGCTACGAGGCCCCGATCGCGCGCGGCAGCACGACCTCGGGCAGCTCCGTCCCGTCGGCGAGCAGGGCGCGGCACTCGGGGCATGCGAGGACGCCGCGGAGACGCATCACGAACTCGCCGCACGCGAGGCACTCGAGGCTGGCTCCGCGCGACAGCGCCAGGAGCTCCTGGTCGAGCGTCCGGGCGAGTGGTGACACCGCGCTCGTCATCGCAGACTCCGGAACACCCCCACGACCTTGCCGAGGATCTTCACGTGGTCGGCGTAGATCGGCTCGAGTGCGGCGTTCTCCGGCTGGAGCCGGACTCGACCGTCTGCCTCGCGGTAGAACGTCTTGACCGTCGCCTCGTCTGCCGACTCGTCGTCCCCGGCGAGGGCGACCACGACGTCACCGTTGCGCGCGTCGTCCCGCCGCTGGACGACGATCGTGTCCCCGTCGAGGATGCCCGCCTCGATCATCGAGTCGCCGTGGATCGTGAGCAGGAAGTCCGCGCCCCGCCCGAGCGTCTCGGGGACAGCGACGACGTCTTCGACGTTCTCCTCCGCCAGGAGCGGGGCTCCTGCGGCGACCCGGCCCAGCAGTGGCAGACGTGGCACTGGCTCGGCCGCCGGCTCCACGACCCGCCGGTGACCGGTGAGCTCGATCGCCCGCGGCTTCGTGGGGTCGCGGCGGATGAGACCGACCCGTTCGAGGTTCGCGAGGTGCGCGTGCACGGTCGAGGGCGACGCGAGCCCGACCTCCTCGCCGATCTCGCGCACGGTCGGCGGGTAGCCGTGATCGTCGACGTACATCACGAGGAACTGCCAGATCTCCTGCTGCCGCACGGTCAATGTCGGCTGGGCGGGCACGGATGCCTCCTGGTCGGGAACGACGAACGTATGTTCGTCACGAAGGGTAGAGATCCTGCCGGACGACGTCAATGGCGCGCTCGCGCGGAGCGCACGCGCCCAGGTTCTCGGCGCTGTGAGGAGACGGAGGTCGCGCGCGTCTTCCACGCGGCTGCGCCAAAGCGGTGCCGAGGATCTGGTGCGAAGGGCCCCCGAGGGCCCTTCGCGCATGCGCTGGAGAGGACTTGAACCTCCACGCCCCAATAGGGCACAAGGCCCTCAACCTTGCGCGTCTACCAATTCCGCCACCAGCGCGTGGAGACCGGATGATAGCGAGAGGCCTGCAGCCGGGACGCTACGCGAGCAGGCGGTAGAGCACGATCGTGTTCGCCGCGAAGAGGATCGCCACCGCGACCGTGAGCCGTGTGAGGTTCCGCTCGACGATGTGCGTCCCGCCCTGCGAGGTCGGCGTGAAGCCGATGCCGCCGAAGCCGGCGTCACGCCCGGAGTGCATGAGGACGAGGGTGACGAGGCCGGCGCCGAAGAGCACCTGGAGGACGGCGAACACGGAGGTCATCGCGGGTCATGGTAGCGGCCGTTAGGCTCGCTCCATGGCCGCGGAGGACGAGGCGCGCGCGACGATCCGGCGACTGCTCGTGACCGGCGACAACCGCCTCAAGCAGGGCGTCGACCCGCAGAAGGTGCGCGAGACCTACGAGCAGGCGCTCGCGGTCGCGCGCGACGCCGGGCTCGAGGACGCCGTCGCGCCGCTCGTCGAGGCGCGGCTCGCCGATCTCGACGCCGACGGTCGGTGACGGCAGCCGACCGGTGCGCGAGACTTCGGACGTCGCAGACCACTCCTGGAAAGGAAGCGCCAGCATGGGGAAGACGCAGAAGTACCTCGCCGAGGCCCTGGGAACCTTCACGCTCGTCGGGATCGGCTCCTTCGCGATCGTGTCCGCCGGCGGCGCCGTGACCTCGGCGCAGGTCCTCGAGATCGCGTTCGGCTTCGGGCTCGCTCTGCTGGTCGGTCTCTATGCGTTCGGAGAGGTGTCGGGCGGTCACTACAACCCGGCGGTCTCGCTCGGGATGTTCCTCGACCGGCGACTCGCGATGGACGACCTGATCGGCTACTGGATCGCGCAGTTCGCCGGGGCGATCGCCGCGTCCGTCGTCGTGTTGATCGCATACGACGACTCCACGGTTGCGGCGACCACCACGCAGGCGAGCGACAACTGGGCCGCGATCGTCGTCGAGTTCCTGATGACTGCCCTCTTCGTCGCGGTCATCCTCCAGTCGACGAAGAGCGAGCGCGTCCGAGGGACGGCGCTGCTCGCCATCCCGCTCACGCTGCTCGCGATCCACGTCGCGATCATCCCGATCAGCGGGTCGTCGGTGAACCCGGCGCGGAGCTTCGGCCCGGCGCTCGTCGGGACCGAGTTCCACGACTACTGGATCTACCTCATCTTCCCGATGCTGGGAGCCATCCTCGGGTGGGTCCTTCACAAGGTGGTCATCGAGGGCGACACGAACCTCCGCGACGACATCGACGCTGCGCGCAACTCCATGCGCCGGGGCGGCGAGGGGGACCGGCCTGCTGGGACGCCCGAGGCCCCCGGGGAAACGAGCTAGGACGACGCGGCCGCCGCTGCGGCGGCGGAGGCCGCACGCTCCAGCAACGCTTCGATCCGCGCCACCTGCACGGCTACGTCGTGCAGCTCCGCGGCGGCCCTGGCCGCGGCATTCGGCCGGGGCAGCGTCGCCGCGGCGGAGAGCGCCTCGACGAGCGCGTCATCGTCGTGCGGGTCGACGAGCACGCCGGCCCCGGAGGGCACGAACTCGCGCGGGCCGCCGATGCGGGTCGCCACGACCGAGCGCGCGCAGGCCATCGCCTCGAGCGTCGCGAGCCCGAACGGCTCGACGAGGCTCGGCTGGCACACGACATCCGAGGCGTTGAGCCAGCCGGGGATCTCCCCGTGGGCGACGGAGCCCACGACACGGATCCGTGGCCGTCCCTCGAGCGCCTCCCGGAGCGGCCCGTCCCCGACGAACGCCAGCGAGCCCTCGCCTCGGCGCTCGAACGCCCGTGCGAGCCGGAGCACGTTCTTCCTCTCGGAGAGCGCGCCGACGCAGAGAAAGGCGGTGCCGTCGGGATCCCAGCCGACGGCGGCACGGGCGACGTCGGCCGGCCCGGGCGCGAAGCGGACGACGTCGACGCCGCAGTCGATCACCTCCACGCGACCCGCCGCCTCGGGCACGACGGCCTCGAGCCGCGCGCGGAGCCAGGCGGACACGGCTACCACGCCGGCCGCGCGCCGCACCGCGAGCCGGGTCGCTTCCCTGACGGCGCGCGATCGCTCGGCGTTCGCGACGTCCTGCCCGTGCGCCGTGAGAACGACGGGCGCACGCCCTGCGAGAACGGCGAGGAGCCCCGCCGGGACGAGGAAGTGCGCGTAGACCACGTGGGGACGGAACCGCCGCGTCTCCCGGAGGACGTGGTACGCGAGCGCGAAGTGCCGGGACCTGCCCCCGCGCTCGTCGACGACCGCCCGCGCGATCTCGTGGCCGCGTGCAGCGAGACCCGCCTCGAGGTCGGCGACGAACGTCCCGAGGTCTGGCGTCCGCGGCGCAGGGTACATCTGCGAGACGAGGAGGATCCGCACGGTGTCAGACACCGTATTTCGTCAAGGGCGAACACGGTGCCGACTCTGTTCCGATCGCTCCACACCGCCACGGAAACGCGTGCGTCGGTGGAGCGATCGACACGAAGTCGGTGCGACACACGGTCTTGACGAAAACCGGTGTCTGACACCGTCGGCGCGCGGACAGCCGACACTCCGCCCGGCAGCGCCTCTCAGCGGGTGTCGTACGTGCCCCAGAGCTCTCGCAACGCATTGCAGAGCTCGCCGATCGTCGCGCGGGCCGCGAGGGCGTCGCGGAGCGGGGGCAGCACGTTCTCTTCTGAGCTCGCGGCGCGCCGCACCTCGGCTACCGCCGCCTCGACGGCGACCGCGTCCCGCCGGGCGCGCAGCGACTGGATCCGCCCGCGCTGTGCCCGCTCGATCCCGGGGTCGAGGCGGTGGAGCTCGATGCGGGTCGAGTCGTCCTGGACGTACCGGTTCACTCCGACGATCACGCGCTCTCCCCGTTCGACCTGCTGCTGCCAGCGGAATGCGGACTCCTCTATCTGACGCTGCACCCAGCCCGCCTCGATTGCCGCGACGGCGCCGCCCAGCTCGTCGATCCGCGCGATCAGCTCGCCGGCCTTGGCCTCGAGCTCGTCGGTGAGCGCCTCGACGTACCAGGAGCCGCCGAGGGGATCGGCGGTGCTCGTCGTGCCTGCCTCGTGCAGGAGGATCTGCTGCGTGCGCAGCGCGAGCATCGCGGAGCGCTCCGTCGGAAGCGCGAGCGCCTCGTCGAATGCGTTCGTGTGGATCGACTGCGCCCCGCCGTAGATCGCGGAGAGCGCCTGGGCAGCGACGCGCACGAGGTTGTTCTCGGGCTGCTGCGCGGTGAGCGTCGAGCCGCCGGTCTGGGCGTGGAAGCGGAGCGCCTGCGCCGCGGGGGTCGTCGCGCCGAAGCGCTCACGCATGATCTTCGCCCACATCCGCCGGGCCCCCCGGAACTTCGCCACCTCCTGCAGCACGTCGTTGTGCGCGTTGAAGAAGAACGACAGGCGCACCCCGAAGTCGTCGGGTGAAAGGCCCGCGGCCACCGCTGCTTCGCAGTACGCGATCCCGTTCGCGAGCGTGAACGCCAGCTCCTGCGCGGCGCTCGAGCCCGCCTCCCGGATGTGGTAGCCGGAGATCGAGATCGTGTTCCAGCGGGGGATCCGCTCGGCGCAGTACGCGAACAGGTCGGTGGCGAGCCGCATCGAGGGGCGCGGCGGGAAGATGTAGTTGCCCCGCGCGACGTACTCCTTGAGCACGTCGTTCTGCACGGTCCCGCGGAGCGTCTCGCCCGCAATACCGCGCTCCGCCGCCACGAGCTCGTAACAGAGGAGGAGCAGGGCGGCAGGCGCGTTGATCGTCATCGACGTCGAGACCTCGTCGAGCGGGATCCCGTCGAGGAGGCGCTCCATGTCCTCGACGGAATCGATTGCGACCCCCGTCCGGCCGACCTCCCCGTCCGCCACCGGGTCGTCGGAGTCGTAGCCCAGCTGCGTCGGGAGGTCGAACGCGACGGAGAGGCCCGTCTGGCCGTGCGCGAGCAGCGTGCGGAACCGCGCGTTGGTCTCCTCCGCCGAGCCGAAGCCCGCGTACTGCCGGATCGTCCACGGCCTGCCGCGGTACATGTCCGGATACGGGCCGCGGGTGAACGGGTAGCTGCCGGGCGGCTCGGCCGGCCCGGAGGCGTCGGCCGGGCCGTAGACGGGCTCGACCTCGATCCCCGAGTCCGTCACGCGTCGGTCGGGCGCGGTCGACACGCGACCATCCTATGCGGGGTGCCTCGCCCGAGATCGGCGACGGGTCAGACTGCGGCGACGGTCGCGTCGGGCAGGGCGGCGAGCAGGTCGTCGACGCTCGTTTCGAAGACTGCGTGCGGCGTGCCCGCGGCGCACCAGACGCGCTCGAAGCGGCGGAGGGACTCGTCGACGATCGTCGGAAGGTCGGTGTCGTGGCCGAGCGGCGGAACCCCGCCGATCGCAAAGCCGGTGGCGGCCCGCGCCTCGTCTGCGGTGGCGGGCCGCCCGGCGACCGCGGTGACGCGCCGGTCGCCGGCGCACAGCACCATCGTCGGTTGCCCGTCGACGACGAACACGAGCGACTTCACGATCTGCCCCAGCTCGCAGCCGCACGCGTCGGCGGCCTCCTGCGCAGTGCGGGTCGAGTCGGGCAGCACTTGGACGTCGGCCTCGAGCCCCCGCGCCGCGAGGCGCTCGCGCACCTTGGCGGCGGTGGGGTGCACGGGGCTACAGCGTGCCGCCGGCGCGCTCGACGGCCTCGAGCGCGATACGGCGGCCCGTCTCGACGTGGCGCTGGATCGCCGCGCGGGCGGCGTCACGGTCGCGTGTCTCGAGGGCGACCACGATCGCCGTGTGCTCGGTCACGAGGTACTCGTCCTGCTCGAGCCGGCCGCCGCGGATCACCTGCATCATGAGGTTCACCGAGAGCTCGCGGTAGAAGCGCGACAGGAGATCGTTGTCGGCGAGGTCGACCTGCGTCTCGTGGAAGGCGGCGTTCGCGGTGTCCCACTCGGCGTGGGAGATCGACTCCGCGGTCGCCTCGAGCCGGGCACGGAGCTCCGCGATCCGCTCGTCCTCCGCCGTCTGCACTGCGATCTCCGCGGCGTGGAGCTCGAGCGCGAGGCGCACCTCGTACCCCTCGACGAGGGCGCGCCGGGTGATCGGGCTGACGAAGTACCCGCGGCGGGCCTTCACGGTGAGCAGGCCCTCTGCGACGAGGCGGGTCAAGGCGTGATGGACGGGGCTGCGCGACACCCCGAGCTCGGCCGCGAGCTCGTGCAGGCTCAGCTTCTCGCCGGGCCCGTGCTGACGCGCGAGGATGCGTCCGCGGAGCGTCGCGTAGACCTGCTCGTTGAGGTTCGCGCGGGGGAGGACGACGGCCACGGCGCAGTTCTAACATGTCAGGCGTAGCGACGGCGCTCACGGTTACGCTGGGTCGCGTGAAGGTCGCGGTGAAGCTGTTCGCGGCGCTCCGCGAGCAGCGCGGTGCGCGCGAGGTCGAGGTCGAGCTGGCGGAAGGGGCCACGGTCGACGACGTGTGGAAGGCGCTCGAGCTCGGAGCCGAGCCGACAGGCCTGGTCTACGCGGTCAACCGAGCGTACGCCGGGCGCGACACGCGGCTCTCGGAGGGTGACGAGGTCGCGCTGATCCCGCCGGTCTCGGGCGGTGCCTTCCTTCTCTCGGACGAGCCCCTGTCGCTCGAGCAGGTCGTCCGCGAGGTTGCCTCGGACGACGCCGGCGCGATCGCCACGTTCGTCGGCACGACGCGCGCGCGCTCGCGCGGACGCGACGTCGTGAGGCTCGAGTACGAGGCGTACGAGGGAATGGCCGAGGCGGAGATGGAGCGCATCGCGGCGGCTCTCAAGGAACGTCACGACCTCGTCGACGTCGCGATCCACCACCGCGTCGGGCGAGTCGAGATCGGCGAGACGAGCGTCGTGATCGCGGTCTCGTCGGCTCACAGGGCGGACGCGCTCGCCGCCTGCAGGGAGGCGATCGACACGCTCAAGCAGACCGTGCCGCTCTGGAAGAAGGAGCTCTACGAGGGCGGCGAGGCGTGGATCGGCCAGGGCTCCTGACGCCGTGAGCGACCGGCGAGACCGGGACCTCGAGCCGGTCACCGCGCCGGAGCCGAGGACGCTGCCGAGCGAGCACGACCGTAGCCGGCGGTCGCTGCTCGGACGGATCGTCGCGCCGCTCGTCGTGGCGCTCGGCGCGCTCGTGAAGTTCGGGGCGTTCGGGCTGAAGTTCTTCGGGGTGTTCCTCGCGGTCGGCGGCTACACGCTGATCTGGGGCTGGCGCTTCGCGGTCGGGTTCGTGCTGCTGATCGCGGTGCACGAGCTCGGGCACTACCTCGAAGCGCGCCGCGAAGGGCTCGACCCGCAGCTACCCGTTTTCATCCCGTTCCTCGGCGCGTACGTGGCGCTCCGCAACATGCGTTTCGATCCGTGGGTGAACGCGCGCGTCTCGCTCGCGGGCCCGGTCGCCGGCGGGGTGGGCGCGCTCGGTTGTCTCGTGGCGGGGGAGGCTCTCGACTCGAATCTCCTGCGCGCGCTCGCCTACGCCGGGTTCCTGCTCAACCTTCTCAACCTGCTGCCGGTCGCGATCCTCGACGGCGGCCACGTCCTCCGCTCCTGGCGCGTGCTCCGTGCGGGAGGCGGGGCCGCGACACCGGCGGCGGCCCGGCGGCGCGCGACGATCGTCGCGGTGGCGTCGGTAGCGACAGCCGCCGCGCTCGTCGCCGGCATGGTCGCGGCGCACGTCCCGCAGAGCCGGCTGTGACCGAGCCTGCGGAGCTCGACCGGCGTCTTCTGCGCCGCACGCAGGAGACGCTCGCCACCGACGTCGCGCTGATCGCCTCCGAGTTCCTCGCGGGCTTCCAGGCAGTGCGTCGGATCGACCGGCCCGCGGTGACGATCTTCGGCTCCGCCCGGGTCGGCGCCGGCTCGCCGACGTACGAGGCGGCCCGCAAGACGGCGGGGCTGTTCGCCGAGGCGGGCCTCGCGGTCGTGACGGGTGGCGGGCCCGGGGTGATGGAGGCCGGGAACCGGGGCGCCAGGGAGGCGGGAGGGCTCTCGGTCGGCTTCAACATCCGGCTTCCGCACGAGCAGAGGGCGAACCCGTTCTGCGACATCCTCGTCACCTTCAAGCACTTCTACGCGCGCAAGGTGATGTTCGTGAAGGCCGCGGAGGGGTTCGTGATCTTCCCGGGCGGCTTCGGGACGATGGACGAGCTGTTCGAGTCGCTGACGCTGATCCAGACCGGCGTGATCGGCACGTTCCCCGTCGTGCTCTTCGACACGGACTACTGGGGCGAGATGCTCGACTGGATCCGGGCCGAGATGCTCGCGGACGGGCTCGTCTCGCCGGTCGACCTCGAGCTCCTGAAGATGACGGACGAGCCGAAGGACGCGGTCGACTGGATCCGCGAGATGGTCGACGAGCGCCGGGCAGAGGGAAGCGCGTGAGCGAGGAGCTCGACGAGGCAGCGTCCGCGATCGGCGCGCGGACGGCGGTGCGGCCGCGCGTGGGAGTGGTGCTCGGCAGCGGCCTGGGACCGTTCGCGGATGCGGTCGAGACGCCGGTCGAGATCGACTACGGCGAGATCCCAGGCTGGCCGGCGTCGACGGCGGTCGGTCACGCGGGCGCGCTCGTGGTCGGCACGTTCGGCGGCGTTCCGATCGCGGTGATGAAGGGGCGGGCGCACCTCTACGAGGGCATCTCCCCCGCGAAGGTGGTGTTCGGCATCCGCGTCCTAGGCCGTCTCGGGATCGAGTCGCTCGTGCTCACGAACGCCTGTGGGTCGCTCGACGTGGAGCGGGAGCCGGGGACGCTCGTCGCGATCTCCGACCACCTGAACCTCCAGGGCGCCTCGCCGCTCGTCGGCCCGAACGACGACTCACTCGGGCCGCGCTTCCCCGACATGACCGACGCCTACGACGCGTCGTACCGTGCCGTCGCACGGGCGGCGGCCGAGCGTCTCGGCATCGCGCTCGCAGAGGGCGTGTACGCCGCCTGGCTCGGCCCGGCCTTCGAGACCCCGGCGGAGATCCGGATGCTGCGTACCCTCGGCGCCGACCTCGTCGGCATGTCGACCGTACCGGAGGTGCTCGCCGCCCGGCACATGGGGATCCGCTGCCTCGCCCTCGCATGTGTGACGAACGCGGCGGCGGGCGTTCTCCCCGAGCCGATCGACCACGAGCGGGTGCTCGAGATCGGCGCCCGCGCCTCCGGCGACCTCGTGGCGCTGCTGCGCGAGGTGATTCCGGCGCTCGTCAGCTCGTAAGAGCTCCGAACAGAATGAAGGTTGTGCCGCCGGAGCGCGCTGCGCGGCACGCTGCTTCGTCCTCGGTCGCCCCGATATGTCCCGCATATCGGGGCTCCCTGCGTCCTCGCATCGCACTCGCGCATCGCGCTCCGTCGACGAACGTCAGCCTATTCGGAGCTCTTAAACTTGTGTCCATGCGCCTTCGCGACCTCCCGTCGGTCGACAGGCTGCTCGCCGACGAGGTGCTCGCCGCAGCTCCTCGTCCGCTCGCGACGGCGGCCGCGCGCACTGCGCTCGAAGAGGCGCGCGCGGCGATCCAGGCCGGCGAGGAGCCCGGCGACGTCGCAGAGTCGGCGCGCGCCGAGCTCGCCCGGCTCACGGCGCCGCGGCTGCGTCGGGTGCTGAACGCGACCGGCGTGATCGTCCATACGAACCTCGGGCGCGCGCCGCTCGCGGCGGCGGCGCTCGAGCGTGTGGTCGAGGTCGGTTCCGCGTACTCGAACCTGGAGCTCGACCTCGATTCGGGCTCGCGCGGCTCGCGGCAGGACCACGTCGGGAACGCGCTCTGCCGCCTGACGGGTGCGGAGGGGGCGCTCGTCGTCAACAACAACGCGGGCGCGATGCTGCTCGCGCTCGCGGCGCTCGCGGACGGCCGCGAGGTCGTTGTCTCACGCGGGGAGCTCGTCGAGATCGGCGACGGCTTCCGGATCCCGGACGTGCTCGCGCGCTCGGGCGCGCGGATGGTCGAGGTCGGCACGACGAACCGGACGCGTGGCACCGACTTCGAGCGTGCGATCGGCCCCGACACGGCGCTGCTCCTGCGTGTCCACCAGTCGAACTTCCGGATCGTCGGGTTCACCGAGCGCCCCCGCCCGGAGGAGCTCGCGGCGATCGCCGCGCGGGCCGGCGTCTGGCTCGTCGACGACCTCGGCTCGGGCTCGCTGACCGACGTCGGCGACGAGCCGACCGCGGCGTCGAGCCTCGCGTCGGGCGCGGACCTCGTCTGCTTCTCCGGCGACAAGCTGCTCGGCGGCCCGCAGGCGGGGATCGTGGTCGGCCGCGGCGAGCTCGTCGAGCGACTCCGCCGCCACCCGCTGCAGCGCGCGCTGCGCGCCGACAAGCTCACGCTCGCCGCGCTCGAGGGGACGCTCGCCCTCCACGCCGATCCCGAGCGTGCGCGCCGCGAGAACCCGGTGCTGCGGATGCTCGACGAGCGGCTCGAGCGCGTACGCGAGCGGGCGGAGCGGCTCGCGGGTCTCGTCGGGGGCGAGCCCGAGGACACGGTCGCGCGGGTCGGCGGCGGCGCGCTCCCGCTCGCCGAGCTGCCGAGCGTGGCGTGCGCGATCGAGGAGGCGCTCACGGTACCGCTCCGGCTCGGCGACCCGCCGGTCGTCGGCATCGTCCGCGACGGCCGGCTGCTCCTCGACGCCCGCACGCTCACGGACGCGGAGGTCGACGAAGCCGCCCGTGCGGTGCTCCGGGCCCGCCGGACTTTGTGGTGATTCACCACAAGCTCGTCCGGAGGTCGCCGCCGTGGCGCTGACCGTCGGGACGGCGGGTCACGTCGACCACGGGAAGACGACGCTGGTGCGGGCGCTGACGGGCAAGGACACCGACCGGCTTCCGGAGGAGCACGCGCGGGGGATCTCGATCGACCTCGGGTACGCGCCGCTCGAGCTCCCCGACGGGACGATGCTCTCGCTCGTCGACGTCCCGGGTCACGAGCGGTTCGTGCGCACCATGGTGGCGGGGGCGACGGGCATCGACCTGTTCCTGCTCGTGGTCGACGCGGCCGAAGGGGCGCGGCCGCAGACGCACGAGCACCTCGCGATCCTCCGCCTGCTCGGAGTCGAGCGCGGCGTGGTCGCGGTGACGAAGGCCGATCTCGTCGACGAGGAGACGCTCGAGCTTGCGCTGGAGGAGGCGCGCGAGCTTCTGCCGGAGATGCCGGTCGTGCCGGTCAGCGGGGTGACGGGCGAGGGGCTCGACGAGCTGCGGCGCAGGCTTGCGGCGGTTGCCGCCGTGGTCGAGCAGCGACGGACGGATTTTCCGGCGCGGCTCTTCGTCGACCGCGTCTTCACGCTGCGCGGCATCGGGACGGTCGTCACGGGGACGCTCTGGTCGGGCTCGATCGGCGTCGGTGACCAGCTCCGGCTCGAGCCGGCCCGCCGGGACGTTCGGGCCCGCTCCGTGCAGGTGCACGACGTCCCCGTCGAGCGCGCCGCGGCGGGCCAGCGCGTCGCGGTGAGCCTCCCGGGCGTCGAGCGCACGGAGGTACGCCGCGGCGACGCGCTCGTCGCGCCGGGGTCGTTTCCACGCTCCTACCGCCTCGAGGTGGTGCTCGACGAGCTCGAGCCGATTCCCGACGGCGCGCGGCTCTCCGTGCACCACGGCACGAGCCGGATCCCGGCCCGCGTGGTCCGCGTCGGCGACGGCCACGCGCAGCTCCGCCTCGCGGCGCCCGTCGTCGCGGCGAGGGGCGACCGGGTGGTGCTGCGCGACGCGACCACGCTCGGCGGCGCGGTCGTGCTCGATCCGGCGCCGCCTCGCGGACGAGATGCCGAACGCGACCGGCTCCTCGGCGAAGGCGACCCACGCTCGATCGTGCGCGCGCTCGTGCACGAGCCGGTGCGCGTGGAGTCGCTTGCAGGGAGAGCGTTGCTGAGCGGCGAGGAGCTCGAGGACGGGCTCGACGCCGTCCGGGTCGTCGAGGGCTGGGCGTTCTCGGACGCATGGCTCGAGGAGACGGGCGCGGCCGTCGAGGAGCGGCTGCGCGCACGCGCGGCCGAGGCGCCACTCGACCCGGGCCTCGCGCTCGCGGAGCTCCTGCCCGCCGAGCCGTGGGCGGCGGTCGTGCTCCCCTTCTTGCCGGTCGAGCGCCGCGGCGCGACCGCCTACCTTCCCGGCGCGGCGGCATCGCTCGGCTCCCGCGGCGAGGCCGCGGCCGCGCTCGAACAGACGCTCGCGGCGGGGGGTCTCGCCGCGACGAAGGTGGACGACGCCGAGCTCGTCCGGTTCCTCGAGACGGAGGGACGGCTCGTGAGGCTCGGGGACGGCTATGCCGTCGCATCCGGTGCCTTCGAGGTCGCGCGGGACATCGTCCGCACCGAGTGCGGCGCTGCGGGGGAGATCACGCTGGCCCGGTTCCGGGACCTCGCGGGCGTCGGCCGGCGCGATGCGCAGCTCCTGCTCGAGCGGTTGGACGTCGACGGCGTCACGCGCCGGGTCGGAGACCGGCGCGTCCTGCGCAGGGGCGCCCGCGCCGCGCCGTGAGAGACTGAAGACACACTCGAGCGAGGAGGCGCGATGGCCGGCAAGGCGGATTTCACGGAAGAGGAATGGGACGAGCTCCGCAAGGGCGCGACCGCCGCCGGCCTGCTCGTGTCCGTCAGCGACCGGAGCTTCCTCGACTCGTTCAAGGAGGCGTCGTCCTTCGCCAAGTACCTCCTCGGGTCGCGCGACGACGACAGCCAGCTCGTGCGCGAGCTCGCCTCCGAGCACGGCACCGGCTTCGGCGCGCTCGCCACGCCGAGCGAGGTGAACGAGGCCGCGGACGAGTCCCTGCGCGACGCGGTCGCGACGCTCCGGGCGAAGGCACCGGACGAGGTCGACGCCTACCGCGCCTTCGTGCTCGAGCTCGCGGAAACGGTGAGCAAGGCCGCGAAGGGCGGCGACCAGGCCGAGGCCGCCGCGATCGAGCGGATCAGGACCGCGCTCGAGTAGCGCGCGGCTACCAGCCATCAAGAGCCCCGCCGCGACCGTCAGCGCCCCGCCGCGGGGTGTTGCGCCCGCGTTGCGGAGGCATCCGGGCCTCCGTCCGCCCCGTATCCCCTCGTAGGGACGCAATGGAAGGAGGCACGATGGCATCCCTCCACAACCAACCCACTCCGCGCGGAACCGGCTCCGGTCACGCACGCTGGATCTGGATCGGCGCCGCGGTCGCCGCGCTCGCCGTCGTGATCGTGCTGATCGCGCTCTTCAGCGGCGGCGGCTCGTCCACCGGCTACTAGCGCGGGTCGGTGTCAGGCGACCGGTCGAGAGGCCGGTCGCCGGCCGCGTCAAGCGCGATGCCATCGTACGGAACCGCCACCGGACGTCGTCCCGGGTGACGCCGCCGTGAGCGGTTGGAACCCGCATGTACTGTGGCCGCGGAGCGGCATGACCCCGGTGGGTCAGCAGGTCTTCAAAACCTGTGCGGTCGTGTAGCCCACGGCTCGGTCGGTTCGACTCCGGCGCCGCTCCGTCGACGCTGCCGAGCGTCGCGCGTCGTCAGTCGCCGAGCGGCGTGGCGGTCGCGGGGCCGCCGAGCGACGGGCGCCGGCTCGGGCGCTCGTTCGGCCTGAGCTCGTCGCCTTCCAGCTCGGGCCTGCGTGAGACGTCGCCCCGAATCCTGAGCTCGTCCGCATCCTCCTGCGCCCGCGCCTCGAGCGTGATGCGGCGGGTCAAGACCGTCGCGCGCTCCTGGATGCGGTGTACCTCGACGAGGTCCTCCGCCCTGAGCGCGGCCGCAGCTCGCTCGTAGGCACCGCCGGTCGAGAAGAGATGCGTGAGCTTGAGCATGAGCGCGACCAGATCGATCGCGATCAGGAACGCCAGGAAGAACTGGACGTACTTCGTCACGGCCGGGCTCGCCTGCTGGACGCGGTCGAGCGCGGCCTGACGGGCGAGGAAGTCGCGGTTCGCCTTGATCGTCGCGACCCGGTTCGCGATCTGGTTGCTCTCGGCTGCCCGCCACGTCGCGATCTTCTGACGGTTCGCTGCGATCGTCGCGGCGATCTCCGGACGGGCGCGCCTCAACTCGGCAGCCGCGGCGGCGGCCCGGCGGGCGTCGCGCCTGTAGTAGGGCCCACGACCGAGCTTGTGGGTCTGCGAGCAGCTCTGGAGACCGGCCTCGCAGTCGGCGAGGAACCGGCTGTTCGTCACCTGCTGCCGTAGGCGCGTCTCCCTGGTCTGCGCCGCTTCGATCTCCTTCTGCGCGACCGCGATCTTGGCGCCGTACGTGCGCGTGATCTGATCCGTCGCCTCGTGGATCCGCGCGGTCGTCGTCTTGCTGAGCTCGTCGTTGATCGACCCGCTGTAGATCACCTGCGCCATCGGCAGCCCGATCACGAGCGCGATCGCGAGCGACAGCAGAAGACGCGGGATGGTGAGCACGACGTTCCACGCCCAGCTCGTGCCGAAGCTCTTCAGGACGAGGCGCTCGATCAGGCAGTAGAGGACAGCCCAGAGCGGGAGCACCCACAGCACGCTCGTGATCGAGGTGCTCCACCACTGGCTGGCGGCGACGGTCATCCCGAAGCCGCTCACCACCGCCATCCCCGCGACCCACATGCCCAGGCCGTTGAGGAAGCTGGCCTCGCTGGGCACGTGCCCGAGGACGAAGCCGTCACCGCCCGCGAGCCACGCCCAACCCGCGCGTA
>DASSUT010000269.1:0-2030 GCA_035706725.1 Gaiella sp. | reverse complement strand
CGCGAGGCAGCGGGCGACGAGCTCGGCGTCGGACGCGGCGTTCACCGCTCCGGGGCGCTACCTCGACTCGGCGGCGCGGAGACGGTCGGCGAGCAGCTCGAGCAGCTTCCAGAGCACGACCGGCCGCGCCTCCGCAAAGCTCCGGAAGCTCCAGACCGGCAGACCGTACGCCCTGACGGGTGAGGTCGCGGTGACGGTCGCGGAGCGAGCGGACTTGTCGACGAGGGCGACCTCGCCGAACGAGTCGCCGGATCCGAGGGTGCCGACCACCCGCCCGCCCACTGAGACGTCGACGGTGCCGCTCTCGACCACGAAGAAGTTGAGGCCGCCCTCGCCCTCGGTGGCCATCGACTGGCCCTCGGCGAACTCGCGCTCCATGAAGTCGTCGGCGAGCTGGTTGATCGACGAGTCGTCGAGCTCCGAGAACATCGGGATCCCGCGGATGAGGTCTGCGCTCGGACGTGCCATGCAGGCGCGACCTTACCCGTCCGGAGGACCGCTGTCACGGGGGTCCGCCGCGTCGCCGGCCCGGAGCTCCTCGATCGTCAGCTCGGCACGGTCGAGCCGCTCGGAGAGCGCGCGGTGGAGCGTCTCGCCGCGCTCGTAGAGCGCGAGCGCCTGGTCGAGCGCCACGTCGCCGCGCTCGAGCCGCGCGACGAGCTCGTCGAGCTCGCGCAGGAGCTCCTCGAAGCTGCGTTCGTCGGTCACGGACGCACCTCTTCGACGCGCGCGCCGAGCACACCGCGCGCGAGCTCGACCTCGATCCTCGCGCCTTCCGCCACCGAGGCTGCGTCGCGCAGGACGGCCAAGTTGCAACTCGCAACTTGCCGGGTTTCGTCCCGGGCGCGGACGATCGCATAGCCGCGCTCGAGCGTCGCCCTCGGCGAGAGCGCCTGGAGACGCGCCGCCGCACGGTCGAGCGCGGCACGGCGGCGCTCGAAGAAGAGTCCCGGCGCTGCCGTCAGCCGCTCGCGGTTGCGCGCGAGCCTGCCGCGGTCACGCTCGAGCGCGCGGCGTGTGCCTGCCGAGAGCCGGTCGCGGGAGCGCTCCAGGCCTGCACGAAGCTCGTCGAGATCGGGGACGACGAGCCGGGCGGCAGCGGTCGGCGTCGGGGCGCGGACGTCGGCCGCGAGGTCGCAGAGCGGCTCGTCCTGCTCGTGCCCGACCGCGGAGACGACCGGCACGGGGCACGCGGCGACCGCGCGCACGACGCGCTCGTCGCTGAACGGCAGGAGGTCTTCGAAGCTGCCTCCGCCACGGGCGAGAACCACGACGTCGACGCCGTCGCGGGCAGCGAGCCGGGCGAGGGTCGAGGTGATCGCGCCGACCGCGAACGGCCCCTGCACGCGAGTCTCGGCGACGACGAGGCGGGTGGCGGGGTAGCGGGTCGTGATCCCGGCGATCACGTCGCCGCGGGCCGCGGCGTCGGCGCCCGTGAGGAGCCCGACCGCACGGGGGAAGCGAGGCAGCCGCCGCTTGCGCTCGGGCGCGAACAGCCCCTCGGCCGCGAGCTTGCGCTTCAGCTCCGCGAGCCGCGCCGCGTGGTCGCCGGCGCCGACCCGCTCGATCGCGGTCGCGCGGAAGCTCAGCTCGCCGCGTGCTTCGTACAGCTGCAGCCCGCCGTTCGCCTGCACGCGCTCGCCCTCGGCGAGCGGGGGCTCGATGCGGTCGAAGCGCCCTCGCTGCATGGTGGCGGAGAGGCAGGCGCCCGAGCGCGCGTCCTTCAGCGTGAGGAACACGCTCGCCCAGGCGGGATTGCGGCGAAGCTCCGCAACCTCGCCCTCGACCCAGACGTCGCGCACCCGCCCTACGTACCCGGCGAGCCGCCGGTTGAACTCCGCGACCCCGTAGACCTTGCGCTCCGCGGCGCCCACGGGCGGAGGGTATTGGCTAGAGCAGGATCTCGGCCGCGGTGACCGGCTTGCAACCGCGCGAGACGAGCTCGACTGCGACATGGAGGTCGGCGGCGCTCACGGCGAGCCGCTCCGCGAGCGAGAGCGGAAACCCGGCCTCGATCAGCACGTGGAGGC
>DASSUT010000268.1:0-11780 GCA_035706725.1 Gaiella sp. | reverse complement strand
GCGGGGGCCGCCGACCGCATGTGGGTCGGCTTCCAGGACGACCCCATGTTCCGCTGGGATCCCGGCAGGGCCGAGGCGATGGACCGAGCACGCGAGAACGACGCACGGATCGTACGCACGGTCGTGGACTGGTCGCAGGTCGCCCCCGACCGGCCCGCGAGCGCCACGAACCCGTTCGACTCGGCGTACAGGTTCGACGACGTCGACGACCTCGTGCGCAACGCGCAGCAGCGGGGCATGGAGGTGCTGATCACGCTCTGGGGGACGCCGAAGTGGGCCAACGGCGGCCAGTCCCCCCAGGTCCTGCCGCGCAACATGCGCGACTTCCAGAACTTCGCCCGCGCCGTCGCGTCGCGGTACTCGGGACGCTTCTCGGGCTACCCCTACGTGCGGTTCTTCTCGATCTGGAACGAGTCGAACCTCGCGACGTTCCTGCGCCCGCAGTTCGACAAGAAGGGTCGCATCGTGAGCGCGCGGAACTACGCGCGTCTCGCGAAGGCCGGGTACACGGGGATCAAGCAGGGGAGCAGGTCCGCGCAGGTCGCGATCGGCGAGACGTCCTCGCACGGGCGCGACCATCCGAAGAAGGGCCTCACCGACACCGTTGCGCCCGCGACGTTCATGAAAGGCGTCGCCGCCGAGGCGAAGCGGCTCAAGCTCAAGTTCGACGCCTGGGCGCACCATCCGTACCCGTTCCCGGTCGCCCAGAAGCCGACGCAGCGCGTGCGCTACCCCAACGTGACGCTGACCACGATGCCGCGGTTCGAAAAGGATCTCGACACGGCGTTCAAGAGGAAGAACGTCCCGGTCTGGATCACGGAATACGGCAACGAGACCAAGCCGGGTGAGCCGAAGGGCGTCACCGAGGCGCAGCAGGCGAAGTACCTCCCGCAGGCGATCACGATGGCCCGCAAGGACCAGCGCGTCCAGATGTTCATCTGGTTCGTGATGCAGGACTCGAACGGCAGCCTGTGGCAGAGCGGCATCTACCGGCTCGACGGGACTCCCAAGCGGGCGCAGCCGCGCTTCGCCCCTGTCGCCGCCCCGCTCGACCCGGTCAACGGCAAGCTGACCGTCAAGGGCGGCACGAAGAACCCGCTCGTAACCGTCTACCTGCGCGAGTACTGCGCGAACAACCCGACCGGTACGACCGTCGGCTACACGGTCCGTGGCTACCAGCGCTCGACGCTCCTGTCGGTGGGTCAGGGCGCGTCGCCGCTCGGCATCGACTGCACGGTGCGCGTACGGGTGAACGGTCTCACGGTCGCGAAGAAGAAGACGTACCGGGTGCAGGTCGCGGCGAACACGGCCACCACGGCCGAGATCGTCCGCACGATCACGCTCACCGGCGTCTGAGCTCCAGGTGGGGGCACGGCTCCGCGGGCCGTTCCCCCACCACCCCTTACGGGTTTCGGCTCCCCGGGCACCGGGTAGCACGCCGAGAGCACAGTCGCATGCGGGCTTTTTGCCCGCATGGGCCGGCCGAAATCCACAGCGAGAAAAGGAGTTGGAACGATGGGCGTCAGCGTCAGCTTGCTCTTGATCGCCGCGGGAGCCATCCTCACGTGGGCGGTCAGCGCCGACACATCCGGCGTCGACCTCCAGACTGTCGGGGTGATCCTGATGATCGTCGGCGCGATCGGCGTGTTGCTCTCCCTCGTGTTCTGGTCGAGCTGGGGCGGCTTCGGCACGCACCGGCGGGCCGTCGAGAGCGGGCCCGGAGGCACGACGGTCAGAGAGGAGCGTGTGGACTGAGCGGCCCGAAGGGCCACTTCCCGTGCCCGGACGTTCCCGCGCTCGACCCGAGCGGGGGAACGTCCGGCTCGGCGCCGGATCGCGCAGAGGACAGCGGCCCGGCGCCTACCGTGCTCCGCCCGACCGGAGACGTAGACGCGTACACCGCGCCCGAGCTCAGGGCGCGGTTGCACGACGCGACGACGAGCGGTGCCGCGGTCGTCGTCGTCGATCTCCGCGAGGTGACGTTCATCGACTCGGCGGGGCTCGGCGCCCTCGTCGGCGCGCACCGACGGATGCTCGAGGCAGGAGGCCGGCTCGGGATCGTGCGGCCGCCTCCGCTCGTGGGCCGTGCCCTCGAGCTGACGGGGCTCACCGAGGTGTTCGACCTCTACGACGACCCCGAGTCCGCGCTCGCCGGCGCCTGACCGTTCGCCCTCAAAGGGCGCAGGCGAAACGGACGCTCGTCCCGAGCCCGTCCGGGCCGGGGCCGAGCTCGACCTCGTCCGCGATCGCGCGGATGATCGAGAGGCCCATGCCCTCCTCGCGCGGACCGTCGTCCGCAGGCGGCTCTGCGTTCCCGGGGCGGAGGCCGCGGCCCGCGTCGGACACCGCGACCTCGAGCCGCTGCGCCGAGGCGGAGAGCTCGACGGTGATCCGTCCGGGCTCGCCTTCGGGGTAGGCGTGCTTCACCGCGTTCGCGACCGCCTCGGTGATCGCGAGCTTGAGGTCTGCGAGCGTCTCCTCCGATGCTCCCGCCGACCGGCCGACCCCGGTGATCGCGAGCCGCGCCAGCAGGAGATACTCCGCCCTCGCCGGCAGCTCGAGCACCACACGTCCGTTCATGCCGGCACCTCGGGCTCCTCGAGCCGGCCGCGCATGACCTCGAGCGACTTGCGCAGGAGCCGCGAGACGTGCATCTGCGAGATCCCGACCTCCGCCGCGATCTCCGACTGGGACATGCCGCGCAGGAACCGAAGCACGATGATCCTCCGCTCGCGCTCGTCGAGCGCGTCGAGGCCCTGACGCACGACCGAGCCGCGCTCCAGCGTGGCGTACCCGCGCTCCTCGTCGGCGAGGCCGGGCACCCGGCCGGGCTCGTCCTCGTCGTACGGCTGGTCGAGCGACCGGGGCGCGTACGCCTTCGACGCCTCCAGCGCGTCGATCGCCTCCTCCTCGTCGACGCCGACGGCCGCGGCGAGCTCGGCGATCGTGGGCGACCGGCCCAGCTCCGCCGACAGCTCGTCCCGCGTCCGCGAGAGCCGCATCGACAGCTCCTTGAGCCGTCGGGGTACGTGCACCGCCCACGTCCGGTCCCGAAAGTGGCGCCGAATCTCGCCGACGATCGTCGGAACCGCGTAGGTCGAGAGCTCCACGCCTTTCTCGAGCTCGAAGCGGTCGATGGCCTTGACGAGCCCGATCGCGCCGACCTGAACGAGGTCCTCGGTCGGCTCTCCCCGTCCTGCGTAGCGGTTCGCGAGGGAGCGGACGAGGGGCATCAGGTCCTCGACGAGCCGGTCGCGCGCGCGGACGTCCCCTTCCCGAAGATACGCGACGAGCAGCGCGCGCTGGTCGGCAGACCCCACGTCACCGGGCTCCACCGCGCGAGAACGTGAGCACCGCCCACGTCACGCCGTCCTCGGCCGGGCCGAGCTCGATGCCGTCCGCGAGCGCGTCCAGGACCCTCTTCCGGCCGGGATCCGCGGCGGCCGCCGCCTCGAGCGGCCCGATCCGGACGTCGAGACGGTCGTCGTTCGCGGTCGCGTCGACGTGCACGTCGGGACCGGTCGCATCCGAGAGCGCTGCCCGCGTCGCGAGCTGGAGCTCGTCGATGCGGTCGTACGGGAGATCGAGCCGTGCGCCGAGGCCGGCGAGCACGAGCTCGACGACGCCCGCCCAGGTCGCGCCGGACGGCACCGTGAGGGAGACGACCTCGGTCATTCCGTCCTCACAAGGCCGTCGACGGCCGGGCGCGTACGTAGACTCGTCGCGATGGAGCACGTCGACTTCGAGATCGTCGTCGAGGCGACCGAGGCCGGGCGGCGCATCGCCGTGCGCGGCGACCTCGACCTCGCGACGGTCGGCGAGCTCGTGTCCGCGCTCGACTCTCCGCTCCAAGCGCGCGAGGCCGTCGTGCTGGTCCTCGAGGAGTGCACGTTCCTGGACTCCTCGGCATTGAAGGCGATCGCCGACGCGAGCCGGCGCGCCGACGCCGCCGGCTCGACGTTCGCAGTGTCACGGCCCTCCGTGCAGGCGGCCCGCGTCCTCGAGCTGTCCGGGCTGAACGAGATCGTCACCATCGAGAGGAGCGATTATCCCTGAGACCGGCAGGAGCGCGCGACGACTACGTCTCGCGCTGCTACAGCCGCTCCAAGGCTTCACTGCGCGTGTCGTACAGGCTGAACACCCGGTCGAGCAGCGTGACCTCGAAGATCCGCCGCAGACCCGGCTTGTCGACCACGACGCGTAGCTGACCGCCCTGCGGCCGCAGGCGCTTGACGCCTCCGAGCAGGACGCCGAGCGTCATCGAGTCCACGAAGCTCGCGTCGGTGAGGTCCACCACGACGTGAAATGCCCCCTCGTCGATCACGCCGTGGAGCTGCTCCCGCAGCTCGGGCGCGGAGTGAAGGTCCGCCTGGCCGTGGAGGACGAGGACCGCCACGTCCGGCGATTGCCGGATCACGTCGACTGCGGTCCGTTCGTGCGTCGTCGGACGATCGTCCATCTCTGCCGTCACGCTCCTCTCCTACCCGGGGCCAGGTCGCCGGAAACCCCCGCCGTCGCGGCCACGCCGACCGCGTGCCGGGGGGTGAGCCTCCGCTCGAGCAGGACAACCGTCCCGCTCGCAGCGTGCACGACGTCGACGCGGTCCATGAGGCCACGCATCAACGGGAGCCCCAGGCCGCGCTCCTCGCCGGGCCCGCCCGGCGCGCGCCAGCGGCCGGTGTCCGCCACCTCGAGCCGCACGACGGCTCCGTCGTGGGCGCCTTGGAGCCTGAAGGTCGCGCTCGCCGGCCCCTGCGCGTGCTCGACGGCGTTCGCGCACGCCTCCCAGGCAGCCAGCACGACGTCGTGTCGCACGTCGGCCTCGGCGCCGAGCTCCGTGAGCCATGTGTCGAGCGCCTCGCGCATCCGCCGCAGGCCGGCCCGGTCGGCGGGCAGCGTGAGGTCGAAGACCCCCAGAGCGAGCGGCTCGAGCCGGGCGACGAGCATCGCGACGTCGTCTTCCCGCTCGGCGCCCGCAAACGCGTCGCGGAGGATGTGGTCGATCAGCGTGTCGGGACCCGCGTCGACGGACGCGGCAGACGCGCGGACCCGCTCGAGGCCGTCGTCGAGCGTCGCGTCGCGTCGCTCCACGAGGCCGTCGGTGTAGAGCACGACGGTCGCGCCGACCTCGAGCAGCGCCTCCGCCACCTCGACAGGGACGTCGGCATCCACGCCGAGCGGCAGCGTCCTACCGCCCTCGAGGTACGAGGGGTTTCCGGACGCGTCGACGAGCAGCGGAGGAGGGTGCCCCGCGACCACGTACCGGCACGTGCGCGTCGGCACGTCGAGCACGAGGTAGGCGAGCGTCGCGAACGGCGCCTCCGGCAACCCGTCGACCATGTGGCTGAGGCGCAGGACGACGTCACCGGGGTCGGCGTGCTCGGACGCGAAGGCCCGCAACGAATTCCGCAGCTGGCCCATCGTCGCGGCCGCCCTAACGCCCTTCCCGACGACGTCGCCGACGACCAAACCGATCCGGCCGTCGGAGAGGGTGAACGCGTCGTACCAGTCCCCGCCGACGTCGACGCCCGAGGCTCCGGGAAGGTAACGAGCGGCGAACGTCACGCCGTCGACCTCCGGGAGCGCCTCGGGCAGGACGCTCTGCTGGAGCGTCTCGGCGATCGTGCGCTCGCTCTCGTACCGGATCGCGCGGTCGAGCGCCTGGCCGCACTGGCTCGCGAACGTGCCCGCGAACGCACGCTCGTGAGGCTCGAGCGGCTGGGCGGTCCGCCAGCCGAGGAGCAGCACGCCGTGCACCCGCCGGGAGGCGCCGAGCGGGAACACTGCGGCCGAGACGATCCCGTCGCCCTCGAGCGCGTCGAGCAGAGGGTCGTCGCCCTGGAGCGCCTCGAGGGACGGGTGGAACGACGCGCGCCCGCGCGCGTACGCGCTCACGAGCGCCCCGTCCCGCTCGAGCGAGAGCCACCGGACAGTCTCGAGCGAGCTCGTGTCCATGCCGCTCGCCCCCTCGAGCTCGAGTGCGTCTCCACCGTCGGAGACGAGATGGATCGCGACGGCATCTGCGCCCGCGGTACCGATGCCGTGCTCGCGCACGATCGCCGCGACGTCAGCGGGCACCAGGCTCTCGGCGAGCGCGGCGGTGAGGGACTGGAGTCGCCCCGTACGCTCGGCCTCGAGGCGTTCCAGCTCGTAGAGACGGGCACGCTCGAGTGCCTGCGCCCCGAGCTCCGCCGCGAGCGTGGCGACCGCACGGCGCTCGAGCGTCACCGCACCGGGCTCGGCGAACGCGAACGCCATCGCGCCGATCACCGAGCCGCCCCGCCGCACGGGGACCGCGAGCGCGCTGCTCACGGCTCGGGTGAGCCGGGCGGCGTCGGGGAACCCCCGCACGAGCTCCGCGTGCGTCTCGACCCAAACGCTGCGGCCCTCGCGAGCGGCCGCAGCGATGGGCGCCCGCACCGAGAGGGGCATCTTCGTGCTTGGCGCGACGGCGCGCCTGGGGGCGTCTGGGCCCGCCTCGACGACCACGAGCTCGTCACCCTCGACCAGGCCGAACGCCCCGCCCTGTGCGCCGAGAGCCTCAGCGACGCCGCGTGCGAGGGCGTCGGCGACGTCGGACGGCCTCACTGCGGCAGAAAGGCTCGCGGTCAGCTCCTGGATCGCCTCGAGTCGCCTGCGCGAGCGCTCCGCCTCGACAGCCGCGACCGCGGCGCGCTCGTGCCCTCTCCGCATCGCCCAGCCCACGGCGACGACCACGACCGCAGCGGCGAGCGACGTCGCCCACCGTAGGAACTCGTCCCGGTTGTCGAAGACGGGCTGCCAACGGGACTGCTCGAGCACGAACGCCCCGAACCCCCAGCTCACCACGATCGCGGCGACTCCGGCCGGCCTGCCGCCGAGCAGCATCGCGAGCGCGACGGCGCCGACGAGCTGCGCGTAGGACGCCGCCGAGGTCAGGTCGAGGAGGGCGATGCCCAGCAGCACCCCGGCGAGCCCGAGCGCGGCACCGAGGGCGGTTGCAACGAGCCTGCCGCGAGTCCGGGGTCCGAGCCGCCGCTCGAGCCGCTCCAGACGCTCGCGCGCGGGATGCCCCTGAGACGACATGCGCCCCCCATCCTGCCGGAACGCCGGTACGGGGCCCGTCGAGCGCCGTTCAGGCGAGCGGCGGCGGAAGCAGCACGACGACTGTCTCCGACCGCGCGGCCAGGACGCCGTCGAGCTCGACCTCGCTCGTCTCCGGCCGCTCGACCGGCGCACCGAGCGCGTCGAGAAACGCGTCGGCAGGCTCGAGGAAGCCGACCGCCTCCGTGCGGTAGTGCATCGGGAACACGACCCGTGGCGCAACCTCGCGCACGAGCTCCGCCGCGCCCGGGCCGTCGATCGTCGGCCCGCCCCCGACCGGCACGAACAGCACGTCGACGTCGCTCACTGCATCGCGCTGCTCGGGTCGGAGCGCAGGCTGGCCGAGGTCGCCGAGGTGGCACAGACGGACACCGTCGAGCGTGAGGCAGAAAATCGTGTTCGGCCCCCGCGCCGTCCCGGCCTGGTCGTCGTGCTCGGACGCGATCGCGAGCACCTCCCCCACCGGCGACTCGAGCCGGCCCGCGGTCGAGCGGAGCACGGCCGGCGTCCCGCGCGCGACCTCGACGCCGTTGTGGTCCGAGTGCTCATGGGTGACGAGCACGAGATCGGGGGCGATGCCGTCGATCGGCGGGTACCGGAATTCCATGCCCCGCGCGGCGAGCCGCTCGCCCGTCTCCGGGCCGAACGGGTCGATCAGGACGGTCTTCGACCCCGAGAGCAGGAACGCCGACTGGCCGAGCCAGCGGATGCGCATCAGCGATTTCCTCGTCCAGACACGACTAGATGGAGCCGACGGGACTCGAACCCGTGGCCTTCGCGCTGCCAGCGCGACGCTCTCCCAGCTGAGCTACGGCCCCTAGACGACGGAGTGTAACCGCGAGGTCACGTTCTCATGGCAGAGAACGAATCGGACGGAGAGCGTCGCCCGCACGGAAAACGTCAGGCGGTCGCGACCGCCTCGAGCTTCGGCACGTCGTTCCAGAGGTCCTCGAGCCGGTAGTGCGCCCGGGTCTCCGGCGTGAACACGTGGAGGACGACGTCGAGGTAGTCGTCGACGATCCAGGCGCCCTCGGGCAGGCCGCTCGTCGAGCGCGGCAGAAGCCGGTGCTCGGCCTTCAGGCGTCCGAGCACCTCTTCGTGGATCGCGCGCGTCTGACGCGGGTTCTTGCCCGTCGCGAGCACGAAGAAGTCGGTGTAGTCGCACACCGAGCGCATGTCGAGGATCGTCACGTCCGTCGCCAGCTTCTCCTCGCAGAGTGCGGCGATGCGGCGCGCGTGTTCGAGTGGGGTCAGGTCGGTGTCGTCCGTTCGCTCGGGTCCCCACGAAGCATACCCCCGGCCCCTTCCGTTTCAACGGGCCGGTACAGGCGGAGACGAGCGATCTCCTCCGCCACCCGAGGCGGAACGAAGGCGTCGACCGGCTCGCCGGCGGCGGCTCGCGCACGGATGTGCGACGACGACACGGGCAGCGGGTCGATCGCGAAGAAGGCGACCCGATCGGGACGCTCGAGGCTTGCGAGGACCTGGTCGAGCCGCCGGGGGTCGACGCCGGGCCGCGTCGCGACGCCGAGCCTCGCGAGCGCGAGGACCCGGTTCGGGTCCTTCCAGGTCGGGAGCGACACGAACTCGTCGGCGCCCACCAGGAACACCGGGTCCGGTAGGCCGAGCGCCTGGAGGGAGTCCACCGTCCGGGCGAACGGGTCGAGCGCGACCTCCGCCCCGGGCAGGGCCGAGAACGCCAGCTCGGCGAGGCGCAGCCTGAGCCCGGGCGGCGTCGCCACCGTCTTGTGGCCGGGGTGCTCGACCACACGCACGAGGAGCCGATCGAGCGCGAAGTGCTCGATCCCCCGGCGGGCCAGCTCGACGTGGCCCACGTGCGGAGGGTCGAACGCACCGCCGAACACTCCCGTCACGGCTGCCACTCGAGCTCCTCGTCGCCGATCTCGACGAGCGCGCCCTTGCGCACGCCGGCCGCGCGGAGCGCGTCGTCGAGCTCCTCTCCGCCGGGCGGTGTCCCGACGACGCGGAAGCCGCGGTCGGTGCGGAGCACGCGGAACGCGCGTCGCGCCGGCGGCGCGGGCCGGTACTCGAGGAACTCCGGCACCTCGGCCTCCGCGCCGACCGGCTCCGACGCCGCCGGGCACAGCGCGAAGAGGGCGCGCTTCAACGGCTCGATGCCTTCGCCGGTCACGCACGAGACACGGTGCACCGCGAGGATGCGGTCGTCCTCGACGTGAAACGGGGCCGGCTCTGGCGAAAGGTCCGCCTTGTTCAGCACGACGACCTGCGGTCGCTCGTCGAGGCCGGCGCCGTAGAGCTCGAGCTCCCGGTCGATCGCGTGGAAGCGCATGTCGGCATCACCCTCCGAGCCGTCGATCACGTGCACGAGGAGCCGGGCGCGCTCCAGGTGCGCGAGAAACTCGTGCCCGAGGCCGACGCCCGCGCTCGCACCCTCGATCAGCCCCGGCACGTCCGCGACCGTGAGCTGTCCCCCCTCGGGCGACTCCACCGTCCCGAGCACCGGCTGCACCGTCGTGAACGGGTACTCGGCGACCTTCGGCGTCGCGTTCGAGAGACGGCGGAGGAGCGAGGACTTGCCGGCGTTCGGAAGCCCGGCGAGGGCCGCGTCCACGACGAGCTTCAAGCGCAGGTCGAGCGCACGCGTCTCGCCCGGAAGGCCTGTCTCCGCGAAGCGTGGCGCACGGCGCGTCGGCGTCGCGAACCGCGCGTTTCCCCGGCCTCCCTGACCGCCGGTCGCGACCACGGCGCGGGCGCCGGCCGCGACGAGGTCTGCGACGAGCTCGCCGTTCTCGGCGCGCACCTGCGTCCCGAGCGGCACCCCGATCTCGATCGGCTCGCCGTCGGCGCCGTGGCGCCGTCCGCCGCGTCCGTTTCCGCCGCGTCCCGCGGCGTAGACCGGCCGCCCGCGCAACGGCGAGAGGTCGCGCAGCGCGGGCGCGACGACGAGGACGACGTCGCCTCCGCGGCCGCCGTCGCCACCGTCGGGGCCGCCTTTCGGCACGTACTTCTCGCGCCGGAAGCTCAGCGCCCCGTCCCCGCCCCGTCCCGAGCGGACGACGATCCGGAGGCGGTCGTGGAACACGGTGCCGCCGCGCGTCTCCGCGCGCCCGAGGTCTTAGCTCCCTTCTGCCGGCGCGTTGACCGCGACCGAGCGCCGCTCGCCGCTGCGTGAGAACTCCACGATCCCTTCGCGCAGCGCGAACAGCGTGTCGTCGCGGCCGATCCCGACGCCGGGGCCGGGCCGGAAACGCGTGCCGCGCTGGCGCACGATGATCATCCCCGCCTTGACCTCCTGGCCGGCGAAGATCTTCACGCCGAGGCGCTTGCTCTGGGAGTCGCGTCCGTTCTTCGAGGAGCCGAGCCCCTTCTTGTGTGCCATCAGTGCTTCCTCCGGTGATGTCGCCGTGCTTCTGGCGCGCGAAAAGCAAGCCAGGCCAGGACGCAGGGAGCCCCCATAGAAGGTATCGGGGCGACCGAGGACGGCGCATGGCGCCGCTTTGCAGCCGCCGGACGGGCGGATGTCATTGCCGGAGGGAGCACCTCAGTCCTCCTCCGAGATCGCGGACTCGAGCGCCCCGAGGGCCCCCTTGCGCTTCGCGTGCGCCTGCTCGTACTCGAGGGCGGCCGCGCGCTGCTCCGCCGTCCAGCCGGCTGCCGCCTGTTTCACCTCGGCGACCGTGAGGTCCGCGTACCCCGCGGGCAGCGCGCTCGTGCCCTCGGCCGGCTGGGGCGCGCTCTTCGCCGCGGCACGCTTCGCGCTGCGCGAGCCGCCGATCGACTCGATCTCGATCTGCGTCAGCGAGGCGCGAAAGCCGGTGTGGCGCTTGTAGCCGGTGCGCTTCTTGTACTTGCCGATCCGGAGCTTCGGCCCCTTGGCGGGGCCGACGACCTTCGCGGTCACGACGACGCCCGACGGCGCGATCTGCGCGTCCCCGTCGCCGCCCGAGAGCAGCACCGTCGGCGTGAACGTCGCCCCGTCGTCGAGCCGGAGCCGGTCGACGAGCAGCCGCTCGCCCTCGCGGACGCGGTACTGCTTACCGCCGACGGAGATGATCGCGTAGCTCATGGTTCGGGCCTCGGACGAGGAAAACGCGGGCGTCGCCCGCGAGTCGGCGGATTGTAGCGAACGCGGACACTACGGCTCGATGTCGTCGATCCACTCCGACATCGGGACGTAGTCGCCGTCGCCCGACGCCTCGCTCGCGCTCGCGCCTCCCTCCGGCTCGGCGGTTGCGAGAGCGGCGCTCTGCTCGTCCGCCGCGCTCGAGCCCGCCTTCCGCTTGCGGTTGCGTCCACCGCGTGTCCCGCGCCTCGTCCGCTTCTTCGGCCGGGGCTCGCCGTCGCCCGGTTCGCCGTTGGCAACCGCGCCGTCGCCCAGGGCGGGCTCCTCGGCGGCCGGCTCCTGCGGCGTCGTGACTTGCACGGCCGGCGGCTCCGCGTCCTCCATCGGCTCGCCGGCCACCGCGGCGCGCCCGTCGTCGGGGAGGTGGATCTTCGGCGCACGGCGTGAGCGGCGGGTCGTCGGCTTGGCGACGGACGGCTCGGCGGCGACAGGCTCGGCGGCGACAGGCTCGGCACCGGCCGGCTCGGACGCGGCGCCTGCCTCGGCGGGCACGGAGCCGTCGCGATCCGCCGCAGCGGGCTCGGGCGCGCCCGCGGCGCCGGGCTTCTTGCGCCGACGGCCGCCGCGCGAGCCGCGGCGGGTTCGCTTGCGT
>DASSUT010000267.1:0-2320 GCA_035706725.1 Gaiella sp. | reverse complement strand
GATCGGCCCCGGCTGGAACTCGAATGCACGCGCGAGCGGGCTCCAGATCGACAGGCCCGTGACGTCGGTCGGTTGCAGGTCCGGCGTGCACTGGATCCGGGAGACGGAGGCACCCTCGATGCTGCGGGCGATCGACCGCGCAAGGATCGTCTTCGCGGTGCCCGGAACGTCCTCGAGCAGCACGTGACCACCGCACGCGAAGGCCGCGATCACGAGCCGGATCGCCTCGCGCTTGCCAACGACCACGGTCTCGACGTTCGCGAGCAGCCGCTCGGTCGCCTCGACGCCAGCCTCGACCCGGTCGGCGCGGGACGCCGCCGCGCCTGCACCGCCCCCGGCCGTGCTCATGCTCGCGTGTCCACGGCGGCGGGGGCAACCACGGGAGCATCGTAGTGTGAGCAGGACGCTCGTCGGGCGTCCCCGAGGAGCGTCTCCGGTGCCCGCGAGCGGCTCTGTGCCTCCGCGCTCGCGATTCCGCCCGGCGGGAGAGGCACACGAGGAGCGCAGCTCAACTGTCCGTGTCAGGCGAGTTCGCGGCCGATGGGCAGAGGTGTATGCTCGCGCAATTGTTCGTGGCACGATCCCAGGAGGGACCATGAGGCTGAACCGAGTACTTCTTCTGGGCTCTGCGATGGCCCTCTTGCTCGCCGCGTCGGTGTCGGCGATGCCGTTGCGCTCGTCGGGGGCCTCGCAGACCACGGCCGGGACTGCAGGATTCCCGACCGAAGCGGCCGCTCCCGCGTTCACGGCAGCCGACCTGGCGGCGGTGCCGGGGGCGAACTGGATCACGAACGGCGGCAACACGACAAACGCCCGCTATTCGTCGCTCAACCAGATCAACACGGGCAACGTCGCGAACCTGAAAGAGGCGTGGCACATCCACCTCGACGGGTCCGGCAAGGCCGCGAAGTACTCGGCAGAGGGTACGCCGATCGTCTACAACGGCGTGATGTACCTCCCCACCGGAAACAGCGACGTGTTCGCGATGAACGCCGCGACCGGTGAGCGGATCTGGACGTACCACTCGGGTATCGAGCAGACGATCAACACGGCGTGTTGCGGCTGGGACAACCGTGGCGTCGCGATCGGAGACGGGAAGGTCTACGTCGCCCAGCTCGACGGCACCCTCGTCGCGCTCGACCAGGCGACGGGCGCCGTGATCTGGAAGATCCTCGTCCACAACTGGCGAGAGGGATACACCCTGACCGCCGCGCCGCTCTACTACAACGGCCTCGTGTACGTCGGGTCGACGGGCGGCGAGTTCATGAGCCGCGGCAGCGTCAGCGCGTACCACGCCAACGACGGAAGCCCCGCGTTCCGGTTCTTCACGACGCCGTCGCCGGGCGAGATCGGCGGTCAGACCTGGCCTCCGGGGCCGCTCGGCTTCTCGACGGGAGGCGGGACGGTCTGGAACACGCCGTCGGTCGACCCGCGGACGAACACGATCTACTTCTCGACCGGGAACGCAGCGCCGTGGACGGGGCGTGGGCCGGGACTGAACCTGTTCACGTCCTCGATGGTCGCGATCGACGCGAGCACCGGTCAGCTTCGCTGGTGGTACCAGATGGTGCACCACGACCTCTGGGACTACGACTGCCCGAACGCCACGATGCTGTTCGACGCGACGTACGACGGCGTCCCGCGTCAGGGGATCGGCGAAGCGTGCAAGACGGGCTGGCTCTACATGCTCGACCGCAACACCGGCCTGCCGCTCCTTCCGATCAAGGAGACGAAGGTCCCACAGTCGAAGGTCATGAACACGTGGCCGACGCAGCCGATCCCGGTCGGTGACCGGATCGACCCGCAGACGTGCGCGAAGCCGGCGAACTACAAGAAGAAGTTCGCGGGCAAGGCAGTGGCGGTGAAGTGCCTCTGGGCGCCGCCGGCGCTCGACCACGCCGTTGCCATAGCCCCGAGCGCGCAAGGCGGGGTCGACTGGAACCCGGCCTCGTACAACCCCGACACGCAGTACATGTACTTCTGCGCGGCGGACAGCGACATGGCCATCCAGGGGGTTCCCGCGGCGAAGATCAACCAGCAGTACCTCGCCGGGAAGTCGATCACCGGCGTGAACTTCGCCGGCATCACGTTCAACCAGGGCTACATCACCGCGATGGACGTCCACACGAACAAGGCCGCGTGGCGCGTGAAGTGGCCGCGGACGTGCTACAGCGGGACGTTCACGACCGCGGGCGGGCTCGTGTTCGCGGGTCGCGGCACCGGAGAGTTCGACGCGTACGACGCGAAGACCGGCAAGGAGCTCTGGAAGGCCATGCTCGCCGCGAACGTCGCGGCACCGGGCATGACCTACAGCGTTGGC
>DASSUT010000266.1:0-5158 GCA_035706725.1 Gaiella sp. | reverse complement strand
CGGATCCGCGGCCGCGCCGACGTTCGAGACGTTCCAGGTGAGGAAGCAGCCGACGACGAGCCCCGCGACGACCGCCGACGTGTGCCGATTGCGCGCCAGTTCGTCCACAACCGGGGTTCGCACGGCCGCCGCAGCCTACTCTCGCGGCGTGGAGGGTGAAATCTCCAGGCGGATGCGCGGTTCACAACCGATGCGACCGGCCAACCACCGGTTCCGGTTCGCGTCCGGCGCCCTCCGCGCCCGAGCCAGGGCGGAGTCGAGGTCGGCGTCGCGCGGCGCTGCACTGGGTGGCGGTTGTGAGCCGTGCGCGGGGTGGTTCCCCGCTTCATCCGGACCTCGGCCCGCCCTTCGGCGGGCCGTCGTCGTTCGGCACGGCGCTCCGATTCGCCGCTGCGATCCCTCGCGTAACGATCTCGCGGACGAGCGTCTGCTGTGGTCCGCGGTGCTCCATCACGCGGTCGAGCTCGTCTGCGCCGACCCAGGCGAACTCGATGTGCTTCGGGTGTTCGAGCCGGGGCGTGGCGAGATCGCCGTTCACTTCGACGAGAAAGTCCAGCTCGCGTCGCTCGACGCCGTCGTCGCCGACCCAGACGACGTCTCCGAGCTCCGCGAGGACGCGCTTCACTCGTCAGCCTGTCTCTTCGAACACCTCCCGACCCAACGCTTCGAGTGGGGTCTCGCCGTCCTCCACGTGTCCGCCCGGGATGTCCCAGCAGCCTGGGAAGAGCGCACGGTCGTAGCCTCTTCGGTGCACGAATGCACGTTCCCGAGCGTCGACGATGACTGCACCGACGGTCTCGCGGTGCCGGCGCACGGGCGCGTCAGCCCGTGACGTGGGCGATCGTCTTGGAGGCGAGCCGGTCGAGCGCCGCGACCGAGAGCTCGAGGTGCTCACGCTTCGTGTCCTCGAGCTTCGTGTGAGAGAGGCCCCGGAGGCTCTGGACGAAGAGCATCACGGTCGGGATACCCGCGCGGGCGACCTCTGCCGCGTCGTGGAGCGGCCCCGAGGGCAGCCGGTGCGACGTGCCGGCGACCTCGCGGATCGCCTCGTCCGCGAAGCCGATCAGCGTCTCGTCGAACAGGATCGGCTGGATGTTCCAGATCCGCTCCCAGTCGACCTCGATCCGCTCCTCGTCGGCGAACCGACGCGAGAGCTCCCGCGCGCGCGAGAGCATCGAGGCGAGCTTTGTCGCGTCGAGGTGGCGCTGGTCGAGGAGTTGCTCTGCGGTCTCGACGACCGAGGTCACGATGCCCGGCCGGCACACGACACCGCCGGACGTGCAGACCGCGCCGTCGCCCGTCTCCCGTGCGATGTCGCGGATCGCGAGCGCGAGCTTCGCGGCGCCGGCGAGGGCGTCGCGGCGCTCCGCCATCGGCGTCGAGCCCGCATGGGCGGCCTGGCCGGTCCACGTGATGCGCCAGCGCTCGACTCCGAACGTCCCCAGGACTGCGCCGAGCGGAATATCCATCGACTCGAGCACGGGGCCCTGCTCGATGTGGAGCTCGAGGTAGGCGACGGCGCCTTCGAGCTGTGCCCGCGCGTCGAGCGCGCTTTCGAGATCGACGTCGAACGCGCCGATCGCGTCGGGCAGCGAGACGCCGTCGCGGTCGACGAGCGCCCGGAGCTCGTCCTGGTCGGCCATCGAGCCGCCCGCCGCGGACGAGCCGAACAGCGAGCGGCCGAAGCGGGCCCCCTCCTCGTCGGCCCAGTCGACGAGCCGCACGGTGACCGGCGGTGTTCCCTCCTCCGCGATCCGCCGCAGCACCTCGGCGGCCGCGAGCACGTTCAGGCAGCCGTCGAGCCAGCCGCCGTTCGGCACGGAATCCATGTGACCGCCCAGCAAGACGGCCCGGTCGGAGTCGCCCGGGAGGGTGTACCAGTCGTTTCCCGCCGCGTCCCGCTCGACGTCGAGCGGGAGGTCGGAGAGCCCCTCGGCGAGCCATTTGCGCGCGGTCGCCCACGTCTCCGTCCAAGCGACGCGCTGCGCCCCGTCCTCGTTCCCGGTCAACGAGCGGAGCTCTTCGAGGCGCGTGACGACACGAGAGGGATCGAGCGGCACGGGGCCGAGCTTAACGCCCGTTCCCGGCCGCCGGTGTGCTAAGGAATGCGCGCACATGTCGGACGTTCCGGTCGAGGCCCGTCGGGCGCGCATCGTCCCCGCCCTCGGGCGGCTCGCCACCTACGTGCTCGTCGTCGCGGTGCTGTGGGGCGCGTGGGAGGGCTACAAGTGGCTGTGGCAGACCACCGGCTGGACGTGGCCGTTCCTCGTCGACGACACGACCATGCCGCACATCCACGACATCCTGAACGCGTTCCGCGAGCCGATCACCGAGGGCGGCCCCGCCCTGATCCACCCGCTGCTCGACGCGGCGTGGTTCACCGCGAAGGAGGCGCTCGCGGGATTCGTGCTCGGAGCGGTGATCGGGTTCGGGCTCGCGGTGCTGCTCGTGCACTCGCGGCTCCTCGAGCGAGGGCTCCTCCCCTACGTCGTCGGCTCCCAGACAGTCCCGATCCTCGCGATCGCGCCGATGGTCGTGGTCGGGCTCGGCTCGAAGGGCGTCGAGGGCTGGAAGGCCGTCGCGATCCTGGCCGCGTACCTGACGTTCTTTCCGGTCGCGATCAACTCGCTGCGCGGCCTCCAGTCGGCCGACCCGCGCGCGTTCGAGCTCATGGACTCGTACGCCGCCGGCCGGTGGAGCGTCCTCTGGCGGCTCCGCGTGCCCGCGTCGCTGCCGTACCTCTTCACCGCGCTCAAGATCTCCGCCACCGCGGCCGTGATCGGGGCGATCATCGGCGAGACCCCCGCGTCGATCCAGGAGGGCCTCGGCGGGGCGATCGTGAACTTCAACCAGTACTACTCGCTGCAGCCGACCGCCCTGTGGGCCACGAACATCGTCTGCGCCGCCCTCGGGCTCGTGTTGTTCGGGCTCGTCGCGCTCGCCGAGCGTCTCCTTCTCCACCGCGCACCGGAGCACGTCGCGTGAGCGAGTACAGCGACAACGTCGTCTCGATCGAGGGCCTCACGAAGTCGTTCCGGACAGGGGTGACGGCGGTGCAGGACATCGACCTCGACGTCGCGCCCGGCGAGTTCGTCTCGCTGATCGGCCCCTCCGGGTGCGGCAAGTCGACGCTCCTGCGGATCATCGGCGACCTCGTCCAGCCGACCTCTGGAACCGTCAAGGTGAACGGCAAGAGCGCGCACCAGGCCCGGCTCGACCACGACTACGGGATCGTGTTCCAGGACGCGGTGCTGTTCGACTGGCGCACGGTCGCGAAGAACGTCGCGCTGCCGCTCGAGCAGCTCGGCTGGGACCGGGCGCGGCGCCGGGAGCGGGTCGCGGAGATGCTCGAGCTCGTGGAGCTCACGGGGTTCGAGTCGTCGAGGCCGTGGCAGCTCTCGGGCGGGATGCAGCAGCGGGTCTCGATCGCCCGGGCGCTCTCGTTCGACCCGGCGCTCCTGCTCATGGACGAGCCCTTCGGCGCGCTCGACGAGATGACGCGCGAGCGGCTCAACCACGAGCTCCTCCACATCTGGGAAAAGTCGGGCTCCACGATCGTGTTCGTCACGCACTCGATCCCCGAGGCGGTGTTCCTCTCGACTCGGGTCGTGGTGATGTCGGCGCGCCCGGGCCGCATCTCGGACACGATCGAGATCGACCTGCCGCAGCCACGCGGCCCCCAGACGCACGAGGAACCGCGCTTCTTCGAGCTCGTGACCGCGGTGCGCGAGGCTCTCGCGGTCGGGCACGGCGCGCGCCCGGGCGCCGCGGCCGCGGCGGAGGAGCAGTGACGAGCACCGTCGTCGAGCCGGTCCCGCGTGGTCTCAAGCAGGAGCTCGGCGGGCGGGCGCGCGACTGGGTTCCCGCGGTCGTCGTCTTCGTCGTGGGGATCGCGCTCTGGCAGGGGCTCACCACGGCGTTCGACGTGCAGACGTTCCTGCTGCCGAAGCCGTCGGACATCGCACAGGCCTTCTGGGACGACAAGGGCGTCCTGTGGGACTACGGCGTCTATACCTTCAAGGAGGCGGCCGGCGGCTTCGCGCTCGGCTCCGGCCTCGGGATCATCACCGCGATCTTCCTCGCGCGGTTCCGCATCGTCGGGCGCGCGGTGCTGCCGTTCGCGGTGGCCGCGAACGCCATCCCCATCATCGCGTTCGCACCGATCACGAACAACTGGTTCGGCCTCCTGAACCCGTTCTCGAAGATGGCAATCGCGGCGGTGCTCTGCTTCTTCCCCGTGATGGTGAACACGCTGCGGGGACTGACCTCCGTCGACCCGCGCGCGATCGAGCTCATGCGCTCGTACGCCGCCGGCGAGGTGGCGGAGTTCCGCCACGTGCGGATCCCGAGCTCGCTGCCGTTCCTGTTCACCGGCCTGAAGCTCGCAGCGGTGCTCTCGATGATCGGCGCGATCGTCGGCGAGTACTTCGGCGGCCCGACGAACGCGCTGGGCGTGAGCATCCTGAACGACACGCAGCTCTTCAACTTCCCGCGTGCCTGGGCAGGGATCGCGCTGGCGAGCGTCTTCGGGATCGTGTTCTATGGAGCCGTCGCGCTCGTGGAGCGACTCACGACGAGCTGGCACCCTTCGGCGCGGGGGTTCCGCGGGGAGTGACGGCGGTTCAGAATGTCGACCGACGCGGCCACGGTGGTCGCGCCGAACCGGAGGAGGAACGACGTTGAGGCGGAAGCACATCGCGTTCGTGACCGCGGCGGTCGCGTGTACGGCGCTCGCCGTGTGGGTCGCGGTCGCCGCGGCGGCACCGACGCGCCCGGCGGCCACGAAGGTCACGCTGCAGCTGAAGTGGGTCACGCAGGCTCAGTTCGCGGGGTACTACGCAGCGCTCGAGAAGGGCTACTACGACCAGGCGGGGCTCGACGTCACGATCAAGGTCGGCGGGCCGAGCATCACGCCCGAGACCGTCGTCGCAGGCAAGCGGGCCGAGTTCGGCATCGACTGGCTCCCGAACCTCTTCGCGACGCGCGAGAAGGGGTCGAACCTCGTGTCGATCGCGCAGGTCTTCGCCCGCTCGGGGATGACCGAGCTGACGTGGCGGGACAGCGGGATCAACACGATCAAGAAGATGCGCGGCAAGAAGGTCGGGGTCTGGTGCTGCGGCAACGAGCCCGAGCTGTTCGCAGCGCTCCAGAAGAACGG
>DASSUT010000265.1:0-5916 GCA_035706725.1 Gaiella sp. | reverse complement strand
GTGGGGGAACGGCGTTCCCCCACGTCGATCGGGGTGCCCAGATTTGAACTGGGGGCCTCTCCGACCCGAACGGAGCGCGCTACCAGGCTGCGCCACACCCCGGGGGTGGGAAGCCTAGCGGACGGCAGCCCGTATCCTCGTGGCGTGCTCAGGGCCGTCCTACTCGACGTCGACTTCACGCTCTTTCGTCCGGGTCCCGAGCTCGGGCCTGCCGGCTACGAGCGGATCGGCGCCCGGCACGGCCTCGCGCTCGACTCCGCGCGACACGAGCAGGCCCGCGCCGCTGCGCTCTCCGGGCTCCAGCGGCATCCCGACCTCGTCCACGACGAGGATCTCTGGATCGCGTTCACCGAGCGCATCGTCGTGGGCATGGGCGGCGCGGGGCCTGCGGCGCGCGCATGCGCGGTCGAGGTCGTGCGCCAGTGGGAGCGTCACGAGAACTTCTTCCTCTACGATGACGCCCTTCCGGCTCTCACGGAGCTGCGCGCGCGCAACCTGCGCATCGGCCTCATCTCGAACGGGCAGCGTGACCTCGAGGAGTTCGCGCGCCACCACGGTCTCGACGTCGACGTGTGCGTCGGCTCCGTCAGCCACGGGCGTCTGAAGCCGCATCGCTCGATCTTCGAGGCGGCCCTCTCGGCGCTCGAGACGCCGCCCGAGGAGGCGGCGATGGTGGGCGACAGCTACGCGGACGACATCGAGGGAGCGCGCGCGCTCGGGATGCGCGCGATCCTCGTCGACCGAGACGGGGCCTTCACGGACGAGCCTGACCGGATCGACACGCTGCTCGCGCTGCCTGCCGCGCTCGGTCTGGTGCTCGACTGAGATCCGAGACGAGCTCACCCCGCCAACGCATCGCGCCACGCGTCCGTGTGGGCGCCCAGGGGGACGTCGGGCGGCGGCTCGGGCCACGGCCCGAGGTCGGTGTGCGCCTCCGCGAGGGTCGCGACCGGTCCGACGCAGACCTCTTCGCCGTCGAACAGCCGCAGCCACTCCTCGAGCGGACGCGCCGAGAACAGCCCCGCGAGCTCCCGGCGGAGCGCGCCCTGATCCTCCTCGTACTGGCGGGACGCCAGGTCGGGCCGCCCGAGGAGCTCGCACGCGCGAACGAAGAACACCGGCTCGAGCGCGGCCAGCGTGAGGAAGCGCCCGTCCGCGGTCGCGTACGTCGAGTAGCAGGCGAGCCGGCCGGTGAGCAGGCGCGGGAGCGGGTCCCCGCCGAGCCGGTGGGCGACGAGGTCGTGAGAGCCGTGCGTCATCGACACGACGAGCCTGGCTCCCTGCCCGCCGCGTTCCCGGTGCAGGAGCGCCCCGAGCACCTGGACGACGGCGCCGAGCGCGCCCGCCGCGAGGTCCGCGACCTGAACCGGCGGCGCGGCGGGTGCGGTGTCCTCGAGGGCGCCTGCCCAGCCGAGGTAGTTGAGGTCGTGGCCGACGCGCGCGGCATGGCGCCCTTCCGTGCCGAACCCGGTGATCGAGCAGTAGACGGCCCGACCCGGGACGTCGGCGGGGCCGATCCCCAGGCGCTCGGCGACGCCCGGGCGGAAGCCTTCGAGCACGACGTCGGCGCGTGCGCAGAGAGCGCGCGCGAACGGGGCGTCGCGCTTGAGGTCGCAGACGACGGACTCCTTGCCGCGGCGGAGGGCGTCGTCCCAGGCAGGCGCCGTGCGGCGCATCGGGTCGCCCTCCGGGGCCTCGACCCTCACGACCTGCGCCCCGAGCCGGAGGAGCTCCCGGCTCGCGAACGCGCCCGGGAGGTAGCGCGTGAAGTCCACGACGAGCATCCCTGCGAGCGGCTGTTGCGCCCCGTCTGCCACCGCACCTATTCTGACCGGACGTTGACTGACCGTTCAATCGCGCGCGCACGCGTACCGGGCGGGCGACCGACCAGCGGCGAGGAGAAGCGGCAGCGGATCCTCGACGCCGCCGTGCGGGTGTTCGCCCGCCGCGGGTTCCACACCTCCCGGGTCGGCGACATCGCCGAGGAGGCGGGGGTCGCGCACGGGCTGCTCTACCACTACTTCACGTCGAAGGACGAGGTGCTCGAGACCGTCTTCCGCGAGAACTGGCGGCAGCTGCTCGATCGGTTCGCCGCGGTGGAGGAATCGAGCGGGCCGGCCGACGAGAAGCTCCGCGGGCTCGTCAAGATCCTCCTGCGCACGTGGGCGAACGACCCCGACCTCGTGACCGTGATGGTGCGGGAGGTCGGACGAAGCCCCCATCTCGCGTCTCAGGTCGACGACATCGGCCGCGGCTTCGGAGTGATACAGCGGGTGATCGAGCAGGGTCAGGCGGAAGGGGTCTTCCGGGCAGAACTCGACGCGCGGCTCGCCAGCTGGGTCGTGTACGGCGCGCTCGAGGAGGTCCTGACGGGCTGGGTGATGGGCCGGCTTCCCGATGGCGACGAGGAGGTCGCCCGTGCCGAGCGCACGATCGTCGACGTCGTCTGCGGCGGGCTCGCGCGAACGACGCTCGCCGTCTGACGCCGCGCGGCGCGACACGCTCGTCCTCGGGGCGGGCGCACTCGGGCTCGCGTGGGCGCTGACGACGACGGCGGCGTACCTCCCGCCGCTTCTCGAGCGGTACACGGACTCGACGACGCTCGTCGGGCTCGTGCTCGCGGCGGAGGGGTTCGTCGCGGTCACGCTGCCGCTCGTGGTGGGGCCCTGGAGCGACACGTTCCACACGCCTCTGGGGCGCCGGAAGCCGTTCATGCTCGCCGCCCTCGGCCCGATGGCGTTCGCGCTCGCGCTGCTCGCGTTCATGCCGAGCCTCTGGACGACCGCGCTGCTGCTGTTCGCGCTCTTCTTCGCGTACTACGTCTACGAGCCGCCGTACCGTGGCCTGTACCCGGACGTGCTCCCCGAGCAGGTGTTCGGGCGCGCGCAGGGGGTGCAGCATCTCTTTCGCGGGATCGCGATCGGCGGGGCCCTGATCGGCGGCGGCTACCTCTTCCATCTCTGGGAGCCCGCGCCGTTCCTCTTCGCGGCCGCGATCGTCTCCGCTGCCTGCGCGATCCCGATCGCGCTCATCACCGAGGACGGGGGGCACGGCCGCGTGTTTCTCGGCGTCAAGACGTACCTCGGGCACTCGTGGCGCGTGCTCAGGACGAACCGCGACGTCGCGATGTTCCTCGGCGTGAACACCGCCTGGGAGGGCACGTTCGCGGGCGCCCGTACGTTCGTCGTGCTCTACGTGACGGTCGGCCTGGGGGAGTCGCTGTCGACGTCCACCGAGATCCTCGCGGTCGTCGCCGCGGGCTACATCGTGGCGGCGCTCGGGGCCGGCCGGATCGGCGACCGGAACGGGCTCGCACGGGTGATCACGGGAGCGTCCGTCGTGTACGGGCTCGGGCTGCTCGCCGGCGGGCTCGCGACGAGCTGGCACGCGTGGTACCTGGTGCTGATCTTCGTCGTCGCGGTTGCGGGCGGGACCGTGATGACGCTCGCCTGGGGGCTGCTGTTCAAGCTCATGCCGCCGGACGAGCGGGGCGCGATCTCGGGGCTCGCGACCACGACGAAGGGAATCGGCCTCGTGACCGGGCCGCTTCTGGCAGGGGCCGTGATCGACCTGCTCGGCCCGACGCTCGAGCAGACGCAGGGCTACCAGGCGCTGTGGCCGCTGCTCGGCATCCCGATCCTGCTCGCGATCCCGTTCGTCGCGCGCCTCTCGCGTGCCGAGCGCGCGGCCGACGCCGCCTGACGCCCCGGCTCAGGATCGTCCGAACGCGTTCTCGCCCGTCAGCGCCTGGCCGACGACGAGGGTGTGCACCTCATGCGTGCCCTCGTAGGTGAGCACGGACTCGAGGTTGTTCATGTGGCGGATCACGGGATACTCGAGCGTGATCCCGTTGCCGCCGAGGATCGTGCGGGCGCTGCGGCAGACCTCGAGGGCGCCGCGGACGTTGCCCATCTTCCCGAGGCTCACGTGCTCGGGCCGCAGTGTCCCCTGGTCCTTCATGCGGCCGATGTGGATCGCGGTGAGGAAGCCGCGGTTCACCTCGAGCGCCATCTCGGCGAGCTTCTGCTGCGTGAGCTGGAAGCCGGCGATCGGCTTGCCGAACACGATGCGCTCCTTGGCGTACGAGAGCGCCTCCTCGAAGCAGGCGCGCGCCGCGCCGACCGCGCCGAACACGATCCCGAAGCGCGCCTCGTCGAGGCACGAGAGCGGTCCGCGCAGCGTCGAGGTGCCGGGCAACATCGCGTCGTCCGGGACGCGGACGTCCTGCAGCACGAGCTCGGAGGTGACGGACGCCCGGAGCGAGATCTTGCGGTGGATCTCCGGCGCGGAGAAACCCGGCATCCCCTTCTCGACGAGAAAGCCCCTGATCTCGCCTTCCTCCGTGCGCGCCCAGACGACTGCGACGTCCGCGATCGTCCCGTTCGTGATCCACATCTTCGCGCCGTTCAGAACCCAGTCGCCGCCCTCGCGGCGGGCGTGTGTCCGCATCGCCCCCGGGTCGGAGCCGGCGTCCGGCTCGGTGAGCCCGAAGCAGCCGATCGCCTCACCGCGGTGCATCGGGGGCAGCCACCGCTCCTTCTGCTCCTCCGAGCCCCAGCGCCAGATCGCAAACATTGCGAGCGACCCCTGCACGGACACCGCGCTGCGAACGCCCGCGTCGCCGGCCTCGAGCTCCATGCACGTCAGCCCGTACGCCATCGCGCTCGCGCCCGGGAGCCCGTAGCCCTCCAGGTGCATCCCGAACAGACCGAGCTTGGCGAGCTCCTGCACGAGCTCGCGCGGCAGGATCCCCCGCTCGAACCAGTCGCCGACGTCCGGCAGCACCCGCTCGCGGACGAACTGGCGCACGGTGTCACGGATCGCCCGCTCCTCGTCGTCGAGCAGTGCGTCGAGCGCGAGGAAGTCGAGCGGATCGAGGTCGGCTGGTGCTGCGGTCGTCGTCGCCACGGTCGGTCCTCCGAAGTGTGATGTGGGGTGATCGTAGCGGCGGGGCGCATGGCCTCCGCCCCGCGCTCCGGGCTCGACACCCGGCCGGCCGAACACGATCATGTCGGCGTGTCGGACGGTCTTCTGCGTGGCGTGGCGGAGCTGCTCGCGGCTGCGCGGGAGCGGATTGCGCGCCTCGAGCCCGAGGCGGCGTGGAAGGCGGCCTCCGCGGGGGAGGTGCTCATCGTCGACCTCCGCTCGAGCGACGAGCGCCGTCGGCACGGGGTCGTGCCGGGCTCCGTCCACGTCCCGCGCAGCGTGCTCGAGTGGCGTGCGGACCCAGCGAGCGAGTGGCGGAACCCGCACCTCGCCGGGCGACGACTCCTGCTCCTGTGCGCCGAGGGCTACTCGTCCAGCCTTGCCGCCGCGTCCCTGGTCGACCTCGGCCTCGACGGGAGTGGCGACGTGGTCGGCGGCTTCTCCGCCTGGCGGCGCGCCGGCCTGCCGGTCGCCGCCGCCGCGGAGGACGCGGCCGGCGCGCTGCCTGGGATGGGCGCCCCGACGGCCCGTCCTTGCCGGCCACAGCCGTGCCGGATATCATTGACTGACTAGTCAATCGAGTTTCGAGGAGCTGGCATGGCGACCGTGGAGAGCGGGCTCGCGAGCGGTGTCTCGTTCGCGCTCACCGACGAGCAGAGGGATCTTCGCGCGCTCGCGCGGGAGTTCGCGGAGAAGGAGATCCGGCCGAAGGCGGCCGAGTACGACGAGCATCAGACGCACCCGGCGGACGTCGTCGCGAACGCGCACGCGCTCGGACTCATGAATCTCCATCTGCCGGAGTCGCTCGGCGGGCCGGAGCTCTCGGCGTTCGACGGCATGCTCGTCGGCGAGGAGCTCTACTGGGGCTGCTCGGGGATCGGTACCTCGATCCTCGGGAACGGGCTCGCCGCGGGGCCGCTCCTGATCGCGGGCACCGAGGAGCAGAAGCAGCAGTGGCTCGCACCGCTCGTCGCCGAGCCGGTGCTCGGC
>DASSUT010000264.1:0-8284 GCA_035706725.1 Gaiella sp. | reverse complement strand
CGATGCGCCGCGCGCAGGCCCCCATCCGTGCGTGCTTGCAACCCGCATCAAGCCTCTAGGACCGCAGCTCGGCAGCCACGTCGCCGAGAAGCCCGACCATCTCGACGTCCTCGTGATGGAGGTGCTGGAGCATCGCGCGCTCGACGCCCGCCGACTCGTACTCGCGGAGGAGCGCGACGACCTCGTCCACGCTGCCGCTGATCTCCGGGCCCTCGCCGCCCGTGAGCCCGCGCCACGCGGCGACCCGCTCCTTCGTCTCGGACGCGTCGCGGCCGACGACGCAACCCGTCATCATCGAGAAGCGGAGCGGGCTGCGGCCGGCCTCGCGTGCGGCGTCGGCGACGACGCGGGCGCGCTCACGGGCATCGTCGAGCGACGGGGACACGGTGTTGTACTCATCGGCGAATCGCATGGCGGCCGCAACAGTACGTGGCTTCGCGCGGCCGCCGACGACGATCCTCGGCCTCGGCTGCTGCACCGGGCGCGGGCGGACGTCGTCGGCCTCCGTCCACTGTCGCGTGATCTCGGCCAGCTGTCGGTCGAGCTCGTCGAAGCGCTCCCGGGCGGTGCCGAACGCGAACCCGTACGTGTCGTGCTCGGCCTCGTACCAGCCGGCGCCGATCCCGAGCTCGACGCGACCGCCCGAGACGTGGTCGACGGTGACGACGTTCTTCGCGAGCACCGACGCGGAGCGGAACGTCACCGGCGAGACCATCGTGCCGAGTTGGATGCGCTCCGTGCGCGCGGCGAGGGCCGCGAGCGTCGCCCAGGCGTCCAGCGCCCCCGCGGGCTCGCCCCGGACGATCGACCGGTAGTGGTCCGAGCGGAACAGACCCTCGAGACCGGCGCTCTCAGCGGCCTCGGCCAGAGCGAACCACTGCTCCCAGGTCACGCCTTCCTGGCCCTCGACCATCAGGCAGACGTCCACGCGGGCCACTCTACGCACGTACGGGAAGCCCGCCCCCGGTGAACGCCCGGACGCGGGCTTCCCTCCGCAGTTCTGGGCTAGGCGGCGCGGCGCTCGAGGCCGACGCGGTCCGGCTCTGCGGCCGCAGGCGCGACGCGACGCTCGACGGTCGTCCTGCGCGAGAGCAAGCCCTGCGCGAACGCTGCGAAGTACGTCGCCAGCGCGCCGGTGCCGTAGAAGTACCCGATCCACTTGAGCGTCTGCATCCCGGTCGAGCCGTCCGGCGAGAGCTCGGAGCCCCAGAGCGGGTAGACGGACGGCCCGACGATCAGCCAGATGCCGCCCGCTGTCGCGAGGAGCCCGGCGAGCCAGGCAGGCCCGCGCGACGGGAGCATCATCAGCAGCCCGCCGACGAACACCGCGATCCCCGGCCCGAGGCTCAGCTCCCACTGCTGCGTCGAGAACTGCCACGCCGTGTCGGAGTCGAACCCGTAGTTGAAGTACGGGCCGACGAGCGGGGCGAAGAACGCCCAGGCGCCGAGCAGCATGAGGATGAGCCCGATCGGCGCAACGGCCGGCGTCCAACCCGATCTCGTGCGCATGTCGGTTGTGCGATCGACGTCCATGCTCGTCGTATACCCGGCGTGCGCCTGCGCAAACGGGGTTTTCGCCCACCCGGGCTATCTGCTCGCGTGCCTGCGCCAGCTCGTGAGGTCGAACTGCTTGTTGAGGGCCTTCAGGACCTCGCGCGCGATCATGTCGCCGCCCTCGCGCTCGAAGTGCACGCCGTCGGCCGCACGCACCTGGACGAGGTTGCCGGCCAGGTTGCGCATGTACTCGGTGTAGCCGCCGTCGTCGCCCGCGAACAGCCGGTACGTGTCGAGGTACACGGCGCGCCCCGGCCGCTTTCGTGCCTGCTTCTCCACGACGGCGTTCACGACGTCGAAGCGCGCGGTCTGGTCGGGCGACCTCGTCTGCGGCAGGCCGATCCAGACGACGAACCCTCCTGCCCGGTTGATCGTGTCCATCACCCCGCCGACGCGCCGCCCGTACTCCTTGCGCCACACGGAGCCGCCGAAATCGTCGACCGACACGCCTTCGGGCAGGCCTGTCATGTACGCCTTGTCGTCGTTCCCACCGAAGTCGAGCACGACCACGTCGGGTCGCAGCTCCTTCACCTGCGTGCGGATCTCCTCGAACCAGTTGAAGACGTCCGGTCGGGTGAGCCCGGTGGCGACGCGGCCGTCGACCCCGCCGACGGACTCCATGACCGGCGTGGCGCCTGCGGCGCGGACGATCGCGTAGCCGGGCGTGATCACGAGCGAGTCGCCTGCGACCCAGATGCGCAGCTTGTGCTTGGGGGTGAACGCGACCTTCTTCGGCGTCACCGGGACCGTCGGCTTCCGCGCGACGGGCGTCGCCGGCTTCGGTGACGCCGGTTTCTCGACCGGCGTTGCCGGCGGGAGCGCGATCTTCGTATCGATGTCGTCCTCGCCGCTTCTCCCGACGATCGCCTGTGCGGCCTTGCGAGGCCGGTCGAGGAGCAGCGCGTGGCTGACGCCCGCCAGCGGTCCGGTCAGCGCGAGCGCGACGTCCCGCTTCCAGCCCTCGGAGCGGTTGTACGCGGACTTGTGGGCGGCCGGGGCGTTCAGGAGCATCCCGATCAGGAGCGCGAGCACGCAGACGACGAGGGCGTGCCCGGCGCTCCACATCCGCCGTGTCGGGCCGTCGTCGTGCGGTCGCTCGCGCCGCCTCGGCCGCCGCTCGCGCGGCGCAGGCTCCCGTTCCGCGGGAGCGCGGGGCGGGGGCGTCTCGGCGGCGGCGGCGGCCTGCTCGAGCGTCCGCGTCTCGTCGTCGAGGATCGGCGGGAGCGTGGGCGGTGGGCGGTCGGGCATCAGAACTGGAAGTAGATGAAGGGTGCCACGCCTTCCGGCCCCATCACGCTCGTGAGCATGAGCGCGACGCCGAGTACGGTCGCCTGGCCGAGCACCGGCAGCCGCGAGAAGCGCGCCATCAGGAGCCGCGGGATCCGCGACGGCAGGTACTGCGACCCGATTCCGACCGCGATCGCGAGCAGGACGCCGCTCGTCACGAGCGGCGACGGCTCACCCCAGCCGGTGAAGAGGCCGGCGATCATGTCCCAGGCGGAGCCGAACGAGTCCGCGCGGAAGAAGATCCAGGCCAGGCACACGAACTGGAAGGTGAGGAACCGCGCGCGCCAGCGGGCCCACCCGGTCTCGCGATGCTCGGACGGCCCCGCCCGCTCGCGGCGCCAGCGCTCGAAGGCGAGCGCCGTACCGTGGAGGCCGCCCCACACGACGAACGTCCAGGCGGCGCCGTGCCACAGGCCCCCGATCAGCATCGTGAGCATGAGGTTCCGGTAGGTGAGCAGCCGGCCGCGCCGGTTCCCGCCGAGCGGGATGTAGACGTAGTCGCGCAGCCAGCGGGAGAGGGTCATGTGCCACCGGCGCCAGAAGTCCTGGACGGACACCGCTGCGTACGGGGAGTCGAAGTTCTGGGGGAACTGGAAGCCGAGCAGGAGCGCGATCCCGATCGCGATGTCCGTGTAGCCCGAGAAGTCCGCGTAGATCTGGACCGCGTAGGCGTACACCGCGATCAGGATCTCGAGCGACGAGTGCTGCCCGGGAGTCGCGAAGACCGGGTCGACGATCGAGGACGCGAGGTAGTTCGCGATCACGACCTTCTTGAAGAGCCCGGTCGCGATCAGGTAGAAGGCGCGGCTCGTGTCCACGCGCCGCGGGTCGCGCGGCGTCTCGATCTGCGGGATCAGCTCGGCGGGACGGACGATCGGCCCTGCGACGAGGTGCGGGAAGAACGAGAGGTACACCGCGAACTTCTCGAGCGAGGTCGGCTGGAAGTCGCCGCGATACGCGTCGACGACGTAGCTGATCGCCATGAACGTGAAGAACGAGACGCCCACCGGGAGCACGATCGACTTCAGCGACAGCGGCAGGTCGAGCCCGACGTACGACGCCATGTTGTCGCTCGAGGAGACGAAGAAGTCGTAGTACTTGAAGTACCCGAGCATCCCGACGTCGCCGACGAGCGCGAGCACGAGGAGCGCGCGCCGCCGGGCCTCGACGCGGCTCCGCCAGATGCGCACCGCGAGCACCTGGTTCCAGAGCGTGCAGCCGGCGAGCAGAAACAGGAAGCGCCAGTCCCACCAGCTGTAGAAGACATAGCTCGCGACCACGATGAACGGCCGCCACCGGTGGGGCCACGGCATCGTCAGCCACGAGAGCGGCAGGACGATCAGGAAGAAGATCGCGAAGGTGGCGGTCGGGAACAGCACGCTTGCGGAAGGCTACGGGGCGGTCCCGCGGGCGCTGTCGGGCTCGTGCCCTGGAGGCACTTACGGGCGAAGCCCGGACGCGCCCTCGACGGTCGTCTCCGGATCGGACGGCTCCGCCGGCTCGTCTCCCGGGGAGGTGGAGTCCAGGTCGCGTCCCGCGGAGGTCGTCTCGTGGTCTTCGGCGATCGGCGGAAGACGCGTGACCGCCGTCACGGGATCGCCGGTCGATCCGTCGAGCAGGGTGTGCTCGACGGGGGGCGCGAACCAGGCGGGATCGGCGGGCCCGACATCCGCCTGCGGCGCGGCGTAGACCGGGACGACGGGCTCGCGCTCGGCGCGCGAGGCCGCCCACTCGATCAGCGCGACGAGCACCCATGCCCCGACCATCACCCCGGCGATCGCGACCGCGTCCAGGTCTGCGATCGCGGCGGCGGCGGCGGCCGCGGCGAGGAACAGCGCCTCGAGCAGGACGCGAGGGAGCTGCGGCCGGCGGCGCACGGGGGTCTCGAGCCCGTAAACCCAGGCGTGCGCGCCCGGAGGGACGGGCTCCTCGGCCTGCGTGGCGGGCAGCGCGGAGCGCCGGTCGAGCGCCCGCACCTCGGCCTGGAGGTCCGACACCTGCCGCGAGAGCTCTTCGAGCGCGCCCGCGACGTCGTCGCTCACTCGAGCGGCTCCTGCATCGCGGCGATCGCCTCCTGCGCCTTCGCGTGGACTCGCGCACGTCGCTCGGCGATGGTCTCGGACGGCCCCTCGTGGACGTCCACGTCGGTCGTGGTCTCCAGCGGCGCGGGCTCCCCGACCGCGTCCGGCGCTCCCCCCACCGCACGCGTCTCGTCGAGCTTGCGGCGAAGCGCCTCCGCGCGCCCGTCGACGCCCGTCGCAGGCTGGGGCGGGGGAGCCGGGTGGGGCCGCCGCCGCGCGAGCGCGCGCGCGAGTGCGGCGATGCCAACGACCCCTGCAGTCCAGGCGAACAGCCTGCGCACGAGGGCATGTTAGATGGTCGTCCGCCCACTGCTACCCTTGCGCCGCTTCCTGCCACGCCGCGCAGCGCCTCTTCCCGGGCGCCGCACCGAAGCGGTGGGGCCGACTCAGACCGAAGGAAGGAGACAGGGAACGCGTGACCGAGTACGAGATTCTGCTGTTGCTCGCACCCGAGCTCTCGGAGGAGAAGCAGACCGAGATCGTGGGGCGCGTGCGGACGCTGATCGAGCAGGGAGGCGGGACCGTCGGGCGCCACGACCCGTGGGGCCGGCGGAAGCTCGCCTATCCGGTCGCCAAGCACGAGGAGGGCGTCTACCACCTGGTCGAGTTCAGCGCGTCCGCGGAGACGCTCGACGAGCTGAGCCGGGTGCTGAAGATCGACGACGACGTGCTCCGGCACATGGCGACACGTCGGCCCGAGCGGGGTCCGTCCGAGCCGGTAGCGGTCGGGGCCGCGATCGGCGACGATTCCGCCGAGCCCGTGGACGCCCAGGAGGAGGAGGAGTAATGGCAGGCGACATCAACCGCGTGACGCTCGTCGGGCGCCTCACGCGCGACCCCGAGCTGCGGCACATCCCGTCGGGCACCGCCGTGCTCGAGCTCGGTCTGGCGGTCAACGGCCGCCAGCAGGACGAGGCGGGCAACTGGGTGGACAAGCCGAACTTCTTCGATGTGAAGGTGTACGGCCGTCAGGCGGAGACGCTGGCCCAGCACCTTCAGAAGGGCCGACGCGTGGGGGTCGACGGCCGGCTCGACTGGCGCTCGTGGGAGGCGCAGGACGGCACGAAGCGCTCCAAGGTCGACGTGGTCGCGCAGAACGTCCAGTTCCTCGACAGCCGCGGCGACGGCGAGGGCGGCGGCGGCGGGTACATCCCGGCCGAGGCGTCCGTCGGCTCCGGCGGCGACTTCCCGACGTCCCCGACCGACGACGACATCCCGTTCTAGGAGGCCCGAATGGCTGCGAAGACCCAGACGCGCAAGCGGCCGGGCCCCGGGGCCCCCGGCGGCCGGCGCAAGAGCTGCCACTTCTGCAAGGACAAGGTCGCGGAGGTGGACTACAAGAACGTGAACCAGCTCCGTCGCTACATCTCGGAGAAGGGCAAGATCCGCAACCGGCGCATCACGGGCGCCTGCCGCCGTCACCAGCGGCAGGTCGCGGTCGCCGTGAAGCGGGCGCGCGAGATGGCGCTCCTCCCGTACGTCCAGGGGCAGTGATGGAGGTCATCCTGACCCACGACGTCGACAAGCTCGGCCTGAAGGGCGACGTCGTCGACGTGAAACGGGGCTACGCGCGCAACTACCTCCTGCCGCGGCGCCTCGCCGAGGTCGCGACCCCTGGTCGTGTCGCCGAGGTACGCCGCGTCGAGGCCGACCGTGCCCGCCACGAGGCGCGGAGCGCGGAGCAGGCCGGCGAGATCGCCGCGACGCTCCAGAAGACCGTGCTCCGCTTCGAGGTGAAGGCGGGGCCGACCGGGGCGCTGTTCGGCTCGGTCACGCCGACCGACGTCGCCGAGGAGCTGTGGCGGACGCGCAAGATCCGCGTCGACCGCCGCAAGATCGAGATCGACTCGATCAAGCGGATCGGCCGCTACAGCGTGCCCGTCCACGTCTTCGAGGGCGTCACCGCCGAGGTCAAGACGCTCGTCGTGCCCGAGGGCGGCGAGCTGCCGCCCGAGGAGGAGCTCGCGGCGCTCGAGGCCGCCGAGCAGGCCGAGGCCGAGGCAGCCCGCGCCGCGCACGAGGACGGAGCCCGCGAGACCGAGGTCGCCGTCGCGGCCGAGGACGAGCCGTTCGAGGAGGACGCGGAGCCGGAGGGCTCGGAGCCGGAGCCCGGCTCCGGCGGCGTCCCGCAGGACGCCGCGTCCGAGGAGTAGACGCGCGGGAGGGCCACCGGCCCTCCCGCGTTGTCCACATCCGGGCGCCGTCCCTGTGGACGGCCGCACGAAAACACCGCTCCGAGCGGTCGTTTCGTGCCCCGGCGCGCAGCCCTTCCTGTGGACGAGCCGGCCGGCGCAGGGGATAGAATACGAACACGTGTTTCCTTTCCCCTGCATATCTCCACGCGGATCTGCGAGAATGTCGCTTCTGGACGCGTCCGCCCGGGGAGGGTTTCATCCCGCCCGGTGAGCACGCTGCAGGCCACTCCGACGGGCGCGGTCGTCCCGCCCCAGAACCTCGAGGCGGAGGAGTCCGTGCTCGGCGCGATGCTCCTCTCCGAGAACGCGATCGGGTCGGTCACCGAGATCCTCGCCGCGTCCGACTTCTACCGCGGCTCGCACGGCACGATCTATCTCGCCTGCCTCGAGCTCTGGAAGAAGGGCGAGCCGGTGGACGCGATCACGCTCGTGAACGAGCTCGAGGAGCGAGGCGCGCTCGACTCCGTGGGCGGGAGCGCACGCATCGCCGAGCTCGCGGCGCTCGTGCCGGCAACCGCGAACGTCGACCACTACGCACGCATCGTCAAGGAGGCGGCGACGCTGCGCGCGCTGATCCAGGCCGGACAGGAGATCACGCGGCTCGGGCGCGAGCGGATCGGCGAGACGACCGACCTGGTCGACCGCGCGGAGCAGATCGTCTTCGACCTCGCCCAGCAGCGCGTCACCGGCGACTTCGACCACATCGGGCCGCTGCTCACGGAGAGCTTCGAGCGGATCACGAAGCTGTATGAGGCCGGCGTCGACGTCACCGGCGTGCCGAGCGGGTTCCGCGACCTCGACCGGCTCACCTCCGGCTTCCAGCCGGGCAACCTCGTCATCCTCGCCGCGCGCCCGTCGATGGGCAAGTCGGCGCTCGGGCTCTGCATCGCAGCGAACCTCGGCGTCCGCGACCAGGTCCCCGTCGCCCTCTTCACGCTCGAGATGTCGAAGGCCGAGGTCACGCAGCGCCTGATGTGCAGCGAGGCGAAGGTCGAGTCGAACCGCGTACGCTCCGGGAAGCTCGCCCAGGAGGACTGGCCCCGCCTCACGGCCGCCTGCGACAAGCTCATGAAGGCGCCGATCTACGTCGACGACACGGGCTCGATCACGATGATGGAGCTCCGCTCGAAGGCCCGCCGTCTCAAGAGCCGCGCGCCCGACCTCGGG
>DASSUT010000263.1:0-6540 GCA_035706725.1 Gaiella sp. | reverse complement strand
GCGGAACATCGTCCCGTTCACCGGGGAGCTCGGCGGGAAGGGGCCGCTGCTCGTTTTCGATGACGCGGACCTCGAGGCGGCCGCGCGCAAGGCGGCGGGCCAGTACGACGACGCCGGCCAGGTGTGCCTCGCGGGAACCCGACTGCTCGTGGAGGAGTCGCTCGCGGACCGCTTTCTCGAGCTCTTCCACCGCTTCACCGACGAGCACGTCCTCGGCGACCCCAGGGACGACGCGACCACGGTGTCACCGCTGATCCATCCCGACCACCTCGCGCGCGTCGAGGGCTTCGTCGAGCGGGCGCGGGCGAACGGGGACGAGGTCGTCCGCGGCGGGCGACCGCGCGAGGACGTCGGTCCGCTCTTCTACGACCCGACGCTCGTCGTTCCCCGGTCGAACGACTCGGAGATCGTGCAGCGCGAGGTGTTCGGGCCCGTGCTCACGTTCCAGACGTTCGCGGACGAGGACGAGGCGGTCGCGCTCGCGAACTCGACGCCCTACGGGCTCTCGGGGATCGTCTACACCGGCTCGGAGGAACGGGCTACCCGCATCGGGCGGGCGGTGAGGGCCGGGACGGTCTGGGTGAACACGTTCCTCGTACGCGACCTCACGGCGCCGTTCGGCGGCATCGGGAGCTCGGGGATCGGACGCGAGGGCGGGGACTACGCGCTCGACTTCTACTCCGACCTGAAGACGCTGCAGATCCTCGAAGGCACGACCGCATGACCGCCCCGGTGCGTGTCCGCCTCGACCACACGGTCGTCGCCGTGACCGACTGGGAGCTCTCGAACCGGTTCTACGGCGACGTGCTCGGGGCCGAGCTCGTGCCCATGGAGCCTGCGCCTCGCGTCGCGTACCGGTTCGCCGACGGAACGCAGCTGAACGTCCACGGACCGGGCGTCGACGTCGGTGGCAACGTCGCGCGGAATCCGGTGAGACCCGGCAACAGCGATATCTGCTTCGTCTGGCCCGGTTCGATCGAGGACGCCGTCGCGCACCTCGAGCTTCACGGCGTCGTGATCGAGACGGGGCCCGTGGGACGGCTCGGCGCGCGAGGCGAGGGAACGAGCGTCTACTTCCGCGACCCTGACGGAAGCCTGGTGGAGCTCATTTCCTACAGCACGTGAAGGCCGAGGTCGCGATCGTCGGGAACGGCGTCGCAGGGTACTCCTGCGCGGCGAAGCTCGCGCGGCACGGCATCCGGCCGCTCCTCGTCGGGCGGGGCCTCCCCGTCGACCGCCCGCCGCTGACCAAGAACGCCCTCGCGGCCGGCGCCGTCCGCCTGCTCGCCGACGAGCCGCGCCTCGAGGCGCTCGGCGTCGACCGCCTGGACGCGATGGTCGACGAGGCCGACCTCCACTCGGGCCGGCTGGTGGCGGGCGACACCGAGGTGGAGGCAGGCACGATCGTGCTCGCGACCGGGCTCGTCTACCGGCCGCCACGCATCCCGGGGATGGACGCCGCGCACGTGAACGCGACGCCCGGCGGCATGACGCGGCTCGTCGCGGCGCTCAGGGACGCCCCGAAGCGGATCGCGGTGGTCGGCGCCGGGTTGATCGGGACCGAGACGGCCGCGACGCTCGCCGTTGCAGGCCACGACGTCACCGCGCTCGACGCGCTCGACCGGCCGCTCGACCGCCTCCACGAGCCGCTCCCCGCGCTCGCCGCCGAGGCGCTCGCCTCCACCGGCGCCCGCTTCGTCGGCGGCGCGGAGATCCTCGAGCTCCGGACAGCGGGCGAAGACGGGCTTGTGACACTGTGTTGCAACGAGGGCACGCTGGCCGCCGACGTCGTGGTGGCGGCAACGGGCGGCCGCTCCGTCGTGCCGCCCGGTCTGCCGCGTGACGCGGAGCTGCCGCTCACCGTCGACGCCGACCTCCGCGTGTCCGGCCTCGAGCGGGTGCACGCGGTGGGCGACGTGATTCTCGCCCCGCACGCCCGCTTCGGCCCGATCCGCTTCCCGCACTGGGACATGGCGATCGCGACGGGGGAGCGGGCGGCCGACGCGATCGCGGGCGTCGCGGGCGAGCTCGACCGCCTTCCCTACTGGTGGACGGACATCGGGCCGCGGGCGCTCGCCGAGGTCGGCTGGGCCGACGCCGCCGTGGAGTGGCACGAGGAGGACGGCATCCACGTCGGCCGGGACGTTGGCGGAGAGGTCGTCGCGGCGCTCGTCGTCGACGACCCGCGGCGACTGCGCGCGGCCCGTGCACTCGTCGAGTCGGCGCGGTTCTAGACTCGCGTCCGGTGAGCACCGCGTCCGAGCTGCCGTCGCTGCCTCTCGACGCGACCCGCGAGGAAGTGCTCGAGCACGCGTCGGCGATCGTGGCGGGGGCGTGGCGGAGCTTCGACCGTGCGCGCCACGGTCAGCCGGCGGTCGACGAGCGCCTGCACGAGCTGCTGCGCGCCGCGCTTCCCGAGGGTGGCTCGAGCGCGCTCGCGGCGCTCGATGACGCGGCGCGGATCCTCGACACGTCGCTTGCGCAGCCGCGACCCCGCTTCTTCGCGTTCGTCGGCTCGTCCGGCCTCGAGATCGGCGTGCTCGGCGACCTGCTCGCCTCGTGCTTCGACGTGAACCTCGCGCTGTGGGCGGGAGGCGCCTCGGAGGTCGAGGAGCAGGCCGTGCGCTGGGTGAGCGAGTTCATCGGCTTTCCCGCCGCCGCAGGGGCGTTCACCAGCGGCGGAACGATCTCGAACGTGACCGCGCTTGCAGCGGCACGCGAGCGAGCGCTGCCCGGCACACGGAGAACCGGGATGCGAGACGCACCGCGCGGCGCACTGTATTGCTCGCGGGAGGCGCATTACTCCGTGGTGCGCTCCGCCGAGCTGCTCGGGATCGGAGCGGATCAGGTGCGGGCGCTCCCGATCGACGATCACCGGCGCGTGCATCCGGACGCGATCGCGGAGGCGATCGACCGCGACCGCGCCGCGGGGATCGCGCCCATCGCGGTCGTGGCGACGGCGGGGACGACGCTCACGGGGGCGGTCGACTCGATCGACTCGCTGGCCGACGTCTGCGACGAGCGCGGGACGTGGCTCCACGTCGACGGAGCGTACGGCATCGCCGCCGCGTCGACCCCGACCGCGCGGGACCTGTTCACCGGGCTCGAGCGCGCGGACTCGGTGACGCTCGACGCGCACAAGTGGCTCTTCCTCCCGAAGGCCTGCGGCGTGGTGCTCGTCCGCCGCCGCGAGGACCTCCACGGCGCGCTCGCCCACGAGGAGGACTACGTCCCGCACGACCGGCCCGACCATCACATGGTCGACATCACGCTCGAGTACTCGCGCCCGTTCCGCGCGCTCAAGCTCTGGCTCGCGTTCCGCGCCCACGGCGCCGAGGCGATCCGGGAGGCGATCGAGCGCAACCTCCGTCAGGCGCGCCTGCTCCACGAGGCGGTCGCGGGCTGTGATGACCTCGAGCTCCTCTGCGCCGAGCCGCAGCTCTCGATCGTGCCCTTCCGCCATGTGCCGCCGGGCGTCCCGGACCTGGACGCCCACAACCTGCGGCTCGTCGCGGCGCTCCAGGAGACCGGCGACGTGTGGGTGGCTCCGGCTCGTATCGACGGGACGGTGTGCCTGCGCCCCTGCATCGTCAACTACCGGACGACGGACGACGACGTTCGCGCGCTCGTCGACCTCTCGCGAGAGGCCGGGGCCTCACTGCTCTCCTAGCCGCGACGCGAAGCGGCGCGGCTAGCGCTTCTTCTTCGCGTTCTTGCCGGTCTTGCGGCCCGCGGAGCCGGGGCGCTGCGAGACCTGCTTCGCGCTCACCGGCATCCCGGCGCCGCCGTGCTCCATCCGCCGGCGAAGCTGGCGGTTGGTTCCCTCGGGCGTCGGCGTCTCCTCGCCGACCGCCGCCATGTATGCACGACGCTCGCTTGGCGTCAGGAGGTTCAGCATCCGCTGCGCCTGCTCTGGGGACTTCGGCTCACCGAACGCGTTGATCTTCTTCATCGCCGCGGCGAGCTCGGGATTCTGCCGTTCGAGCGCCGCGATCGACGCCTTCTGGAACCACCGCTTGAACAGCGGCACCTTCGAGAGGAACACCACGACCGGCCGCAGGTATCGGCCGTTGTCGACCCGCCCGAGCACCACCACGCTGCCCAGGAGCAGGAGGACGACGAGCAGGACGATGAGCGGAATCCACGTCCAGATCGGCACCGCGCGATCGTACCCGCCCGATGCCCGGCCCGCGCCCCGTCCCGCGCCTACAGTTCGCGCGATGACCGCGGCGCGTCGTCGGGCCCTAGTCGGCCTCGGGATCGGGCTTGCGCTCGCGGACTCGTCCGTGGTGACGCTCGCGCTGCCGGACATCCTGCGGCGGTACGAGGTCGAGATTCCGCAGGTCGCCTGGGTCCTGACCTCGTACAACCTGGGCCTCGCGCTCGCCGCCGTGCCGGCCGCCTACCTCGGCCGCCGTCGTCCTCGGGCGGCGTTCGCCGTCGGCACGCTCGTCTTCGCCGCAGCCTCGCTCGTGTGCGCTTTGGCTCCCTCGTTCGGTGTGCTCGTGGGCGCACGGTGCGTGCAGGCGGTCGGCGGCGCGCTGCTCGTCTGCGCCGCCCTCGACCTGCTCACCGCGATCGACGGCTCGGACGCCCGCTCCGTGCGGACGTGGGCGGCGGCAGGCGTCGTCGGCGCCGCGCTCGGCCCCGCGGCCGGCGGGGTGCTGACGCAGACGCTCGGCTGGGAGTCGATCTTCCTCGTCCAGGCGCCCCTGGCGCTCGTGACCATGGCCGCGCTCGTCGGGCTGCGCGCGCGGCCCGTTCACGGGCCGGCCGGGAGGCCCAACGTGCCCGCGAACGCCGCGCTGCTCCTGATCTCTGGTGCGCTCACCGCCGCGCTGTTCCTGCTCGTGCTGCTGCTCGTGGACGGCTGGCGAATCGATCCCGCCGTCGCGGGCGTGATCGTGACCGTGCTGCCCGCCGCGGCGATCCTCACGGGCCGGGTCGCGCACCGTTTCGGCGGCTCGCTGACGCGCGCGGCGTCGGGCGCCGTGCTGATCGCGGGAGGGCTGGGCGCGCTCGGCGTGCTGCCCGGCTCTTCGTGGCTCTGGACGATCGCGCCGCAGGCGCTCGTCGGCGCCGGTCTCGGCCTCTCGCTGTCGGCGCTCACCGAGCGCGCGCTGCACGGACGCTCGCCGCAGGCCGTGCACGGCGGCTGGACGATTGCCGCGCGGCACGCCGGTGTCGTCGTCGGGCTGTTGCTGCTCACGCCCGTCTTCACGACCGCGCTCGACCGCAACGAAGACCGGGCGCTCCGCGCCGGGGCGGCCGCGGTGCTCGACAGCTCGATCCCGCCGCTCGAGAAGCTCGGGCTCGCGCAGGACGTGCTCGCGGTCGTCCACGCCTCGAACCGTGAGGTGCCCGACGTGCGAGAGGCATTCGCGAACCGCCCCGACGACCCGGCGTACCGCACGCTCGAGGCGACGCTCGTGTCCGAGCTCGACCGGGCCGTGACCGCCGCGTTCGCGCGGCCGTTCTTGCTCGCTGCGCTGCTCGCGCTCGCGGCCCTGATCCCGATCGTGTTGTCGCGCGGGAAGGTGAGCGTGTGAAGGCGGCGCCGTTCGTCCTGGCATGCGCCGCCGCGGTGGGGCTCGTCGCCGCCTACGTCGCGTTCGGCGGCACGTCGTACGAGCCGACGCCCGTCGCGAACCCGTGTCTGCCGAGGCCGGCGCGTCAGGCGACGAGCACGGACGAGCGGCTCGAGCATGTGGTGCTCGCAGCTGCGGATGCGGCGGCGTGCAAGCTCGGCGTCTCCCGCGAGGAGCTCGTGCTCGCGCTCCGTAGCGTCGACGACCTGGACCGGCTCGCGGAGAAGGAGGGACGCTCACGCGACGAGCTCGAGCAGACCCTGCGCGACGGCCTCGTCCGGGCGGTCGGCGAGGCGGAGGGCCAGAACCTGATCGGCGACAACACGGCGAGCACGCTGCGGTTCGCCGCGGAGCACCTGCCGCTCGGCCTGCTGCTCGAGGTGCTGCGGCGCGCCTCCTCGATCCTTGGCTGACGTGCGCGTAGGGTTGGCGCGATGAGCCGTCGAGCGCGGAACCTGCTGCTCGGTGCGATCGGCCTCGTGATCGTCGTCGTGACGTTTGCGGTCGTCCTGCCCAAGATCGCGAGCTACCAGCACGTGTGGGACGTCGTCCGGACGCTCGACACGGCCTGGCTCGTCGCGCTGGCCGTCACCGTCGTCCTCAACATCGTCACGTTCGCGCCGCCCTGGATGATCGCGTTGCCGGGGCTCCGCTTCCGCCAGGCGCTCCCGTTCACGCAGGCGTCCACCGCGTTCACGTACATCGCGCCGGGCGGCGGCATCGTCGGCATGGCGGGGTCCTACGGCCTGCTCCGCGCCTGGGGCTTCGCGTCGAACGACGTCGCCCGTGCCGTCACCGTGACCGGGATCTGGAACCAGCTCGCGAACCTCCTCCTGCCCGTCGTCGCGGTGATGCTCCTGGGCATCGAGGGCTCGCGCGACGCATTTCTCACGACCGTCGCGGTCGTCGGCGGGGCGGTGTTCACGGTGGTCGTCGGCGCGCTCGCGCTCGT
>DASSUT010000262.1:0-5115 GCA_035706725.1 Gaiella sp. | reverse complement strand
CCGCGGTTCAAGGCGTTCCCGAACCTCCGCGAGGACGAGTACGAGTCGATCCTCGCCGTGCCGATCCTCGCGCGGGAGGTTCTCGAGGGAGCCCTGAACGTGCGGACGCGCGAGCCACGCGCGTTCAGCGACGCGGAGATGGCGCTGCTCACGTCGATCGCGTCGCAGGTGGGCCAGTCGATCGAGCACGCGAAGCTCTACGCGCAGGCCCGCCGCCGGGTCGAGGAGCTCGAGGCCCTCGCCCGGATCTCGCAGGCGGTCTCCGAGTCGCTCTACCTCGAGGAGTCGCTCGAGGCGATCGTGCAGACGACCGTGGAGTCTCTGCGAGCCACCGGCGCGGCGCTCGTGCTGGAGGACGGGCGCGTCGCGTGGCCGGAGGGGAGAGCCGGCGCGCATGCAGTTCGCCTGCCGCTCCGTTGGCGGGGCCGACCGATCGGCGAGCTCGTCGTCGACCGCGACACGCCGTTCACCGACGACGACCGCCAGCTCCTCGACGCGATCGCGAATCAGGCGGCGGTCGCCCTCGAGCACGGCCGCATGGCCCTCCGGGGCGTCCTCGCCCAGGAGATCCACCACCGGGTGAAGAACAACCTCCAGACCGTCGCGTCGCTGCTGCGGCTCCAGGCACGCGCAGAAGGCGTCGATCCCCGTAAGGCGCTCGGCGACTCCGTGAACCGGATCCTCGCGATCGCGGCGGTGCACGAGGAGCTCACCGAGCATCGTGAAGACGTCGTCGATCTCGCTGAGCTCGTCGACCGGTTGCGTGCGACGCTCGTCCAGGGCCTCGTCGCGGGCAAGGAGGTGACGGCCGCGCTCGAGCCCGTGGAGCTGGCGGGCCAGCGTGCGACCGCCCTCGCGCTCGTGTTCTCCGAGCTCCTCTCGAACGCGCTCGAGCACGGCGGCGAACGGATCGCGATCACGCTGCGGACCGACGGCAGCGACGCCGTTCTCGGTGTCTCGGACGACGGCGCCGGGATGCGGGGCGCAGCCGACGGGACGGGTCTCTCTATCGTCCGCGCTCTCGTCCGCGACGAGCTCGGGGGCGCGCTGACCCTGGCGGATGGGGCCGGGCTGCGGGTCGAGGTCCGCTTTCCGGCCGACCACTAAGCTCGGCTGCGGCGTGCGGATCCTGATCGCAGAGGACGAGACGATCATCCGCCTCGACCTGCGTGAGCTCCTGGAGCGCGCGGGGTTCGAGGTCGTCGCGGAGGCGCGTGACGGAGAGGAGGCAGTCGCGCTCGCGGAGAGCACGGCGCCCGATCTCGCGCTCCTCGACGTGAAGATGCCGCGGCTCGACGGGATCGAGGCAGCGCGGCGGATCCTGGACGAGCGACCGATCCCGATCGTGATGGTGACGGCCTACGGCGAACAGGAGCTCGTCACGCGCGCGGTCGAGGTCGGCGTCTTCGGCTACCTCGTGAAGCCGTTTCGCGAGTCAGATCTCCTGCCGGCGATCGCGACCGCGCGCGCACGGCACGAGGAGCTCGTCGCGCTGCGCGAGGAGGCCGATTCGCTCGCGGAGGCGCTCGCCGCGCGGAAGGCGATCGAGCGGGCGAAGGGCCTGTTGATGGAGCGCGAGGGACTGACCGAGAACGAGGCGTTCGCGCGTCTCCGGAAGGCGAGCCAGATCTCGGGCCGACCGCTCAAGATCGTCGCGGAGGCCTTGATCGCGACGCTCGACGCGGGCGAGCTCTAGGACGCGGCGAGGAGGCGCTCCTCGTCGCGCCGCCGGCGCGCGCGCCGCGTCGCCCACACGGCGGCCGCGACCAGCGCGAGCGGGGCGAGGGCGATCGCGACGGCGAGCAGCACGATGCCTTCCCACGCGAGCACCGCGAGCGCCTTGTCGAGCGCCCGGTCGAGCCGCGAGCCGGAGCCCGGGACGGCGCCACCGGCATCCTGCTTCGTCCGAAGGTCGAGCTGGACGGTCGCGTTCCGCGCCTCCGTGGCCGTCGCCGCACGGTTGGCCCGCAGCTCGCGGAGCTCGCTCTGGGCCTGCGCACGCTGCTCCGTGAGCCGCGCACGCTCGGCGGCGCTCGCGGCGCGGTCGAGGGCGACCGTGAGCGCGGCGATCCGGGCCCGCAGCCGCTCGACCTGACGGTCGAGCGAGTCCAGAGACCCCTGCAAGTCGTCGATCTGCACGACCTGGGAGACGATCGTCCCGAGGCTCGAGAGCCGGGTCACGGCGTCCGCCGCGCGGGCGGACGGCACGCGCAGGGTCATCGACGCCGCACCGTCCGTCCCCGTCGCGTAGTGAACCGACACGACGTAGCCGCCGAGGTCTCGCGCAATAGAGAGCGCCTGCTGCGTGGCATCCGAGAGCGCGTCCGTGTCCTCGACCTGGAGCGACAGCGTCGCGCCGTACCGCTGGGCCCTGCCTGTCGCGGGACCGGGCAGTGCCTTCTGCGCCGTCGCCGCGTCCGCCGAGACCCCGGGGCCGGCGAAGCTGCGGTTGTCCGTGCCGGTCGCGCTCGGGGCGGCAGCTGCCGGCGGTTGCGCCGCGAGCTCGCCGGAGGGGCTCGGACGGGAGAGGCCGATCGCGATCGCCGCGGTCAGCGCGACCGCCGCTCCCGCGGGCACGAGCAAGGCGAGGCGCCGGCGACCGCGGAGCCGTTCGCCGAGCGTCGGCGTCGGCGCGGCCGGCCGCGCCGCGATCGTCATCACCTGGAGGCGCAGCGCGTCGCTCGCACGCGGCCGAGCGCCGCGCAGCTCGTCGACGATCTCGTTGACGGTCATCCCTCGTTCACCTTCTCCTCGAGTCGCTTGAGCGCCCGGGCAAGCCGTGTCGAGACCGCGGTCGGGCTGATTCCGAGTACGCGCGCCGTCGCATCGCCGTCGAGCTCGAGCACGATCCGCAGGACGACGACCTCGCGCTCTCCCGCGGAGAGCGCTGCGAGCGCGGCCTCGAGCTCGGCCGACAGCCCCTCGCCGAAGCGCTCCTCGACCCGTTCGGGCGGCGCGACGGCCTCCTCGCGTTTCCTCCGGCGGCGTTCGGCGCGGAACCAGTCGAGGGCGGTCGTCCGTGCGATGCCGAGCAGCCATGTTCGGGCACTGCCGCGCGCCGGGTCGAAACGAGCCCAGAGGCGAAGCGCCTTCTCGAACGTCGAGCTCGCGAGGTCCTCCGCGGTCTCGCGGTCGCGGGTCAGGTACAGCAGGTAGCCGAAGACCTCGTCGAGATGTGCCTCGGCCACTTCTGCGAGCGTTCCCGGCGACCGGGTCGCGAGCGGCTGCTCCAACGTCATCGCGTGCACGCCCTGTCTACGCCGCCGGTGCACCGGATCGTCACAGGCTCATTGTCGGCAGGACGGCGGCCGGGCCTGCCTCGGGACGCCTGCCGACCTCTAGGAGGCTCCGGCCTCCCCACGCACGCGACGCGCCTCGGCCTCACGCAGCTCGATCCGCCGGATCTTGCCGGTGAGCGTCTTCGGGAGCGAGGAGACGAATTCGACGCGACGGGGATAGTGGTACGCGCTGAGCCTCGTTCGCACGTGGTGCTGGATCGCGTTGGCCGTCTCGTCGCTCGGCTCGTAGCCCGCCGCCAGCACGACGAAGGCCTTGACCACGTTGCCCCGCCGCTCGTCGGGCGACGCGACGGCGGCCGCCTCCGCGACGGCGGGATGCTCGAGACACGCCGACTCGACCTCGAACGGCCCGATCCGGTAGCCGGCCGCGATGATCACGTCGTCCGCGCGTCCCTCGTACCAGACGTAGCCGTCCTCGTCCATGCGCGCGGCGTCCTTGGTGTGGAACCACTCGCCGCCGAACGTCTCGCGCGCCGCCTCCTCGTTCTTCCAGTACCCGAGGGGGTAATGCGGGTTGCTGCGGGCACGGAGGCAGATCTCGCCGCGCTCACCCGCGGGCAGAGGTTGCTCGTCGTCGTCGAGGATCGCGACGTCCCAGCCCGGCATGGGCCGGCCCATCGAGCCCTCCCGCACGTCCATGAACGGGAAGTTGCCGCAGAGCGGATAGCTCTCCGAGAGGCCGTAGTAGTCGAGCACGGTGACGCCGTACTGCGAGCGGAACCACCGGATCGCCTCCGGGTTGAGCGGCTCGCCCGCTGCGCACACGACGCGGAACGCCTGCGGGTATCGGCGTCCCGGCGTCGTCGATCGCCATCATCGAGCGGATCGCTGTCGGAGTGCCGAAGACGTTCGTGACCCGGTGCTTCGAGAGGAACGCGAGCTGCTTGTGAGGGTCGAAACCACCCTCGCGCTCGTACACCACCTGCAGGGCGCCGTACCGCCACGGCCCGAGCAGCGGAGCGATGCCCGCGGCCCATGCCCACTCGCCCATCCCGTGGAATCGCTCGCCGTCGCGGACGTCGTGGCAGAGCTCGAACTCGTTGTGACCGAGGAGGTATCGGTGCGCGTGGAGGATCCCCTTCGCGAGCCCGGTGGTGCCCGAGGTGTAGTAGAGCTGCGCCGGGTCGTCGGCCGCCGTGTCGACGCGCTCGAAGCCGGGATCGCCGGTCGCGATCAGGTCGTCGTCCAGGAGGAGGACGCGCTCGACGGGTAGCTTCAGACCGCGCACCCGCTCGACGCTCTCGGCGTTGGTGACGAGGACGCGGGCCTGCGCGTCCGTGACCCGGTGGCGGATCCCGTCGTCGCCGTAGAGGACCGAGAGCGAGAGCAGGATCGCGCCTGCCTTGAACGTGCCGAGAAAGGCGGCGGCCGTCTCGGGTCGCGGGGTCAGCAGCATCGCGACCCGGTCGCCGACCTCGACGCCGTGCTGCCGGAGGACGCTCGCGAACCGGTTGCTGGCGTCCTGCAGCTCACCCCACGTCACCTGGCGCTCGTTGCCGCGGAAGTCCTCCCACAGCATCGCGAGCTTCTCGGGCGGATGCTTGTCGCAGACGTCCTCCGCGATGTTGTATCGGGCCGGGACGCGCCACTCGTGAGACGCGACCGCTCCTCGTAGCTCCCGAACCGGCTGTGTGTGGACGTCGTCGCTCTTGCGGACACGGCTCGACCAGTGTCGCTCATGCGGGGTCGAGATGCGAGACGTCCTCGGTCTGCGCCTCGGCGAACAGCACCTCCCAGCGAGCGAGCAGGCCGTCGAGCTCCTCGCGGCTCGTCGTGTACGCAGCGAGGAGATCCATGTCCGTCCAGTTCTCGGCGA
>DASSUT010000261.1:0-5432 GCA_035706725.1 Gaiella sp. | reverse complement strand
CCTCTCCGTCGCTCCAGGGGCGGCGATCGGGAACGGGCAGCTCGTCTGTCGCGTGGCGCCGGCGGAGTGACGCTCGCGTTTCCCCTCGTCCGCACGCCGCGGGAGGCGGGCGCGCCCGCCGGCGGCGCCGACGGACGCACCGGAGCCTCACTAGCGCGAGACGTACCCGTAGGACGTCGAGGAGTCGTCGCCTGCCCGGACCGGCCCGTAGAGCGGCCCGAGCGGCGAACGGACGTTGTGCGCCTGCGTGTACGGGTCGTCCCCGCCCGCGCCGCCGGAGTCCGCCGCAACCACGGCAGGGACGCCGACCGCGGCACCAACGAGCACCGCAAGGATGGCCATGCGCCTCATGTGTGTCTCCTTCCCCCCGTCGATCGGACCCTGCCGACCGTACGCGCCGTCCAGGGCAGCGTCGTCGACGTGGGCGACACAGCGGACGTCGCGGTCATGACAGTCCGCGGTCGTCGGTCGGCCTCTCGGTGAGCTGCTCGGCGCTCTCGCTCGCCGCGGGGATCCCGCTCGCCGGCACCGCGACCCGGGCGGAGCGCTGGCTGCTGCTCGAGCACCGGGCGCCGTGGGGCCGGGACGCCGTCGACGGCTCGGGCCTCCCGCGCGACGTGGTCGACCGTCTCGCGGCGTTCGAGGGCAGGGTGCTGCTCATCCGGCGCCCGGGCAGGCGGCGCGGCGCGACGGTCGTCTTCCATGCCGTCACGACCGAGGACGGCGGGACGCTGCGGCGGACACAGCTCGAGCGGCTCGAGGACGTCGTCGAAGTCGATCCCGAGGCCGACGGCACCGTCCTCGGCGGCCCGCTCGTGCTCGTGTGCACGCATGCGCGCCGGGACGCGTGCTGCGGCACCCACGGGGTTCGCGCGTACAACGCTCTCGCGCCACACGTGGCGGACGGCCGCCTCTGGCGCTCGTCACACCAGGGCGGGCACCGCTTCGCCGCGAACGTGCTCGCGCTGCCTGCGGCAATCCAGCTCGGGCGCGTCGAGCCGGCGGCTGCGGGCGCGGTGGTCGCGTCGCTCACGGACGGACGGGTCCCGCTCGACTTCTATCGCGGCCGCTCGCTCCATGCGCCCGCCGTGCAGGCCGCGGACGCGGCGGTCCGCCGGGCGCTCGGCGCCGACCGGCTGACCGACGTACGGCTCGTCTCCCACGACGGCGACCTCGTGCGGCTCGACACCCCGAGCGGCGTCGTCGAGGTCAGCGTCGAAAAGCGGATCGGCCCCGCGCTGCCGGCGAGCTGTGGGAAAGAGGCCGAGGAGACCGTCGTGTTCGAGGCGACGGTTCGCGGACCGGAAAGTGGCTGACTACCCGCGCCCGGTCTCGAGCCGGTAGGCATGGTCGGTGATCCAGGAGAACTGCGCCGGCATGCCCGTGGGGGGGTCGCCGACCGCGACGAGCCGGCCGAACACGATGCGGACGTAGAGCCCCGCCGCGAGGCTGCCGGGTGCGGACATCGTCCCGCGCCAGCTCTTCCCCGGTCGGAGAGTGGCCGGCGGCGTCGGCTCGAGGCTCTGCGCCTCCCGCAGCCCCGGGAGGTCGTCGTTCTTGCTCCGGTGCTCGACCTCTGAGACCTCGTCGGTCGGGAACAGCATCACGCCGAACTGCGTCGCGGGGCTCTCCTGGATCTCCCACGGGATCGAGGTGTCGTTCGCGAGCTCGATCTCCGCTCTCCACCCCGCCGAGGTCACCTCGAACAGGTGGGCGGAGAACACGAGGGCTGGGCCGTCCGCCGGGAAGCGCTCGACCCAGTCGAGCGCCGCCGACTGCGGGGGTGCCGGGCCTGTCGGGAGCGGCGGCGCGCCTCCCGAGTCGCAGCCGGCGAGGAGTGCCGCCGCCGCGAGAGCGAGCAGCGCGCTTCGGGCCCACGGCATCCGGGCATCGTCGCACACCGGTTTCGGTAGCCTCAGCCGCCGGGTGGACCTCTACGAGTACCAGGGCAAGGAGCTCTTCCGCCAGACCGGGATCCCGGTCTCGGAAGGCAGGCTCGCGACCTCCGCCGCCGAGGCACGGGACGCCGCCGAGGCGCTCGGAGGGCCGGTCGTGGTCAAGGCGCAGGTCCTCACGGGGGGCCGGGGCAAGGCTGGCGGCATCAAGCTCGCGAACGGCCCCGACGAGGCGCAGGCTCGCGCGGAGGAGATCCTGGGGCTCGACATCCGCGGACACGTCGTGCAGAAGCTCTGGATCGAGAAGGCCTCGGACATCGTGAAGGAGTACTACCTCTCGCTGACGTTCGACCGGGGCGCGAAGCAGGCCCTCTACATGTTCACGACGCGCGGCGGCGTGGACATCGAAGAGGTCGCCGCGGAGACTCCCGAAGCGCTCGTCCGGCTGCACGTCGACCCGCTCGAGGGATTCCATCCCTGGCAGGCGCGGCGGCTCGTCTACGGTGCGGGCGTCGACGATCCGTCGGAGCAGACGCAGATTGCGGCGATCGTCGCGCGCCTCTACGACGCGTTCGTCCGCTTCGACGCGATGCTGTGCGAGATCAACCCGCTGATCGTGACGCCGGACGGCGAGGTGCGGGCGCTCGACTCCAAGTTCACGGTGGACGACAACGCCCTGTACCGCCATCCCGAGATCGCGGCGATGCGCGACGTCGCGGCCGACGACCCGCTCGAGTCGCTTGCACGGGAGAAGCACGTGACCTACGTGAAGCTCGACGGGACGGTCGGCGTGCTCGGGAACGGCGCCGGCCTGACGATGTCCACCGTCGACGTCGTCACCTTCGCCGGCGGGCGGCCGGCCAACTTCTGCGACCTCGGCGGCGGCGGGGACGCGCAGGGCGTCGTCGACGCCCTCTCGGTGATCACTCGCGACCAGCAGGTGAAGGCAATCTTCTTCAACATCTTCGGCGGCATCACCCGCTGCGACGAGGTCGCGCGGGGGATTCTCCAGGCGCTCTCCGAGATGACGCTCGAGCTGCCGATCGTCGTGCGGCTCGACGGGACGAACGCCGAGGAGGGGCGCCGCATCCTCGCCGAGGCCGCGCCCCCGAACCTCAGCGTCGCGCCCACCATGCTCGAGGCGGCGAAGCTGGCCGTGGAGCTGGCCGCGTGACCGGCGAGCCGTGGAGCGCGCGCGCCGCGTCGTACGTCGAGTCGGACGCCCATCGCGAGGGCGAGGATCTCGACCTGCTCGTCGACTGGGCCGCAGGCGCGAGGACGGCGCTCGACGTCGCGACGGGCGGGGGACACGTCGCGCGCAGGCTCCGGGACGCGGGGATCCGGGTCGTGACGTCCGACCCTGCGCCGGGGATGCGGGCGGACGTGACCTGCCGGGCCGAGTCGCTTCCGTTCGCGGACGACGCGTTCGACGTCGTCGCGTGCCGCACCGCCGCGCATCACTTCGACGACGTACGGGCCGCGGTCGGGGAGATGGCGCGCGTGTCGGGCGACCGGGTCCTGATCGTCGACACGGTCCACATGGGCGACGACGTCGAGGAGGCCGAGGTGCTGCGCGACCCGTCGCACGTGCGCAACTACACCGAGGCCGAGTGGCGTGGCTTCCTCGACGAGGCGGGGCTCCGCATCGAGCAGCTCGAGGCGCTCGAGCACACGTTCGACTTCGCCGCATGGCTCGCGCGCACCGGCTGCACGGGCGAGACCGCGATGCAGGTCGAGACGCTGCTCGGCGATCGGGTCGAGGGAGGCCGACTGACGCTCGACAAGCTCGCGATCCGCGCGGTGAAGGGCCGGTAGCCGTGGCGATCCTCGTCGACACGGAGACGCGCCTCGTCGTCCAGGGCCTGACCGGGTCGGAGGGGCGGTTCCACGGCTTGCGGAACCGCTCGTACGGGACGAAGCTGGTCGCGGGTGTCACGCCGGGCAAAGGCGGCCAGGACGTCGAGGGCGTGCCCGTGCTCGACACGGTCGCCGAGGCTGTCGAGCAGCACGGTGCCAACACTGCCATGGTGTTCGTGCCCGCGCCGTTCGCCGCCGACGCGATCTACGAGGCAGTCGCCGCGGGCGTGCACACCGTGATCACGATCACGGAAGGCATCCCCGCCCACGAGATGCTGCGCATCCACGGGTATGCGCGCTCGAAGGACGTGCGGGCGCTGGGGCCGAACTGCCCCGGTGCGCTCTCGCCGGGCAAGGCGAACGTCGGGATCATCCCGGCCGAGATCTTCACGCCCGGGAACATCGGCCTGGTCTCGCGCTCGGGCACGCTGACGTACCAGATCGGCCACGAGCTCACGCAGATGGGCCTCGGCAACTCGACGATCGTCGGGATCGGCGGCGACCCGATCGTGGGCTCGTCGTTCGTCGACGTCCTGCGCCTGTTCGAGGCCGACCCGGAGACGGAGTACGTCGTGATGGTCGGCGAGATCGGCGGCGACGAGGAGGAGAAGGCGGCCGAGTTCATCGAGTCCGAGATGACGAAGCCGGTCGTCGCGTACATCGCCGGGTTCACGGCCCCGCCGGGAAAGACCATGGGTCACGCAGGCGCGATCATCTCCGGCTCGTCGGGCACCGCCGAGGCGAAGAAGACCGCGCTCGAGGCGCGGGGCATCCGGGTCGGGACGACGCCGACCGAGACCGCGGAGCTCGCGGCCGCGCTCGCGCGCTGAGCGCCCGGTGGGCCTCGCCGCAGGACGCGAGCTTCCGCATCCGGCCGCCGGCGGCGCGTTCCCGAGCCCCGTCCCACCGGGCACGGGCTGGCCCGGTGACCCAGCGGACGACCGAACGCCTGTCGCCCACGACGCGCGTGACGTGGCCGCGCTCGCCCGGGAGGCGACGCTCGAGGAGCTGACCGCACGCTCCTCGGTCTGCCGCGCCTGCCCGAGGCTCGTTGCCTGGCGCGAGGAGGTCGCGGCCGCGAAGCGCCGTTCGTTCGCAGGCGAGCCGTACTGGGGCCGGCCGGTTCCGGGGTTCGGGGACGTTCGGCCCCGCGCCCTCGTCGTCGGTCTCGCGCCCGCAGCGCACGGCGGCAACCGCACGGGGCGCGTGTTCACGGGCGACCGGAGCGGCGACTGGCTCTTCGCAGCGCTCCACCGCGCGGGGCTCGCGACGCAACCGACCTCCGCCGACGCGTCCGACGGGCTCCGGCTGATCGGCGCCCGGGTGGTTGCCGCAGTCCGCTGCGCGCCGCCGGCGAACCGGCCGGCGCCGCCCGAGCGAGACACGTGCGGCGCGTGGCTCGACCGCGAGGTCGAGCTCGTGCTTCCGTCGCTGCGCGCCGTTGTCGCGCTCGGCTCGTTCGCCTGGTCTGCGGCGCTCTCGGCGCTCCAGCGCGCGGGGATCGCTGTGCCGCGCCCACGCCCCCGGTTCGGCCACGGCGTGGAGCTGCGCCTGGGCGCGTCCGGCTCGAGCGTCCTCCTGCTCGGCTGCTACCACCCGAGCCAGCAGAACACGTTCACGGGCCGCCTCACCGAGTCGATGCTCGACGACGTGCTCGCGCGCGCCGCCGAGGCGTGACGC
>DASSUT010000260.1:0-5708 GCA_035706725.1 Gaiella sp. | reverse complement strand
GGGTTGAGCCGGTCGAGGATCGCCTGCCGCATCTCCTTGCGCTCGTCCTCGAGCACCGCCCGGCGGGAGAGCACGACGTTGTTGCGGGAGCGGTTGAGCTCGATGACCTTGCAGCGCAGCTCCTTGGCGAGGAACTCGTCGAGGTCCTGGACGCGGCGGATGTCGACGAGCGACGCGGGCAGGAACCCGCGGACGCCGAGGTCGAGGATCAGGCCGCCCTTGACGACCTCGATCACCTTGCCGGTGACCGGCTCGCCGCTCTCGGCGGCGGCCTCGATCGCCTTCCACGCGAGCTCGAACCGGGCGCGCTTCTTCGAGAGGAGGAGCCTCCCCTCCGCGTCCTCCTTCGTCATCACGAGCGCGTCGACCTCGTCGCCGACCGTGACCTCGTCGGCGGGGTTCACGTTCCGCCGGATCGAGAGCTCGGCGACCGGGATCACGCCCTCGGACTTGTAGCCGATGTCGACCAGCACCTCGTCCTTGTCGACGCGCACGACCGTGCCGTGCACGACCTCGCCCTCGTTGATCGTCGGAAACGTGCCGTCGTAGTCCGGGATCAGCTCGCCGTCGGGGCCGGTCGTCCAGACGCCCGCCTCGGGCTGAGTCGGTGTCTCGAGTGCATGGTCGCTCATCGGAGCGGGGAGTATAGCGGCGCATTCGCGCGCGCTTCGCTTCGCGAATTGCCTAGAAATACCGCATGCGGATCACGCTCGTCCGGAACGCCACCGTCCTCCTCGAGCTCGAAGGACGGCGCCTCCTGGTCGACCCGATGCTCGATCGCGCGGGCGCTCGGCCGCCGATCGAGAACACCGACAACCCTGTCCCGAACCCGACGGTCGAGCTCCCGTTCCCTGCCGAGAGCGTCGTTGAGGGGATCGACGCAGTCCTTGTGACACATTGTCACAAGGATCACCTCGACGACACTGCGGAGCGGCTCCTGCCGCGCGACGTCCCGGTGTTCTGCCAGCCGGAGGACGAGGACCGGCTGCGCGCGGTCGGGCTCGACGCACGGGCGGTCGACGAGTCGCTCGACTGGAACGGTCTCGTGCTGCACCGCACGCCCGCACGGCACGGCACCGGTGCCGTCGCGGAGGCGCTCGCGCCCGTGAGCGGCTTCGTCCTCGACGGCGTCTATCTCGCGGGCGACACAGTGTGGTACGAGGCTGTCGAGCGCACGATCGAGCGCTTCCAGCCGAGGGTCGCGATCGTGAACGCGGGAGGCGCGTCGTTCCGCGAGGGCGGGCTCATCGTGATGGGGATCGACGACGTGCGCGAGGTCGCCTCACGCGTGCCCGTGGTGGTCTGCGTCCACCTGGAGGCGCTCAACCACTGCTTCCTCACGCGGGCCGAGCTCGCGGCCGCCGTCCCGGGGGTCGTGATCCCCCGGGACGGCGAGACCGTCTCCTTCGGCTGAGGGTTCCTACGCGTCCTTGTGGATGCGGTCGAGCTGCGGCGGCGCAAGCGACGGGTGCGACCCGAGATAGGCGACGAACGCATCGAGGTCGACGTCGCCGCCGAGCGGGTCGGTGCACGAGCGGAACACCGTGAACCCGTCGCCGCCGTCGGCGGTGAAGTTGTTCAGCGCGACCCGGTAGCTGGCCGCCTTGTCGACGAACGTCGCGCCGTCGTCGAACGACAGCGTCCCGTCGACGATGTGCGGCGTGCCGCCCGCGGTCGTCCAGTGGTAGTCGACGTTGGCCGACGGCAGCATGATGCGGTTGCTGCCGACCGCGGGGTTGTTGAACTGCTGGTTGAGCACGTCGTAGAGCTGCTGGCCGGTGCAGGTCTTGACGACCAGCGTGTTTCCGAAGGGCTGCACCGTGAACGCCTCCGCGTACGTCACCTCGCCGGGCTGCTCGCCTCCGCTGATCTGGTTGAACAACAGGCTCGCCCGCACGCCGCCGGCGTTCATGAACGCCGCGACGGCACCGCCGAAGTCACTCGGCACCGTGCGCTCGAGCATCGCGTCCGCGATCACGTCGCCCATCGCCTGCTCGCCCGCGGCGTTCTGACCACCCTGTCGCGCCGAGGTGATGTCGGCCGTGACCGAGCCCACGACGCGGTTCGCGAGCGGCGCGGAGAGATCCTCGTACGTCTTGAGGATCGCGCTGGTGTTCGGATCCGGCGTGACGTCCTGGGTGACGACGTGGTTGACCGCGGACGCCTTCGTGATGACGCCCGCGGGGTTCAGCGTCAGGTCGATGCTGGTGACGACGCGCCCGAAGGACGCCGCGCTCGTGACGAGCTTGTCGTCGATCGTGCAGATGTACGGCTGGTGCGTGTGGGCGCTGACGACGACCTTCACCCGGTCGTCGAGCGCGTTCACGATCGACGTGATCTCGGGCCCGTTGAAGTTCACGCACTTGTTGACGTCCATGTACGCGTCCGGCTGGTTCGCGGGCCCCGGGAACACGGGCGCCGGGATCGTCTGCGACCCGCCCTGGTGGATGAGCACCACGAACGCCTTGATCTTGTCCCGCGAGGCGAGCCGCTGGACGAGCGCGTTGACCGTCGCGGCCTCGGGGCGGAACTCGAGCCCCGCCACGGCCGACGGGGTCACGATCGTGGGCGTGCCCTCGAGCGTCAAGCCGATGAACGCGATCCTCTTCCCGTCGACGGTCTTGATCTCGTACGGCGGCAGGATCGTGTCGTCGGTGCCCGCGTAGAACACGTTCGCCGCGAGGTATTGGAAGAAGGCGCCCTCGAACGGGTGCGCCTGGCAGCTGTCGGCCGGGCCGCAGCCGCCGTTCTGCATGCGCAGAAGCTCGTTGACGCCCTCGTCGAACTCGTGGTTGCCGACCCCGGTCACGTCCATGCCGAGCGAATTGAGCGACTCGATCGTGGGCTCGTCGTGGAACAGCGCCGAGACGAGCGGGCTCGCGCCGATCATGTCTCCCGCGCCGACCGTGATCGTGTTCGTATTCTGCGTGCGCAGGGTCTTGATCCACGTCGCGAGGTACGCGATGCCCCCGGCCGGAACGGTCTTCGGCGCCCAGCCGGTCTGGACCTTGTTCGCATCGAGCACGGGGGTGCAGCAGCCGATCTGGATCGTCCCCGGCGTGTTCTGCTGCAGATGGCCGTGCAGGTCGTTGATCGCGAGCAACTGCACGTCCGTGAACTTCGCGTTCGGCCCGCCTGCCGCGAGCCCCTGCGACGTCCCGAGCGCGAGCAGCAGCCCGAGCGCTGCGAGCAGGACGGCGATCCGTCTCATGAAATCTCTCCCCTTTCTCTGATTCCCCTGGCGGCTGTGCTTCGGATGGGATCCAAGCGGATCCAGGTGGGGCGAGTCAATCCTTGGCGTCCGCCCAGGTGTCCCCGAGGCCGGACTCGACCGCGAGCGGCGGGTCGAGCGGGTACGCGCCGACCATCTCCTCGCGCACGAGCTCGCGCACGGCGCTCGTCTCCACCTCGGGCACCTCGAGCAGGAGCTCGTCGTGCACCTGGAGCACGAGCCGCGCCGCGCGACCTTCGGCGCGGAGGCGCGCGTGGATCCGGACCATCGCGACCTTGATCACGTCCGCGGCCGTTCCCTGCATGATCGTGTTCACCGCGAGCCGCTCGCCGAGAGAGCGGGTCTGCCGGTTCGTCGCGCGGAGCTCCGGGATCGGACGCCGCCGGCCCAGGAGCGTCGTGACGTACCCGTCGGCGGCCGCCTGGGCGATCGTCCGCTTGATGAGCTCCTGGACGCGCGGCAGCCGGGCGAGGTACGTGTCGATCAGCTCCTGCGCCTCCTCGCGCGGGATGCCGAGGTTCTCCGAGAGCCCGAACGACGAGATCCCGTAGACGATCCCGAAGTTCACCATCTTCGCGGTGTCGCGCTGGGACCGGGTCAGCTCCGCCTGCGGGACGCCGAACACGAGCGAGGCCGTCGCGGCGTGAATGTCCTCGCCGCGGGCGAACGACTCCCGCAGCACGGGCTCCCCGGAGACGTGGGCGAGGATCCTGAGCTCGACCTGGCTGTAGTCCGCCGACAGGAGCCGCGAGCCCTCGTCAGCGACGAACGCCGAGCGGATCCGGCGTCCGAGCTCGGTGCGCACGGGGATCGACTGGAGGTTGGGATTCGTGGTCGACAGCCGTCCGGTCGCGGCCACGGCCTGGTTGATGGTCGTGTGGAGGCGGCCGTCGGCTGGGTCGATGAGCGCAGGCAGCGGCAGGAGGTAGGTGTTGAGGAGCTTCGTGAGCTCACGCCACTCCTCTACGACCGGCACGATCGGGTGGTCGTCGCGGATCGCGCGGAGGACGCGCGCGTCCGTCGAGTAGCCGGTCTTGCCCTTTCGGCCGGCGGTCAGGCCGAGCTTCTCGAACAGGATCCGCGCGAGCTGCTGCGTGGAGCCGAGCTGGAACGGCTCGCCCGCGAGCTCGAGCGCCTGCGCCTCGAGCTCCTCGACGCGCTCGGCGAGTCGCGCCGTGATCTCGCCCATTCGGTAGGTCTCGATCCGGATTCCGGCCTGCTCCATGTCCGCGAGGACGACTGAGAGGGGCAGCTCGACCTCGTCGTAGAGACGCTCACAGTCCCACTCGCGCAGGCGCGCGCGGAGCAGCGGAGCGAGTCTCCTCGCGGCCTCCGCGTGGCGGACGAGCGCGGCGGTCTCCTCCTCCGCCGCCGGCTCGGGAACCAGCTCGACGCCATGCTCGCGGGCGAGGTCGTCGAGGTCGTACCCCGCGCGCCCCGGGTCGACGAGGTACGCCGCGATCAACGTGTCGTCGGCCGGAGGGGCGCCGAGGCGAAGCGCTTTCGCATCGTGCGTGGCGATCTCGCTTCCGCCTACGATGCGACCGATCTCGCCCCGCCCCAGCTCGAAGACGACGACCTCGTCTCCCGTGGCCGCCGCCACCCGGCCGTCGGTGGCTGCGATGCCGAGTAGACCCTCGTGTCGACTCAACACAAGCTCCTCCGGCACGCCCTCGCGCCAGGGGACGCCCTCGGTCTCGGTCTTGGGCGCCGCCGAAGGCAGAGCCTCGTCGAGCGTGTCGACCCGGCTCAGAAGGCCCCGGAACTCGAAGCGGCGGAAGATCTCCTTGAGCGCGGAGCGGTCGGGCGGGGCGGACACGAGCTCGGCCGGGTCGACCTCGAGCGGCAGGTCACGGCGCATCGTCGCGAGCAACTTGGAATCCCGCGCCTGGTCGGCGTGCTCGGCGACCGCCTTGCCGCGCGCCGGCGAGAGCTCGTCCGCGTGCGCGATGACCTCCTCCAGCGAGCCGTACTGCGCGATCAGCTGCCCGGCCGTCTTGTCGCCGATGCCGGGGATCCCGGGGATGTTGTCGGAGGCGTCGCCCTTGAGGCCGATGAAGTCGGGCACCTGGTCGGGCCGGACCCCGTAGCGGAGCTCGACCCGCTCCGGCGTGTACACATGGACGTCCGCGACGCCGCGGGGCGTCATCATCAGCGACACGTTCTCGCTGCAGAGCTGGAACGCGTCGCGGTCGGTCGAGACCACGCACGTCCTGATCCCTGCCTTGTCCGCACGCGTCGCGAGCGTCGCGATCACGTCGTCCGCCTCCCAGCCCTCGAGCTCGAGGTTGCGGTAGCCGAACGCCTCGACGATCGGGCGGAAGTGCGGGAACTGCTCCTGCAGCAGGTCGGGCATCGGCCGGCGCCCTTCCTTGTACGTCTCGGCGATCTCGACGCGGTGCGTCGGCCTCGTGTCCCACGCGACCACGACCCCGCGCGGCTGGTAGTCCGACAGCAGCTTGAACAGCATGTTCGT
>DASSUT010000259.1:0-2826 GCA_035706725.1 Gaiella sp. | reverse complement strand
TCTCGGCCGCCCTGGACCATGACCTTGGGCGCGACGGGCTTCGCGGTGTCCGGCACGAAGAGGTAGTCGTCGGACGGGACGGTCGCGGCGAGCAGCACGACCGCCGCGAGGAGCGCGAGCCCCGCGAGCACGAACGAGAGGGGTGTGGGACGCAGACGTGCCACGTCGGGCTCTCGCCTAGAGGAGCCCGCGGGTGAGCCCGCCGTCCACCGGGATCACCGTGCCGGTGACGTACGACGCGCGCGCCGACGCGAGGAACGAGACGACGGCGCCCACCTCCGAGGCGGTGCCGACGCGGCCGAGAGCGATCTGCTCGAGCTCCGATGGGGGAATGCCCTCTTTCCCGTGGAGGGAGCGCAGGCGGTCGGTGTCGATCCTGCCCGGCGCGACCGTGTTCACCGTGATGCCGTCCGGCCCGAGCTCCTGCGCAAGCGTCTTCAGCCAGCCGATCACGCCCGGCCGCACCGCGTTCGAGAGCGCAAGGCCCCCGATCGGCTCCCTGACCGAGGACGACTCGATCGCGACGATCCGGCCGTGCCCGCTCGCACGGAGGTGGGGTAGGCAGTGGCCGACGAGCGTCACGTGCGACGTGAGCAGGAGCGCGACCGCCTCCTCGACCGCCTCGGCCGTCAGGCCCGCGGCGGCTCCCGGCGGCGGCCCGCCGCCGTTCAGCACGACGACGTCGAGCGCGCCGAACGCGCCGACGGTCGCCTGGACGAGCCGTTCGAGGTGCTGCGGGATCCTGAGGTCGCCCTGGACCGCGAGCGCGCCGATGCGGTCTGCTTCCCGCTCGATGACCTCTCGGCGGCGCGCGAAGAGCGCGACGTTCGCGCCCTCGGCGACGAGTGCCTCGGCGGTCGCGAGCCCCATGCCCGACGAGCCGCCGCAAACGATCGCCGTGCGCCCTTCGAGGCCCAGTTCCATGCCGGCAGGCTACCCGGGGCATGGTTGAGCCCCGGTGAAGGCCGCGGGTCCGGTGCTTCCGACGGCTACGCCGCCGAAAGCACCGCTACGACCTCACGCACAGCAGCGGCCGAGCCCTTGAGGAGCTTCTTCTCGTCGGCGGACAGCTTGAGTGGCACGATCTCCTCGACTCCGCCGGCGCCGAGCCGGATCGGGACGCCCATGTAGAGGCCCTCGATGCCGTACTCGCCCTCGAGCAGGGCCGTGCAGGGCAGCACGCGCTTCTGGTCGAGGCAGATCGCGTCGACCATCTCCGCCGCCGCGGCACCGGGCGCGTACCACGCCGAGGTGCCGAGCAGGCCGACGATCTCGCCGCCGCCCTTCCGGGTGCGCTCGACCATCCGGTTGATCTTCCCGCGGCCGACGAGCTGGGTCAGCGGGACGCCGCCGAGCGTCGTTGCCGAGACCACCGGCACCATCTGGTCGCCGTGCCCTCCGAGCACCATCGTCTGGACGTCCCTGACGGACGAGCCGGTCTCCCAGGCGACGAACGCCCGGAACCGCGCGGTGTCGAGGATGCCGGCCATGCCGACGACCCGTTCCTTGGGGAAGCCCGACACCGCGTGCGCGACATGGCACATCGCGTCGAGCGGGTTCGAGACCACGACGATCACGCTCTTCGGTGAGCGCCGCGCGACCTCTTTCGTGACAGCGCCGACGATCGCCTCGTTCGTCGTGACGAGGTCGTCGCGGCTCATCCCGGGCGAGCGGGGCCGGCCGGCCGTGATCACGACGACGTCGGAGCCCTTCGTCTCCGCGTACCCGTCCGTGCCGACCACGGTCGGCTCGAACCCCGTGACCGACGCCATCTGGTTCATGTCGAGCGCCTTGCCGGCGGCAAGGTTGGGGACGATGTCGACGAGCACGACGTCGGCGTAGTCGCGCCGGGCCAGTTCGAGCGCGCACGTCGCGCCGACGTTCCCGGCGCCGACCACGGTGACTTTCTTCCTGCCGTTCACGTTGATCCTTTCGTGGGTTTTCGGAGGCGCTTCCCCCTCAGGAAGCGCCGAGCCGCGCGATGATCGCGTCCGCGTACTCGGACGTCCCGACCGCGGTCGGGTCATCGCGCGTCGGCTTCAGGTCGTACGTCACGTTCTTTCCCTCTGCGATCACCGCGGCGACGGCCTCCTCGAGCCGACGCGCGGCGTCGCGCTCACCGATGTGCTCGAGCATGAGCTTCCCCGACAGGATCATCGCGGTCGGGTTCACCCGGTTCTGCCCCGTGTACTTCGGCGCCGAGCCGTGCGTCGCCTCGAACACCGCGGCTTCGGTGCCGATGTTCGCGCCGGGCGCCACCCCAAGCCCGCCGACGAGCCCCGCCGTCAGGTCGCTGATGATGTCTCCGTAGAGGTTCGGGAGCACGAGCACGTCGAACTCCTCCGGCCGCTGGACGAGCCCCATGCAGAGCGCGTCGACGAGCGTCTCCCACGGCTCGATCTCCGGGTACTCGGCGGCGACCTCACGGAACACGGCGAGGAAGAGGCCGTCGGTGTGCTTCATGATGTTCGCCTTCGTGATGCACGAGACCCGGTTGCGTCCGTTGGCGCGCGCGTACTCGAACGCGTAGCGGATGATGCGCTCCGAGCCCTCCGGGCTGATCGGCTTGATCGAAATCCCCGAGCTGCGGGCGATCCGCTTCGGCTGCCGGGCGTTCAGGAAGTCGATCACTGCATGCGCGTCGTCCGTGCCCGACTCGAACTCGATGCCCGCGTAGAGGTCTTCCGTGTTCTCGCGCACGATCACGACGTCGACGTCCTCGTAGCGCGAGCGCACGCCGGGGTAGGACTTGCACGGCCGCACGCACGCGTACAGGCCGAGCTCGTGGCGGAGGGCGACGTTGACCGAGCGGAAGCCGGTGCCGAT
>DASSUT010000258.1:0-6962 GCA_035706725.1 Gaiella sp. | reverse complement strand
GACGACGCGGTCGCTCTCCCTCGTTCAGCGGCAACTCCTCGAGGTCGTCAAGGCGCTGCTCGCGAGGCCGAAGGTGCTGCTCCTCGACGAGCCGACGACGGCGCTCGGGCCGGACGACGTCGAGCGTCTCCACGCGCTCGTGCTCGAGCAGAGCCGCGCCGGCGTCGGGATCGTCTACGTCAGCCACCGGCTTCCGGAGATCCTCGGTATCGCGGACCGCGTCAGCGTTCTGCGCGACGGCGTCTGCCAGGGAACGTTCGAGGCGGCCTCCATGTCCGAGGAGAGCCTCGTGGCGCTGATGATCGGACGTCCGCTCCAACTCGCGTTTCCCGAGCGGGAAGCCTCGGGCGCCGCCCGCGAGGTGCGTCTCGCCGTCTCGGGCTTGCAGGGCGAGCGGTTCGGGCCCGTCGACCTCGAGGTGGCGAAGGGCGAGATCCTCGGGCTCGCGGGCGCCGAGGGAAACGGTCAAGTGCCGTTCCTCCGCGCGCTCGCCGGGGTCGAGCGCTCCACGGGCTCTGCCACGTGCGACGGCCGGGAGCTCGACTCCGGCTCGCCGCTCGACGCACTTCGCGCCGGAATCGTGCTGCTGAGCGGCGACCGCTCGGGCGAGTCGCTGTTCCCGGTGCTCAGCGTGCGCGTCAACACGACGATCCAGGTGCTCCGGCGGCTCGGGCGGCTGGGCCTCCTCAACCGCCGTCGGGAGCGGCGCGCCGTCGATGGGCTCGCGGGTCGCCTGCGGATCCGCATGGCGTCGGTCGAGCAGCCGGTGCAGTCGCTCTCCGGAGGCAACCAGCAGAAGGTCTCGTTGACGAGGCCGTTCCTCCGCGGAGACGTGAAGGTGATCCTTGCAGAGGAGCCGACGCAGGGGGTCGACGTCGCCGCGCGCTTCGACATCTACGACGCGCTTCGCGAGAAGTCGCGGGAGGGGGTGGCCACGATCGTGAAGTCGAGCGACCCGCTCGAGCTCGCCGGACTGTGCGACCGCGTCGTCGTGATGTCACGGGGCCGTATCGTCGACGAGATCGAGGGCGACGACCTCGGTGAGAGGCGCATCGTCGAGGCGATCGTGGGCTCCGGGCTCGGCCGGACGAGCGTGCAGGCCGGGGGAGAGGCGACGCCGGCGTGATTTCGCGGAAGCTCCAGGGGTGGCTCCCGCTGATCCTGATGTCGACGCTGATCGTCGCGCTCGGCCTCTACACGTCGATCAGGGAGGACGCGTTCCTCACCTCGTACAACCTCACCAACCTGCTGCTCGCGACGATGCCCCTCGCGCTCGTCTCGCTCGGCCAGGCGACCGCGCTCCTCGTCGGCGGCTTCGACGTGTCGGTTGCGGCGCTGATGACGTTCTGCGTCGTGCTCGCGTCCTACACGATGACGCCGACGACCTCGGGCTGGGGGTTGTTCCCCGGCGCCCTCGCGATCATCGGCGTCGGGCTCGCGACCGGCATCTTCAACGCGCTCCTCATCCGCGTGCTCCGGCTGCCCTCGATCATCGCCACGCTCGGGACGCTCAGCATCCTGCAGGGGGCGTCGCTGTGGCTTCGCGACCATCCCGAGGGCACGATCTCGAGCGACCTCGTCAGCGGGCTGACGAAGAGCGTGAGCTTCGTCCCGATCGCGTTCATCGCCGTCTGCCTCCTCGCCGTCGGTGCCGACCTGTGGCTCTATCGCTCGCGGACCGGCCTCGCGATGCGCGCGGTCGGCCTCGACGAGACGTCGGCGCGCCGGCTCGGCATGCGAACCGGGGTCGCTGTCATCGTCGCGTTCGTCGTCTGCTCGCTGATGGCGGCGATCGCGGGCTTCTACCTCGCGGCCCAGGTGCAGATCGGCTCGCCGATCATTGGCAACTACGCGCTCGAGAGCATCGCAGCGGCGGTCCTCGGCGGCGCGAGCCTCGCAGGCGGGCGCGGCTCCTACGTCGGCACCCTGCTCGCCGCCCTGTTCCTGAGCCTGATCGACAACGTCCTGCCGCTGTTCCAGCAGCCGACCGAATACTCGGAGATCACGATCGGCGTGCTGATCCTGCTCGCGCTCGTGCTCTACAAGAGCCCGGAGCTCGTCGCGCGGCTCCGCACGAGCTGGGGCGGGGTCGGGCGGCTGCGGGGCCGCGAGGGCGAGGCGCCGGCAGGTTGAGCGCTACGGGCCGGCGCCGGGGCCTTGGTGCGCGACCGTGCGCGGGTCGGCCTCGCGGCCGATCACGACCCAGATCGCGTGCACTGGCTCCTGTCCCACGGTCCACAGCCGATGGGGCGACGACGAGTCGAACGCGATCGAGCCGCCGGGCCCGAGCTCGTACTGCTCGAAGCCGACCTGCACCCCGAGCGTCCCGCTCGAGACGTACCCGTACTCTCTCCCGCCGTGCGTGGTCAGCGCGTCGTCGGGGCATGACTCCGCACCGACCGGATAGACGACGTAGAGAAACTCGACGTCGCGGTCGCTCTCCCGCGTGAGGCGCTCCCACCGGACGCCCGACGCGAGGTTGATCACGCGTCGCGACTCGGGGCTCTCGGCCAGACGGTCGTTCCGCTGCACGATCCGCTCGCCGGGCTGCTCGCCGAATACGTCGCTCATCGTGATCCCGAGCGCGGTGACGATCGCGTACAGGGTGCTCACGGAGGGGTTCACGCGGTCGAGCTCGATCTGCGACACGAGGCTCGGAGAGACGCCGACGCGCCGGGCGAGCTCGCGCAGGCCGATGCCGAGGCGCTCGCGCTCCGTCCGCAGCCGGTGGCCGACCCTCGACGGGTCGAACTCGCGGTCGAGAACGTCGGCAGGCACTGTGGGCTCGCTCATGGCATCCAGCTAGCGTAGGCGGCCGCGGATCTCCGCGGCGATGCGGCCGGGCCCCGGCAGGAACGCGTCCTCGAGCGGCGGACTGTAGGGGATCGGGGTGTCGGGCGTCGCGATCCGCCAGGCGTCGTCGAGGTGGCCGAGGCCGTGCTCGGTGACCGAGGCGAGCACCTCGCCGGCCCAGCCGCCCGTGAGCGGCCCTTCCTCGACGACCACGATGCGGTTCGTCTTCTGGACGGAGGTCAGGACGGTCTCGAGGTCGAAGGGCCGCAGCGTGCGCAGGTCGATCACCTCGAGCGAGAGGCCGTCGCGCTCGAGCTCCCCGGCCGCCTCGAGTGCGTCGTGGACGCCCTTCATCGCGGTCACGAGCGTCACGTCGGCACCCTCGCGCACGACGGACGCTCGTCCCAGCTCCGCCTCGACGCCGTCGACCTCGCCCTCGAGCGTGTAGAGCCGCTTGTGCTCGAAGAACAGCACGGGGTTGTCGTCCCGGATCGCGGCCTTGAGCAACGCCTTCGCGTCGGCCGGCGTCGACGGGCCGACGATCTTGAGGCCCGGCACGCCCATGAACCACGACACCGGCATCTGCGAGTGGATCGCGCCGAACCGCCCGCCCGCGCCGACGACCGAGCGGATCGTGAGTGGCACGCTCACCTGCTCCTCGGTCAGGAACCAGTACTTCGTCGACTGGTTGACAAGGCTGTCCATCGCGAGCGTCAGGAAGTCGCCGAACATGATCTCGAGCACGGGCCGGAGGCCGGTGACCGCGGAGCCGAAGCCGGCGCCGGCCAGGGCGAGCTCCGAGATCGGCGTATCGAAGACCCGCTCGGGCCCGTACTTGTCGTGGAGCCCCGTGGTCGTCGCGAAGACGCCGCCGGCGACGGCGACGTCCTCGCCGAACAGGATCACGCGCTCGTCCTCGGCGAGGCTCTCGTCGAGCGCGTCTCGGATCGCGGTGCGGAAGGCGATGGTGGCCATGTCAGCGTGGCTCTCCGGTCATCGTCGGGGTCACAGGGCGAGCGACAGCGGTCGCTCGAGCAGCTCGCGAAGGCGGGACAGGAACCGTGCGCCGTCGGCGCCGTACACGACGCGATGGTCGCAGCTCAGCGTGACGGTCATCACGTCGCGGAAGACGACCCGTCCGGCACCGTCCTCGGCGGGTTCGCGGCGAGCGCTTCCGACCGCGAGGATCGCCACTTGCGGCGGGTCGACGATCGCGGTGAACGAGCGGACGCCGAACATGCCGAGGTTCGAAACCGTGAACGTGCCGCCCTGGAAGTCGTCGGGCGTGAGCGTCCGGGCGCGGGCTGCGTCGGCCAGCCGGCGTGCGTCAACGGCGATCTCCGCAAGCGACTTGCGGTCTGCGTCCCGGACGACCGGCACGAGCAGCGCGTCCTCGGTCGAGACCGCGATCCCGACGTTGACGCGCGCGTAGAGCTCGACCTTCCCGTCCACGTACGAGGCGTTGAAGCGGGGGAACTCGTGGAGCGCCGCCGCCGCGGCCTTCACCACGAAGTCGTTGACCGACGGGACGTTCTCGCCCCGGTCGCGCGCGTCGCGCCGCGAGGTGACGATCTCCGAGACGTCGACATCGGCCGAGACCGTGAACACCGGGATCGTCGTCGCGGATTCGGTCATCCGGCGCGCGATCGTCGCCTGGGTGGGGGTCGGCTCCAGCACGTGGACCTCGCCCTTCGGGCCGCTTCCGTCCTGCGGAGCCGGCGTCGACGGTGCCGCCACCGCAGGGGCGGTGCCCTGATCCGCGGCGCGCGTGACGTCGTCCGCCGTGATCCGCCCTCCAGGGCCCGTTCCCGTGATCCCGTGGAGCGAGACGCCGAGCGCGACGGCGGTCCGCCTCGCGACCGGGGTCGCGACCGGACGCCGGCCCGTCTCCTCGCGGCGAGGGGCAGGGACGGGCGGCGGCGGAGCTGCTTCCGGATGAGCGGCCGGCGAGGGCGCGGCCCGGTCGGTGGCCGCGCCGCCGTCGCCGTCCTCGTCGCCGTCCGCGAGCGTCGCGATCGGCGCTCCGACCGCCGCGGACTCGCCCTCGGGCACGAGGATCGAGCCGAGCGTGCCGTCCCATTCCGCCTCGTAGACGACGGTCGCCTTGTCGGTCTCGACCTCGATCAGGCCCTCGCCGCGCGTGAACGGGTCACCGGTGGACTTGAGCCAGCGGGTGATCACGGCATCCGCCATCGAGTCCGACAGCTTCGGCATCGTGAGCTCGCGCGGCACGACGTCAGTCCTTGAACTCACGCGCCGAGAGCCGGGTGGGGAACGGCGCGGCGAGGCCGGTCTCCCGCATCCGCGTCATCTCCGCGCTCATCTCCTGCTCGATGCGGTCGAGCTCGCCCGGATCGACGCCCTCGGCCTCGAGCTGGGCCCGGAGGACGACGATCGGGTCTCGCTCGCGCCAACGGTCGAGCTCGCCGTCGGGCCGGTACGCACCCGGATCGCTGCGCGAGTGCCCGACGAAGCGGTACGTCAGCGCCTCGACGAACGCGGGCCCGTTCCCGTCCCGGGCGTGCGCGACCGCGCGGGCGGCCGCCTCGCGCACGGTCCAGACGCTCATCCCGTCGATCGTCTCGGCGGGGACCTCCATCACCTCGACGCGCGCCCGGATCTCGCCGGCGGTCACCGACTGGAACGCCGTGTACTCGCCGTAGCCGTTGTTCTCGCAGACGAGCACGATCGGCAGCTCGAGCACCTTCGCGAAGTTCAGGCACTCGTAGACATAGCCCTGGTTCATGGCGCCGTCGCCGAAGAACGCGACCGCGACCCCGCCCGTCGTCCGCTTGAGCCCGAGCGCGGCGCCGGTCGCGGCGGCGATGCTGCCGCCGACGATCCCGAACGAGCCGATGAGCCGGTCCTTCGGCGAGTTGACGTTCATCGAGCCGGCGCGGCCGCCGTTGATCCCGGTCGCGCGCGCCAGCATCTCGTCGAGGAGCGCCTGCGCGTCGACCCCGAGCGCGAGCGCGTGGCCGTGGCCGCGGTACGTCGCCGCGACGCGGTCGCGGGCCTCGAGCACGCTCGCGAACCCGGTCGCGATCGCCTCCTGTCCCGAGTAGAGGTGGGTCGTGCCGTACACCTCGCCCGCGAGGAACAGCGACTGGACGAGGTCCTCGAAGCCGCGGATCAGGAGCATCCGGCGGTAGATGTCCGTGTAGAGGCCGACGTCGTCGAGGACGCCGGTCGCGGGCTTGTCTCCGACCCGGCTCATGCCGCGGTCGCCCCCGCGTGCGTGGCCAGCCGCTCGGCGAGGTAGTCCCAGTCGCGTTGATGGCGGTACGAGTGCCGCGGCGGCGGGCCCGGAGCGGACGTCTCGAGCCACTTCACCCGGTTGCCCTGCGTCTCGTAGAACGCGTGGACGCAGCCCGTCCCGGTCCAGAAGAAGTCGCCCGGGCGAAGCGTGTAGCGGTCACCGTCGGCGACGACGTCGACGTCCCCCTCGAGCATGAAGTACGACTCCTCGAAGGGATGGTCGTGCGGGTTCGCGCAGGCCCCCGGCTGGTAGTCGACCATGAACATCGTGTGGAGCTGCGCGTCGAGACGCTCGTCGACGAGCATCTTCACCGCGATCCCGCTGTAGGCGAGGACGGCGGTCGCCATGCTTCCCGAGACGGTGGGCGCGCCCATCGCCTGGCCGCGCCGCAGGAGGTCGAGGTCCATCTCGCCGTCCGACAGCCGGAAGAGGTTCCGGTTCCGCGGGTCGCGGACGTCCAGCTCGTCGGGAGCGCCGTCGGGCGCCGGGCCGAGGAAGAACGTGTCGCTGCTGTCGACGCGCGGTCGCGGCGAGGCCATCTCGATCCAGCGCGCCTCGCCGGAGCAGCGGAACGCGTGCGGCATCCCGACCGGGATCGCGCCGCAGGCGCCCGGAGCGAGGGTCACTCCTCGTCCTTCGAGGTAGAGGACGGGCTCTCCGTCGAGCACGTAGAAGCTCGTCTCGAACGAGTGGAGGTGCTCGTCGACGTGCCCGTCGGCGAGCGACACGAGCGTCAACGCCATGTGCGTGGAGCCGAGCGTCCCGTCGACGAGACGGCACGTCGTGAGGCCGCCCGAGCGGCCGGGCAGCGCGTCCTCCAGGACGACGTCCTCGCGACGGACGAGGCGGTACCCCGGCCTGCCGTCCGCGAGCGCGTGCGTCCCCGTGTCGCTCATGCGGTGATCCCCGT
>DASSUT010000257.1:0-8313 GCA_035706725.1 Gaiella sp. | reverse complement strand
CTTCGCTTCGCTCGCGCTGCGATCGTAGCGCCGCCCCGAGGGCGGGCATTTGTCAGACCGCCCGCCGTTCGTCACGATGCGGCGATGGCGGTTGCGACGACCGACGCAAGCGTCCTTCTCGAGCGCGACGCCGAGCTCGCGGGGCTTCACGAAGCGTTCGACGAGGCCGCCGCGGGCCGCGGGCGGCTGATGCTCGTCGCCGGCGAGGCGGGTGTGGGAAAGACCGCGCTCGTCCGGCGCTTCCGCGACGAGCACGGCGCTCGCTCGGCAGTTCTCACGGGAGCGTGCGACGCGCTCGCGACGCCGGCACCCCTCGGGCCCTTCCTCGAGATCGCGGCGTCCGCCGGCCTCGTGGGAGCGCTCGAGGCCGGAGGCACGCCGCACCGCCTCGCCGCCGACCTGCTCGATCTCGCGACGGGACGACCGTATGTCGTCGTGGTCGAGGACCTGCACTGGGCGGACGAGGGGACGCTCGACGTCGTGAGGATCCTCGGCCGGAGGATCGGAGAGACCTCGTGCCTCCTGGTCGTGACGTACCGCGACGACGAGCTGTCGCGGGACCACCCGCTTCGGCTTGCCCTCGGCGACCTCTCGACCGCGGGCGCCGTCGAGCGGCTCGCCGTCCGACCGCTTTCACGGGAGGGCGTCGCACGACTGGCCCCGGACCGCGACGCGGACGCCGTTTGGCGCCTGACGGCGGGCAACCCGTTCTACGTCACCGAGTTGCTCGCGCATCCCGGGGACGAGACACCGTCGACCGTGCGCGACCTCGTCCTCGCGCGGGTCGGCCAGCTGGGCCCGCACGCGACAGCCGTGGTCGAGGCGACCGCGATCGCGCCCAGCTCCGTCGACGCGCCGCTCCTGCTCGCGGTGTGCGGCGAGGCGGCGGACTCCGTCGACGAATGCCTCTCCAGCGGCGTCCTTCGAGCCGTCGACGGCGGCGTCGCGTTCCGCCACGAGCTCGCACGTGTCGCTGTCGAGGAATCGCTGTCCCCCGCACGGCGCCTCGCGCTGCACCGCTCGATGCTGCTGGCGCTCACGGAGCTTCGTCCGGGTCGCCGCGAGCTTGCGCGCCTGGCCCATCACGCAGAGGAGGCCGGTGACCGCGATGCGGTGCTTCGGTTCGCGCCCGCCGCTGCCGAGGAGGCGGCGAGGAAGGGCGCGTATCGCGAAGCGGCGGCACAGTATGCGCGTGCTCTGCGCTTCGGCGCCGACCTGCTTCCGGGCGAGCGCGCCGACCTCCTCGAGGGTCGCTCGCGGGCGTGCTACCTCGCGGACGACCAGACGGAGGCGATCGACGTCGTCCGAGAGGCGATCCGCTGCCGGCAGGCGCAGGGAGCCTCGCTCCAGGAAGCGCGCGCCCTCACCGAGCTGACCGACTACCTCTGGTGCCGCGGCTTCAACAGCGAGGCGGACGAGGCGGTCGACCGCGCGGTGGAGCTCTCGCGCGGGCATCCCGAGCAAGGCGAGCACGCGTACGTCTTCCATACACAGGCGCTCAGGCTGATCCACGAAGGCGATGTCGACGCCTGCGTCGAGCTCGCCCGGCGCGCGCTCGAGATCGGCGAGCGCTTCGAAGACGACGGGATCGCGGGGCACGCGCTCGTAACGATCGCGAGCGCGACGGCGCGCCGCGACCCCGCCGAGGGGATGCGTCTACTCGAGCACGCCGTCGAGCATGCCCGCGGAAACGGTGAGCACGAGGTGGCCGCCAGAGGCATGAACGCACTCGTCTTCCGTGCGATGGACTGGAACCGCCACGACGTCGTCGAGCGACACATCGACCAGGCGATCGCCTACTGCATCGAGCACACGGAGGATCTGTGGCGGATCAACGTACAGGCGGTCGCCGCGCGCTGGACGCTCGATCGCGGCCGCTGGGACGAAGCGGTCCGGCACGCGGCCGCGGTCATCGATGATCCGCGCGAGTCGCCCTGGACGCACCACGAGGCGCTCTGCGTCCTCGCGCTCGTGCGTGCGCGCCGCGGCGACCCGGACGCACGCAAGGCGCTCGCCGAGGCGACCGCCGTCGGCGTGCCGGCCGAAGAGGTGTTCGCGCACGTCGACCTGGCCGCCGCACATGCCGAGGTTGCGTGGCTCGAAGGGTCGGCGGAGCGCGTCGACGACAGCACGGGACCGGCCCTGGCCGCCGCGCGCGAGCGAGACGACGGCGACGCCGTCGCGAGGCTCCTCTTTTGGCGCGAGCTCGCGGGCCTCGATGGACACGCGACCGCAGGCGGCTCGGATCCTCACGCGCTGGCGCTCGCAGGACGGTGGCACGAAGCGGCCGCGGAATGGGACCGACTGCACCGGCCGTACGAGTCGGCGCTTGCGCGATCGCGTACCGGCGACCTCGATGCCCTGCGGCACGCGCATGCCGAATGCCGACTTCTCGGCGCGCGTCCGCTCGCCGCCGTCGTGGCGCGAGAGCTCCGGGAGCGCGGCGCCCGAGACGTCCCCCGGGGGCCGCGCCGGTCGACACGTTCGAACGACGCCAGCCTCACCGCCCGCGAGGTCGAGGTGCTGCAGCTGGTCGCCGACGGGCTCCGCAACGCGGATATCGCCGAGCGGCTCGTCGTCTCGCGCCGCACCGTCGACCACCACGTCTCGTCGATCCTCCGCAAGCTCGGCGCGCGCTCGCGCGGCGAGGCGGTCGCGGCCGCGAAACGCCTCGGCGTGCTCGAAGAGCGGTAGGCGTTGAACGCGCCTTTCGTCAGGGCCGCGGTTGGCACGGGCGCATCCCCGATGCACGATCAGCGCATGGGGATCGACTCGGCGTCGACCGTTCAGACCGCAGGTCTGCTCGAGCGCGAGACCGCACTCGACAGCCTCGAGGCGACCCTCGTCGCCGCCCGAGCGGGAGAGGGTCGGCTCGTCCTGGTCAGCGGAGAGGCGGGCGTGGGTAAGACCGCGCTCGTCCGCCACTTCTCCGACCGGAGCGCGCCTCTCCGCGTGCTCTGGGGCACCTGCGACGCGCTCTTCACGCCCCGTCCGCTGGGGCCGTTCGTCGAGATCGCGGAGGGCGCGGAGTGGTTGCGCGCGACCCTCGACCGCGGCGGTCGAGCCCACGACGTCGTCACGTCGCTCCTCGGTGATCTCACGGCAGATTCTCCGACCATCCTCGTGCTCGAGGACGTCCACTGGTCGGACGAGGCGACCCTCGACGTCCTGCTCCTGCTGGGCCGGCGCGTGGCGAGCGTTCCGCTGCTCGTGCTCGCCACGTACCGCAACGACGAGCTGGCGTCGGATCATCCACTCCGCCGCGTGCTCGGGGAGCTCGGGCGGTCCCGCGCGACCGTGAGACTCGCGCTCGAACCCCTGTCGCAGGACGCCGTCGTCAGTCTGGCTGCGCCGCACGGCCTCGACGCCGCTGCTGTGTATGCCGTCACCGGCGGCAACCCGTTCTTCGTCTCCGAGGTCATCGCGGCCGGCGGTGACGTCCTGCCGGAGACGGTGCGCGACGCGGTCCTCGCGCGCGTGGCGCTGCTCGGCCCGAGAACGACGGCTCTGCTCGAAGCGATCGCGACTCTGCCGCCGCGCGCCGAACTCTGGGTGTTGGAGGCGATGGTCCCGGAGTCCCTCGTCGAGCTCGAGCGGTGTCTCGGCAGCGGGATCCTGACCGAAGAGCTCCACGCCGTTCGCTTCCGGCACGAGCTCGCGCGGATCGCCATCGAGCAGTCCATCGCACCGAACCGTCGTGTTGACATTCACCGGCGCGCGTTTGCGGCCCTCGAATCACCCCCGGCCGGCGAGCCCGACCCGACCCGGCTCGCGCACCATGCCGAAGCCGCCCTCGACGCGGAGGCTGTCTTGCGGTATGCGCCCGCTGCAGCCGCACGCGCGTCGTCCCTCGGAGCGCACCGGGAGGCTGCCGCCCAGTACGCGCGCGCATTGCGCTTCGCCGACGGCCTACCGATGAGCGCCCGCGCCGACTTGCTCGTCGGCCATTCCTTCGAGTGCATGGTCACCACGCGCGACGAGGACGCGTTGGCCTCGACGGAGCGTGCGATCGAGTGTTACCGGCAGCTCGACGATCGGCTGAAGCACGGTCGCGCGCTCACGTGGCGAGCCCAGGTGCAGATGAACTGTGGGCTCGCACCGGCCGCCAGGCAGACCGCACTCGACGCGACAGCCGTCTTGAAGCAGGTGGCTCCAGGACACGAGCTCGCGATTGCGTTCTGCGTGCTCGCGGGAATCGCGTTGCTGTCAGAGGAAGCCGGAGAGACCGTCACATGGGCGACGCGAGCCTCGGACCTGGCAGCACGCCTGGACGATTCCGAGGCGTCGCTCAACGCGCTTGCCCTCAGCGGAGCTGCGGCAGGCTTGCGCGGCGCACTCGAGGGCACAGCACAGCTCGAGCGGGCGCTCGCGCTCGCTCGCGAGTCGGGGTACGAGAACCAGGTCGGGCGGGACCACGTCTTGCTCGCGATGGCGGCCTCTCGCGAGCGGTCGCTCGCCCGAATGGAGCGGTACGTCCAACCGGGCATCGACTTCTGCGACGAGCGCGACCTCGACGTGTGGGGCCGCATCCTTCTCGCGACGCGGAGCTGGCTCGAGCTGGAGCGCGGCGACTGGCAAGCAGCCGCTGACACCGCCACACTCGTCCTGAGCCAGGACTGCACGCTCTCCTGTACGCAGGCGAGGATCGTCCTCGGACTGCTGCGCGCACGACGCGGAGACCCCGATCCGTGGACGCCCCTCGCCGATGCCGCGGATGTCGCGGAGCGGACCGGCCTGCTCTGGTGGACGTCGCAGGTCGCCGCGGCACAAGCTGAGGCGGCGTGGCTCGAGGGGAAGCCTGCCGCCGTCGCAGGGGCCACCGCCGCCGCGTTTGCGCGTGCTCTCGAGCTGCGTTCGCCGTGGCCGCTCGCCGAGCTGGCCTACTGGCGCAGGCGCGCCGGCATCGAGGAGGAGATTCCACCGGATGCGGGGGGACCGTTCGCGTTCCAGCTCAACGGTGACTGGCGGCGCGCCGCGGAGCTCTGGCGCGAGGCCGGCTGTCCCTACGAGGAGTGTCTCGCGCTTTCCGAGGCAGACGAGGAGGACGCGTTGCGACGCGCCCTCGACGGGTCGCTTCGCCTCGGTGCGGGAGCTCTCGCGAGGATCGTGTCGCGTCGCCTGCGCGATCGCGGCGCGCGCGGGGTCAGACGCGGACCGAGGCGGGCGACACGCGCCAACCCGGCGAGCCTGACGGCCCGGGAGCTCGACGTGCTCGCGCTCCTTTCGGACGGGATGCGGAACGCGGAGATTGCGGAGCGGCTCTTTCTTTCGCGGCGCACGGTCGACCACCACGTCTCCTCGGTTCTGCGCAAGCTCGGCGCTCGTTCCCGAGGCGGGGCCGTCGCGGCCGCGAAACGCCTCGGCGTGCTCGAAGACCGGTAACGCGCGGCCCAAACCTAGGCAATTCCGCCGATTCGGGCGCCGGGTCCCCGGCCTAGCGTCACTCCGGTCATCGACCAGAAGGAGAGACACGTGGAGACGTACGTCATCCTGCGACGGGGAGGCTGGCGCACCGCGGACGACCTGCGTGACGCGGCCGAGCGCTCGACGGCCGAGGGCGAGCGGATGCCCGACGACGTCCGCTGGATCCGCAGCTACGTCACCGCGGAGACCGACGGCCGCGTCGGCACCGTCTGCGTCTACCAGGCGTCGAGCCCGGAGGCCATCCGGCGCCATGCGTCCGCCGCGGACCTGCCGGTCGACGAGATCGTGAAGGTCGCCGACACCGTGATCGTCCGGCCCGATCCCGCGACGGTCGCGGCCTGAGGGGAGGAGAGAGATGCGCAAGCCATTGTTGATCGCGATCGTCGCGGCGCTGCCCGTGCTGGGAGTCGCCGGCTATGCCGCCGCAGGGGGGCAGTCGACGCTGGCGGACGTCCGGGACGCCACCGCGGCGTACCACGATCTCGCCACCGCGAAGGCGGCGGGGTACGCCTTCGAGCTGCCCGATACCTCGGGGCAGACGTGTATCGCGAACCTCGACGACCCGAGCGCGGGTGCCATGGGCGTCCACATGGTGAACATGGGGTTGCTCGACGATCCGTCGACGGCCGAGCCGCTCGACGACACGGCGCTCGACCCGACGAGGCCGGAGGCGCTCGTGTACGAGCGGCGGCACGACGGCACGCTGAAGCTCGTCGCGGTCGAGTACGTCGTCTTCCGAGCGGCGTGGGAGGCCGAGCACGGCGTGGGCTCGACGCCGAGCCTGTTCGGCGTCGACTTCCAGCCGAACGACGGCACACGCTTCGGGCTGCCGCCGTTCTTCGCGCTCCACGCCTGGGTGTGGAAACCGAACCCGACCCCGTTGAGCGGGATCTTCTCCGCCTGGAACCCACGGGTCACCTGCTGACGAGGAGGAACGACGATGCGGAAACTCACCATCCTGGCGCTCACGCTCGGCGCCGCGGCGACCTCCGTCGCGCTGGCAAGCGCCGCCCCGCCGGCGCACCGGCACGACATGGCGGCGATGGGCGGCGCCACGTCGCAGGCCCTCGCCGCACAGCTCGCGGACGCGCGCCTGGCGACCGCGAAGTACGCCACGAACCTCGCCCTCGCGAAGAAGCAGGGCTACGGCGTCATCACCCAGATGATCCCGGACATGGGCTGGCATTTCATGAACCCGAAGATCACGGCGTTCGACGTCGAGAAGCCGGCGATCCTCGTCTACGGCAAGCGGGGCGCGCGCTGGCAGCTCGTCGCGTTCGAGTGGGTGTTCCCGAAGAAACCGGCCAAGCCGCCCCTTCCGGGAGCCACCTACGGCTCGTTCGGGGCGGCGTGCCACTACAAGGACGGGACGTTCGTGTTCCAAGCGGACCAGGACGCGTGCGCCCCGAAGAGCCCGCAGAGCGGCGCGGCGTTCAAGTTCTGGCACCCGGACCTCGTGACGCTCCACGTCTGGGCGTGGTACCCGAACCCGGACGGCGTGTTCTCGGGGATGAACCCGCTCATGCGCCCGTTCAACAAGGGGTAGCCGATCGCGTTCGGGGGGAAAGCGGACGGCCTGCGGGCCGTCCGCTTCGCGCCGCGGAGCCACGTGGCTCGCAGTAGGGTTGAGGCGTGAAGGCGGCTGTGATCCGGGAGCTCGGCGGCGTCCCCGACACGTCGGACGTCGACGACGTGACCGGCGAAGACGCCGTCCAGGTGCTCGCGGCCCCGATCAATCCCATCGACCTCGCGGTCTCGCGCGGCGTGCTCGCCACGGGGACCCCGCCCCTCCCCTACGTCCCGGGCTGCGAGGCCGTCGGGCGCGCGGCGGACGGCAGGGTCGTGTGGGTGTTCGGCGGCGGCCTGGGCCGCACGCGCGACGGCGGGATGGCGGAACGGGTCTCGATCGGGGACTCCATGGCGATCCCGGTGCCGGACGGGGCCGATCCGGCCGTCGCGGCAGGGCTTGGGATCGCCGGGCTCGCGGGCTGGCTCCCGCTCGCCTGGCGCGCACCGCTGCAGGGTGGCGAAAACGTTCTCGTGCTCGGGGCGACCGGCGCCGTCGGACTCGTCGCCGTGCAGGCCGCCAAGCTCCTCGGCGCCGCCCGTGTCGTCGCCGCGGGCCGCAGTGAGCAGGGACTGGCCCGGGCGCTCGAGCTCGGCGCGGACGAGGCGGTGCGGCTCGACGGCGAAGACCTCGTCGCGGCCTTCAAGGAAGCGTCCCGAGGCGACGGCCCGGACTACGTCTTCGACCCGCTCTGGGGCCCTCCGCTCGTCGCGGCGGTCCAGGCGGCGGTCCCGCGGGCGACGATCGTCAACCTCGGTCAGTCAGCCGGCGCGACCGCGGAGCTCGCGTCCGCCTCGGTCCGCTTCAAGAGCCTCTCGATCCTCGGCCACACGAACTACGGAGTGCCCGAGGACGAGCTCACCGAGCAGTACCACCGCCTCGTCGAGCACGTGACGGCGGGCGACATCGTGTTCGACGTCGAGCGCGTGCCGCTGGACGATGCCGGGCCCGCGTGGCAGCGCCAGGCCGCGGGCGCCGGCACGAAGCTCGTGCTCGTGCCGCAGGTGTCCGACTGACGTCGGACACCCGGCCGGGCCCTAGGCTCGGGCCCGCGCGGGGAGGAGCTCGTCGCCGAACTTCGCCCGTGCGACGAACTCGCCGAAGCCAGGCTCCACCTTGAGCTCGCCGTCGTCCACCACGACCGTGCCCCGGACCAGGACGGTCTCGACGTCGCCCGTCACCTCGGTGCCCTCGTAGAGGTTGTAGTCCGCCTTCGAGTGCTGGTCGGCCACGGTGATCGTCTTGTGCTTCTGCGGGTCGAAGATCACGAGATCGGCGTCGGAGCCCGGCGCGATCGTGCCCTTGCGCGGGTACAGGCCGAA
>DASSUT010000256.1:0-19736 GCA_035706725.1 Gaiella sp. | reverse complement strand
GGTAGCCGGTGCAGCGGCAGATGTTGCCCGAGAGGCGGCTCCGGATCGTCTCCTCGCTCGGGTCGGGGTCGTCGCGGAGCAGCTCGTCGACGGTCATCAGGAAGCCGGGCGTACAGAAGCCGCACTGGAGGCCGTGCTTCTCGGAGAACGCCTCCTGGATCGGGTGCAGCGGGCCGTCCGGCGGCGCGAGCCCCTCCACGGTCGTCAGGTCGGCCCCCTCCGCCTGCACGGCGAGCATGAGGCACGAGCGCACGGTGCGGCCGTCGAGCAGGATCGTGCACGCGCCGCAGACCCCGTGCTCGCAGCCGAGGTGCGTTCCCGTCAGCCCGAGCTCGTCGCGGAGGAAGTCGGCGAGCGTCATGCGCGGCTCCGCGCGGCCGCGCAGCTCGTCGCCGTTCACGCGGAGGACGACGTCACGTGCGGCCATCGGCACCTCCGAGCGCCCGCTCCAGAGCGGTGTCGAGCGCGCGCCGGACGAGCACGTCGGCGACATGACGCCGATACTCCGCCGACGCGTGGATGTCGCCGTTCGGCTCGAGCGCGTCCGCCGCCGCCTTCGCAGCCTCCGCGAAGAGGGCCGCCGTCGGGCGTCCGCCCCGGAGTACCTCCTCGGCCTGCGTCGGCCGCACCGCGGTCTGGCCGACCCCGATGAGCCCGAGCCTGGCGTCCTCCAACGCGCCGTCCTCACCGAGCCTGAGGAGCGCGCCCACGCCGACGATCGCGAAGTCGCCGTGCCTGCGGGAGAGCTCGACGAAGCACGAGCCGGAGCGGCCGCCCGGAACCTGCAGGCGGACGCGGGTGAGGATCTCGTCCGGCGCGAGGGTCGTGGTGAAGTACGAGACGAGGAACTCCGACGCCGGCACCGTGCGGACGCCGGCCGGCCCGATCAGGTCGACCTCGCCGTCGAGCGCGAGCGCGAGCGCGGTCCACTCGGCGGCCGGGTCGGCGTGCACGAGACTCCCGCCCACGGTGCCCCGGTTCCGGATCGCGACGTGGCCGATCTGCTCGATCGCGTCGGTGATCATCGGGCAGCGTTCGCTCAGGCCGGGCGTCAGCTCGACGTCACGCTCGCGGGCGAGCGCGCCGACGGACAGCGTCCCGTTCTCGAGCGCGATGCCGTCCAGCCCAGGAACGCGGTTGATGTCGACCAGCACGCTCGGCCGTGCGAGGCGGAACGCGAGCAGCGGGACGAGGCTCTGACCGCCGGCCAGGACCTTCGCCTCGTCGCCGTGCTCGGCGAGCGCCGCCACCGCTTCGTCCAGGCTCGCGGGCGCGAGGTAGTCGAAGGGTGGCGGCTTCATGTTCTGGCGATCATCTCCTCAGACAAGGCTCCCGCGGAAAATGCGTCGCGTCAGCGCGTCGCATTTTCCGCGGCTGAACTAGTCCTGGCGGACGCTCTTCCAGGCGTCGCCGAAGACCTCGGTCAGATCGACGTCGTTCACACCCGGGGTCGAGATCTCGAGCGGGTAGTTCGCCTTGCGCGTCGCGTCGATCCCGACCTTGGTGACGAGGTGCGAGCCGCCGGCCGGGTCGTACGACGCCGGATCGAGCGGCGAGCCCCTGGAGTACGTGACCTGGAACGCGTCGTAGTCCCAACGCACGCGCGTCGCGATCGCGTGGAGGACCTCCGAGTCGTTCGTGATGTCGACGTCGTCGTCCACGACCACGACGTACTTGAGGAACGGGTCGGCGGTGAAGGCCGCCATCGCCGCGTTCTTCGGGTCGCCCTCGATGAGCTTCTCCATCTGCACGTAGCAGATGTAGCGCGAGCGTCCCGACGGCGGCACGTAGACCGACTTCACCGCGCCGCTCGCGATGCGGCACGTCTTGTAGATCTGGCTGTTGCGCGTGACACCCGAGAGCAGCAGGTTGTCGCGATGGCCGACGAACGAGCTGTGGTAGTGCGCGTTCTTGCGCATCGTGATCGCCTTGACGTACACGACGGGGTTGTTGCGCTCCGGCCCGTACGTGCCCGGGTACTCGCCGAACGGCGCCTCGGGCTCGCGCTCGGTCGGGTGGATCTCGCACTCGAGCACGACCTCCGCCCACGCGGGCACCTCGACGTCGATCGTCTCGCACTTGACCATCTGCAGCGGCTCGCCGATAAGCGCCCCTGCGATGGCGAACTCGTCGACGTCGATCCCGGTGAAGCTCAGGCAGCCGAGCTCGACCGCCGGGTGCACGCCGTTGAACACCGCCATCTCGGTGGGGCGGCCGTGCTTGATGTTCTTCTGCATGATGTAGTGCCCGTGGGCCGTCTCGGAGATCTGGATGCCCACCTTGTTCTTCGACTTGACCTGTAGGCGGTAGATCCCGACGTTGGGCACGCCCGTGTCCGGGTCCTTCATCGTGTCGTAGCCGAGCGTCCAGTACCGCCCCTGCCAGTCCTCGAACCCGGGGTCCATCTGGCCCGAGTCGAGCTCGTGGTACTTGAGCGACGGGAGCTTCGTCAGGTCGACCTCGTCACCCGTGAGGATGACCTCCTTGCACGGAGCCTCGTCGTTCGACACGAGCACCGGCGGGATCGGGTTCTCCTCCCGGCGCATGTACTCGAGCACGAAATCGCGCGGCGTCGCGTCGATGCCGAGGCCGATCGCGAGCGCGAGGCGCGGGAAGCTCGCGTGAATGTTCGTCACGCACGGGATGTCCGAGCCCTTGATGTTGTCGAAGATCACGGCCGGGAACCGGCGTTCGTTCTCCAGCTTCCAGAGGATCGCGCACGCCTCGAACACGGGGTCGACCTCACGCGAGACGCGCAGCACCTCCTCGGGGTAGTTCTCCTCGAGGAAACGGATGAAGGACTGGAGATCCTGCGCCGTTGCCGTCGTCTTCTCGACACTCACGGCCATAAGGCACCTTTCGGAGTGGGTTGCAAACTATCTTAACGTCGTACTATCTCAGCTTCGGCGCCGGGCCGCAAGTCGTACCCGCCCGCCGTGAGCAGCGACCGGACGTAGGCAGGCGTCAGCGGCGTCCGGCGAACCACGCAGCCCGTGGAGCGAAGCGCGTCCTCGACGGCGTTGGCGATCGCGGCAGGGGGCCCGATCGCCCCGCCCTCGCCCACACCGCGGAAGCCGAGGGGGTTCAGCGGGGACGGCGACTCGAGCGCCTCGACCGCGAGCCGGGGAATCTCACCGGCGCTCGGCACGAGGTAGTCGGCGAGCGTGCCGTTCAGGAGCTGGCCCTCGTCGTCGTACACGACCTCCTCGTAGAGCGCGCCTCCGATCCCCTGCGCGACACCGCCGTGTACCTGGCCCGCGACGATCATCGGATTGATCTCGCGGCCGCAGTCGTGGACGACCGCATAGCGGAGGAGCTCCACCTCGCCGGTCTCCGGGTCGACGGCGACGACCGCGCAATGAGCGCCGCTCGACCACGTGACGGTCGGCGGCTCGTAGTAGGTCGTCGCGGCGAGCTGCGTGCCGCGCTCGCGGGCGAGCGCGGCGAGCGCGGCGAAGTCGAGCGCCCGGTCGGCCGACCCGGCCGGGACCACCTGCCCGTGAGCGACGGTGAGGTCGGCGGGCGCGATCTCGAGCTGCGCGCCCGCGAGCTCGAGGAGCTTTCCCCGCACCTCGGCGGCGGCGGTGGCCACCGCGTTCCCGGCGACCACGGCACAGCGGCTCGCGACGGTGCCCCAGCCCTTCTCGAGGCCCTCCGTGTCGCCGCCGACGACGTCGACGGCGTCGGGGTCGACGTCCAGGTGGTCGGCGCAGACCTGCGCGAACACGGTCTGGTGCCCCTGACCCTGCGAGCACGCCCCCGTCCTGACCGAGACCCGGCCGTCCTCCTCGACCCGGACGAGCGCCCCCTCGTACGGGCCGATGCCGGTGCCCTCGACGTACATCCCCACCCCGCGGCCGAGCAGGCGCCCGTCGAGCCGGTCGTCGCCCGGCGCGTCCCTGCCGACGAGCTCCGTGACCCGGCGCAGCGCCGTCGGCAGGTCGCCCGCGTCGAGCACCAGCGGCTCACCGTCTCGGTAGAGGATGCCCGTGTCGAGCGGCATCTCCTCGGGCCGGACGAGGTTGCGGAGCCGCAGCTCCACCGGGTCGATCCCGAGCCTCCGGGCCGCGAGGTCGAGCGCGCGCTCGACCGCGAAGACCGCCTCCGGCCGGCCGGCGCCGCGGTACGGCGCGGTGGGGACCTTCGTCGTGATCACGCCGCGGGCGGTCGCTTGGAAGGCCTCCACGCGATACGGGCCCATGAGGTGGGCGATCGTGTTGTAGGGGATCACGAGGCCGAGCGGGTTGTAGGCGCCCGTGTCGACGAGGATGTCGTCGCGCAGGGCGAGGATCGCGCCGTCCTCGTCGAGCCCGAGCTCGATGTCGTGCACCTGCTCACGCGCGTGCACGGCGCTGACCATGTGCTCGAGCCGATCTTCGATCCACTTGACCGGGCGCTCGAGCTGGATCGCGATCAGCGCCACGAGCAAGTCCTCGGGATAGAGCACGCCCTTGATCCCGAAGCCGCCCCCCACGTCCGGCGCGATCACGCGGACCCGCTCGGGGTCGAGCCCGGTGACGCGCGAGACCGCGCGCCGGAGCGGATGCGCGTTCTGCGTCGCCGACCAGAGCGTCAGCGCGCCGCGCTCGACGTCGTACGTCCCGAGCGCGCCGCGGGTCTCCATGGGGAGCCCGGCCTGGCGCTGGATCGAGAAGCGCTCGCGGACGACCACGGCGGCGCGCGCGAGCCCCGCCTCGACGTCTCCCCTGCCGACGACGAAGCGGACGGCCACGTTGTCGTCCCAGCCTTCGTGGACGACCGGCGCGCCGGCGGCGAGCGCCCGGTCGACGTCGGGCACGACGTCGAGCGGCGCATAGTCGACCTCGACGAGCTCGACCGCGTCCTCGGCGACGTACCGGCTCTCGGCGACGACGGCCGCCAACGCCTGGCCGGCGTAGAGCGCCTTCGAGGCGAGGAGCGGCGGATGACACGGGCGCAGGTCGGGCCGCAGCTCGCGGACGAGCTTCTCCGGCGGGGTGTCCCAGAGGAACGGCGGGAGCGGCCCCACGGGCACGTCGTCGTGGGTGAAGACCGCCACGACTCCCGGGTGCTCCATGGCCGCCCGGGCGTCGATGCCGTCGATGCGAGCGTGCGCGAACGGGCTCCGGACGAACGCGACGTGCAGCTGGTCCGGCAGCGTGAGGTCGGCCACGAACTGGCCCTCGCCGCGGAGGAGCCGGTCGTCCTCCCGTCGGCGCAGCGACGTCCCGACCCACCCGGCTTCGGTCACGCGTGGCATCTTAACGTCAAGATAGTTATCGTCCGGCGGTGATGACGGCCGAGCTGACCGGGATGCGCGCGCTCGTGACGGGCGCGAGCCGCGGGATCGGTCGCACGATCGCGCTCGAGCTCGCGGCGGCCGGCTGCGACGTGGTCGGAGCGGCGCGCTCGGGTGACGCCCTCGAGCGCGTCGGAGCCGAGATCGAGTCGCTCGGCCGGTCCTTCCTCGCGGTCGAGCTCGACATCTCCGACCCCGCGGCGATCCAGCCCGCGGTCGCTCGGGCGTGGGAGTGGAAGGGCGGCCTCGACGTCCTCGTCAACGTCGCGGGCGTGATCGTCCGCAGCGACCCGCTCGACGTCACGCCCGACGAGTGGGACTGGACGTTCGACGTGAACGTGCGCGGCACGTACTTCGTCACGCAGGAGGTCGGACGGCGCATGCTCGCCGCAGAGGGCGGCTCGGTCGTGACCGTGACGTCGATCGCCGGAGAGCGGGTCACACGCGCGCCCGTCAGCTACCAGGCGAGCAAGGCCGCGCTGATCCAGGTCACGCGCGCGCTCGCGGTGCACTGGGCGCCGACGGTGCGCGTCAACGCCGTGGCGCCGGGCTACGTCCGCACGGACCTGAACGCGACGTTGCTGGACCAGCCCGAGCTGAGCGACTACGTGACCGGCAAGACCCCGCTCGGCCGTGTGGCCCAGCCGGCCGACGTGGTGGGCGCCGTTCGCTTTCTGGCCTCGCCGGCCGCCGGGTACGTCACCGGTCAGAATCTGCGCGTCGACGGCGGCTGGAGCGCGCTCTAGCCCTCGAGGAGCCGAGGACAGGAGGAATCCATGGCCCACAAGCCGACCGGGAGCTTCGTCGCCCTCGTCACGCCGATGAACGCCGACTACTCGATCGACTACGGGGGCTTCGAGACGCTCCTCGACTTCCAGCGTGAGGCCGGGACCAGCTCCGTGCTGATCATGGGCTCCACGGGCGAGGTGTCGATGCTCGCCCCCGAGGAGCGTCATGCCGTCGTGCGCGAGACGATGAAGCACCGGCAGGCCGGGATGCCGCAGTGGTACGGCTGCACCGGGCCGACGACCGAGGCCACCATCGCCTACGTCGAGCAGGCGGCCGCGGAGGGTGCCGACGGGGCGGTGATCACCGCGCCGGCGTATCTCTGTGCGCCGAACGCCGACATCGTCCGCTTCTTCCTCGACGTGGCCGACGCGTCGCCCATCCCGATCGGGGTCTACAACAACCCGCCGCGGGTCAAGACCGATCTCGGTGTCGAGGACGTGCTGCGGCTTTCCGAGCACCCCCGCATCACGGTGCTGAAGGAGAGCACCGCTCGTGTCGGCCAGGTCGGCTCGATCTGTGCCGCCTCCCCGGACATCTCGATCATGTGCTGCTGCTCGCCGAATCTCGGGCTCGTCGTCCCCACGATGAGCCTCGGGGGCCACGGCACCGCGAACATGACCGGCAACGTCATCCCGGCGGAGATGGCCGTGATCTCCACACCCTGGGGCGATGACGGGGAGCAGGCGCTTCGGTTCCGTGCGGAATACCTCCGCTGCCTGCCGATGCTGCAGTTCGCCTACTCGGCGGTCAACCCGGTGCCGGTGAAGACGCTGATGCAGGCGGTCGGCCTGCCGGCAGGGCCGCTACGCCGGCCGCTGACCCCGCTCGACCCCGCCGCGCTCGCGAGTGGCCTGGCGATCGCACGAGCGCTGGAGCTCGACCGGCGTTACGGCTACCGCCTGGGCGCGGTCGCTGCGTAGACGAGCCGCCCGGTCGTCAGCCGGCGGAATCCGCGCGACGACGGCGGCTCCCCTGCACCGTGACACGGCTGCGCCGGGCGGCCTCGGGCGGCGGCGGCCCGTCTTCCAGCGCGAGCAGGAAACGTCGGAGCGCGTGGGCCAGCGTCTCGCGCTCCCGCGGCGAGAACGCCGCGAGGAACTCGCGCTCGCGCTCGTAGTGGAGCGCGGCCACCCGGTCGATCAGCCGCCTGCCCTTCGGCGTCAACGCGACGAGGAGACTGCGCCCGTCGTCGAGGTCGGGGACACGCGTGACGAGGCCGGCCGCGGCGAGCCGCTCGAGCCGGTTCGTCACCGCGCCCGACGTGATCAGGAGCGAGTTGTAGAGGTCGGTCGGCGAGAGCTGGTACGGAGGTCCCGCTCGCCGCAGGGCCGCGAGCACGCCGAACAGCGCACGGTTCAGCCCGAAGTCGCTGTAGAGCGCGTCCGCCTCGCGCTCGAGGATCCGGCTCAGCCGCGAGATCCTGGCGATGATCTCCATCGGCGAGACGTCGAGCTCCGGCAGCACACGCCCCCATTGCTCGATCAGGTGATCGACGTGGTCTCCGGGCACAGGGGGCATTGTCGGCGCGCCGTCGGCCGTCCCGTCTCCGTTCGAGGGCGCGCCCGCCGACGCGAAACGGGTCGGCCGGAACGGCGTGAGAACGGGCTCCGCCCGCCCCTCGGTAATCTCCGCGGCGACGAGCCTGGCGAGGACGAGGCAGAGCGTGACGCCGCTGTGGCTGACGACGACGTAGAAGCCCTCGACGTCCCCCGCCCAGCCGACGACAGGGAACCCGTCGAGGGGCAGCGCGCGCAGGCCGACGCGAAGCTCGTCGACGGAGACCGGGGCGGACGCGATCCGCAAGGTCTTCTGGAGACGGCGCTCGAGCTGGTGCCCGACACGGACGAGGGTGCGTTCCGTCGGCTCGCCGGACGCGTCTCCGTCGAGGTCGAACGACTGCAGGACGAGCCGGCCGTCCCGCGACGGCCTCACGTTCAGCGACGGACCGAAGACCGAGCGCGAGAGCGACGTCCGCACCGCGCTCGTCCTGGCCAGAAACCCCGCCACGCGGGCGTCGCTCGTGCCGAGGAGCGGAACGGTGGCACCGACCTGCGCCGCGAGCTCGCCGGTCCACCGGCCTGCGGCGCAGACGACGACGTCGGCGCGCAGGACGTCGCCGGACTCGAGCTCGACGCCGGAGGCCCGGTCTCCGGACGTGGCGATGCCCGTCACCCGGCTGTTGCTCCGCAGCTCCACGCCGCGCGCCTGCGCGGTCGCGAGGAAGTCGGCGACCATCGCCTCCGTCTCAACGTAGCCCTCGTCGGGGAAGTAGGTGACCTCCGCGTCGTCCGGGACGAGAAGGTCGGGCTCGAGACGCGCCTTGACGTCCTTGCCGGAGAGGACCGCCCCCGCGTATCCCCAGCTCTGGACGAGCTCCGTCCGCTCGCGGAGACGCCGGCGCCGCTCGGGCGTCGTCTCCCACTCGAGGTGCCCCGTCAGGTGGAGCCACGGCGGTGGCCCCTCCGCGGCGGCGAGCCCACGGAATGCAGCCATGCCGGCCGCGTTCAGCTCGAAGTAGTCGCGACGCGTCTTCTCGGCTGCGTTCACCCGCGCGAACGAGGTCCCGGTCGCCCCGCGGCGGTTCTCGCCCGCGTCCACGACCGTCACTGTCCACCCGCGACGCGCGAGCTCGTCCGCCGTGGCCAGCCCGATGGCACCGCCGCCGACGACGATCGCGCGCCGTGCGCCCCCGAAGCTCCTCCGCGGCCTGCCGACGCTCACCACGCTCCGAAGTACATCAGGCTCCGCGCGGCGACGCGAGCAACCGGGCCGACGCGTCAGGCCGTCTCGTGGACGACGACGCCCTCTCGCTGCCGGTCGCGCAGCGTGGCGGTCTCCTCCTCGTCGATGCGGTAGAGGTCGGGCGTCCGCACGAGCCGGTCCGGCGGCCCGACGTACTCCACCGCGACGCCGTAGTCGGCCCGTGCGCTGTCGATCGACACGTAGCCGTCGACGACGTCGGCGAGCACGCGCTCCGGGTCGCGTTCGTGCGGATCGCCGTAGCCGCCGCCCCCCGGAGGGCTCAGCAGGACCCTGTCGTCCTGCGCGATCTGCAACACGGTCTTCGGCTGCGCGGGGTCGCCCGAGGCGAGGGCCAGCCCGCCGGGCGCTCCCGGCCCCGCCCCCTCGAGGCCCGGCGCCGGATGGTGCGTCCGGTCGATGAGCGTCGACACGCTCCACGGGCCCGCGCCGCGACTCGACATCTCGGTCAGCTGGCCGAGTCCTCCGCGCCAGTGCCCCGCGCCGCCCGAGTCGGTGCGCAGCTCGCGCCGGTGCTGGACGAGCGGCGTCAGCGTCTCGATCACCTCGGCGGGCACGCCGGCGACCCCACTCGGGAAGCCCGTCGTCGAGAGCCCGTCCTTCGTCGCCCTCGCGCCCGTGCCGCCGGACTGGAAGACGGTCAACGAGAACGCGCGGCCGTCCCGGTCGGTCCCGCGCCAGATCGTGAGCCACGTCGCGTCGGCGCCGGTCGCGATCAACCTGTCGGGCAGGGCCGGCGCGAGCGCGCCGAAGATCACACCCGGGAGGAGATGCCCGATCAGGTGTCGGGTGCCGACCGGCGCCGGCTCGAGGCAGTTGAGGATCGAGCCGGGCGAAGCCAGCACGCGAACGGGCCGGAACGAGCCCTCGTTGTGCGGGACGTCCGGCGCGAGGGCCGCTTTCGCGGCGAAGCTCGCGTACGCGTGCGTGTAGTTGAGCACGAGGTTGATCCCGTAGCGGCTCTGCGGCGAGGAACCGGCGAAGTCGATCTCGAGCTCGTCGCCTGCGACCGTGACGGCGACCTCGAGACGGACGGGCTCGTCGAACCCGTCGCTCCAGCTCTCGTGCCGGTAGACGCCGTCGGGCAGCTGCCGGATCGCGTCGCGCATGGCGTGCTCGGAGCGGCTGATGATCTCGTCCGCGAGCGCGTCGATCGACTCGAGGTCGAACTCGTCCAGGAGCGTCGCGAGGCTCCGGGCGCCGACGTCGTTGCACGCCGACTGCGCGTAGAGGTCGCCCACGGTCTCGTCGGGCGTCCGCACGTTCGCCCGGACGATCGTGAGCAGCGCCTCGTTCGGAACGCCCTCCTCGAAGAGCTTCATGATCGGGATGCGCAGGCCCTCCTCGTAGACCTCGCGCGACTCCGCGGAGAGGATCTTGCCGCCGATGTCGGCTGCGTGGCACGTGTTCGCGAAGAACGCGATCGCCCGGTCGCCCCTGAACACGGGGGTGACGATCGTGATGTCGTTGATCTGACCGCTCGTCTGCCACGGGTCGTTCGTCAGCAGCACGTCGCCCGGCCGGAGCGTCTCCGGCGGGAACGCGGTGAGGAAGTGCCGGACGCCCGTCGCCATCGCGTTGATGTGACCCGGCGTGCCCGTGAGGGACTGCGCGACCATGTGTCCGCGGGAGTCGAACACGCCGCAGGCGAGATCCTCGGATTCGCGTACCACCGTCGAGAACGCCGTGCGGATCAGCGCCGCCTGCTGCTCGTTGACGATCGAGATGAGCCGGTTTGCGAGCACCTCGACGAGGATCGGGTCCATCAGGCCGCCTCGGGCGTGACGACGAGGGAGAGCTCGGGCGTCACCTCGATCCGCTGGTGCGGCCCGACGACGAGCGTGGACTCTCGCTCCTCGACGATCGCGGGCCCGGGGAAGCTCTCGCCCGGGCGGAGCGCATAGCGGTCGAGCACCGGAGTCTCGACGTAGCCGCCGAGCGCCGGGAAGTAGGCCGGCCGCGAGCCGTGCGCCGGGCGCGACGACTCCTCCAGCGCGGCCGCGGCGAGCTCGAGCTCCGGGCGCGGGCCCGAGGAGACCACGCGCCAGTTGATCGCCTCGACGGGCACGTCCGGGCCGCGCCGGCCGTAGAGCTGCGCGTACTCGCGCTCGAAGCGCTCCACGAGGGCTTCCGTCTCGCGTAGCTCGTCCGGCGGCAGGAGGACACGAACCTCGTGCCCCTGCCCGACGTAGCGCATCTCGGCGTACCGCTCGTGCATGACGTCGCTCGCCGCAACCCCCGACTGGGCGAGCAGCGTCGCGCCGTCCTCCTCCATCTCCGCCAGCAGGCCGTTGACCCGCTCGAGGTCGGCGCCGTCGAGCGTGCAGCGCCAGGTGCGGACGAAGTCGAACGAGAGCGGAGCCGTGAGGAACCCGAGCGCGCTCATGACGCCCGCGCCGAGCGGCGCGACGAGCGCCGGCGACCCGAGCGCGGCGGCGACGCCTGCCGCGTGGACCGGCCCCGCGCCGCCGAACGCGAAGAGCGGGAGCGTCGTCGGGTCCTTGCCCCGCTCGACCGCGTGGACGCGGGCCGCGTTCGCCATGTTCTCGTTCACGATCGTGTGGATCCCCCAGGCCGCCTGGTCGACCGAGAGCCCGAGCGGTCCCGCAACCTCCCGCTCGATCGCCTCGCGCGCCGCGTCGAGGTCGAGTGCCATCTTCCCGCCGAGGAAGTAGCCGGGATCGAGGTACCCGAGCACGAGGTCCGCGTCGGTCACGGTGGGCTGCGTCCCGCCGAGGCCGTAGCACGCAGGCCCGGGGTCGGCGCCCGCGGAGTGCGGCCCGACCTTGAGCAGGCCCAGGGCGTCGACCGCCGCGATCGAGCCGCCGCCGACGCCGATCTCGATCATGTCGATCACCGGCACGCGCACCGGGGTGCCCGAGCCGCGCTTGAGCCGGTACATGCGGTCGACCTCGAACTCGTCGGCGACGAGCGGGCGGCCGTCCTCGACCACGCAGAGCTTTGCCGTCGTCCCCCCCATGTCGAAGGAGACGAGGTCGGGATGACCGCCGACGCGGCCGTAGTTGGCGGCGGCGAGCGCCCCCGCCGCCGGGCCCGACTCGAGGAGGCGGATCGGGTAGCGCGAGGCGGTCTCCACCGTCGCGATGCCACCGCTCGAGAGCATCACGTACAGCCGGCCGCCGAAGCCGCGGCGCTCGAGCCGCGCGCGGAGCTCGGTCAGGTACCTGTCCATCAGGTCCTGGACGTAGACGTTCGCGACGGTGGTCGTCGTCCGCTCGAACTCGCGGATCTCCGCGGCCACCTCGGACGAGAGCGAGACCCGCAGCCTGGGCGCCGCTCGCCGAAGCGCCTCTCGGGCGCGGCGCTCGTGGTCGGGGTTCGTGAAGCTGTGCAGGAACGAGACCGCGACCGCCTCCACGCCTGCCTCGTCGAGCTCCCGGCCGAGCCGCTCGACGTACGGCTCGTCGAGCGCCACGGCGACCGACCCGTCGGCGAGCGTCCGCTCCGGGACGTCGAACCGGAGGTGGCGTGGGACGAGCGGCCGCGGCAGCTCGACCATCAGGTCGTACAGCTCGTACCGGCGCTCGCGTCCGATCTCGACGGCGTCGCGGAAGCCCTGCGTCGTCAAGAGCGCGGTCGGCGAGCCCTTCCGCTCGATGATCGCGTTCGTCACGAGCGTGGTCCCGTGGACGACGAGCTGCAGATCGGAGAACGAGCGGCCGACGTGCTCGAGCGTGTCGGCGAGGACGCTCTCGACCCCCGCGGACGGATCCTGGGGGGTCGTGAGCGTCTTGCCGACCGCGACGACGTGCTCGCCGTCGACGAGGCAGAGGTCCGTGAACGTCCCGCCGATGTCGACGCCGGCCCGGAGCACCTATTTCTCCGGCTCAGGCCGGCGTCTCGACGGACGCCTTCGCCGGCGCGAACAGGTCGAGCAGGCGGGTCGTCTGGTGCGCGGCTGCCGGACGGAGGATCGGCAGCTGGACGCCGACGTCCCGGAACTTCTGGACGCGCGCGAGCACCTCGTCGGGCGTGCCGCTCGCGGTCATGCCCTCGACGTACGAGTCCGGCACGGCCTCGATCAGCGCCGCCTTGCCCCCGCGGTTCCATGCCTCCTCGAAGACCGGGATGTCCTCGCGCCTGATGTACGGCTCCCCGACCTTCATCTTCGGCTCGGCGATGAACGGCAGCTGGATCGGGTCGAGCTTGCTCGCGACCTCCCACTTGATCGCCTGGATCGCGGTGTCGTGGTCGTCCTCGACGGAGCAGTTGATCAGCTGGGCGACCTTGAACTCGGACCAGTCGCGACCGGCCTCCTCGGCCGACTCGCGGACGATCGCGAGCGCGTTCGCGCTGTACTCCGGCGAGCAGATCGCGTTCAGGAGCACGCCGTCCGCGATCTTCCCCGCGAGCCGGAGCCCCGGGCGGCTCGTCGCCGGCAGGTACATCGGAATGTGCTTGCGGAGCGGCTCGAAGCCGAGTTGCACGTCGTCGAAGTTCACGGCCTCGCCGTGGTACGACACGCGCTCGCCCGAGAGGATCAGCCGGATCGCCTCGACATACTCGCGCAAGGCGACCGACGCGTTGATGTGCTCGAGTCCGTGCCGCAGCGAATGCGTCTTCGTGCACGCGCCCGGCGCGAGCATGATGCGGCCGCCCGACATCTCGTCGAGCGCGGCCAGCGTCTGCGCCATCACGAGCGGGCTACGGAGGCGCACGATCTGCGTCGTGCCGAGCGTGAGCTTGCTCGTCGCCATCGCGAACGTCGCGAGCGCGCTCGGGGAGTCGCGGTTGAGCTCGATGGTCTCGGAGAAGAATCCGATCTCGAAGCCGCGGCTCTCGGCCTCGGCCATCCAGTCCGCCATGTCCCTGTTGCTCAGCGTCGGGTCGTACCCGGTTGCGAAGCCCACTCGTTCCATCGTCATACCCCTGTCTGGGTCGAGGGCCGTCTGCCTGCGACGAGCACCGCTGTGCCCGCCCGGCGACGAGATATCTTATAGTCAAGATACCTTGCCGTTCGACGAAGTCAGTGTCAAGGTGGCTCTGCGATGAGCGCTCCGCGAATCAGCGACCGGATCGAGCGACTGCCCCGCTCGGGCATTCGCGCCGTGATGGAACAGGCCCTCCGCCTTCCCGACGCCGTTCGGCTCGACATCGGCGACCCGGACTTCGCCACGCCGACGCACATCGTCGACGCGGCGGCGCAGGCGGCTCGCGACGGCTTCACGCACTACTCCCCGGGTGTCGGCCTCGAAAGCCTCCGCACGCTGGTCGCGCGCAAGGTCACGGAGCGGAACGGCGTGCCATGCACGCCCGAGTGCGTGGCGGTGACGACCGGCGCCTGCGGCGGGCTCTACTCGACCTTTCTCGCGCTGCTCGACGCGGGTGACGAGCTGCTCCTGCCGGACCCAGGCTGGACCACCCTCGTCCCGATGGCGATCGCCGCGGGGGCGACCCCGGTGCCGTACCGCCTCGCCCGCGGAGACGACGGGTTCACCGTCGACCTCGCGGCCCTCGAGGCGCGCATCGGGCCGCGCACCCGCGCGGTCGTCGTCAACTCGCCGAGCAACCCGACGGGGGGCGTCGAGTCGCGGGAGACGCTCGCGGGCCTCCTCGAGCTCGCCGAGCGCCACGGCCTCTGGCTCGTCTCCGACGAGTGCTACGAGGAGCTCACCTTCGAGCGCGAGCACGTGAGCCCGGCGTCGCTCGCGGGGCTCGACCGCGTCGTCAGCATCTTCAGCTTCTCGAAGACCTACGCGATGACGGGCTGGCGCGTCGGCTACGCGATCGCGAGCCCCGAGGTCGTCCGTGCGCTCGTGAAGGCACAGGAGCCCGTGGTCTCGAGCGCGTCGACGATCTCGCAGAAGGCCGCGGAGGCGGCGCTCCTCGGACCACAGGACGTGGTCGCGGAGATGCGCGGCGAGTACCGCCGCCGGCGAGACCTCGCGCTCGCGCGCCTGGAAGCTGGTGGCGTCGGGTACGCGAGGCCGAGCGGCGCGTTCTACGTGATGGCCGACGTCGCGGACGCCGGCGAGTCGTCCGAGCGCTTCGCGCACCGCCTGCTCCGCGACACGCACGTGGCGGTCGTCCCGGGGAGCGCGTTCGGAGCGGGCGGCGAGGGGATGGTGCGGGTCTCGCTCGCCGCTGCGCCGGAGACGATCGAGACGGGGCTCGAGCGGCTCGTGTCGTTGCTCCAGCCGTCCTCGGGCCGAGCACGGGCGGCAGCCCGGCGCTAGAGGAGAGACGGTGAGCACTCCCCCACCGGTCGCCCGTCGCCAAGGCCGGCGGCGCGTGGGGCAGGACTACGTCGAGTCGGTGCTGGCGACCGTCCACGCTCGCGACCCCGGACAGCCCGAGTTCCACCAGGCCGTAGGAGAGGTCGCGCATTCGCTGGTGCCGGTCCTCGAGCGTCACCCGCACTACCGCGAGGAGCGCGTCCTCGAGCGGATGGTGGAGCCGGAGCGGGTGGTCTCGTTTCGCGTCGTCTGGGTCGACGACGAGGGCCGGACGCAGGTCAACCGCGGCTACCGGGTCGAGATGTCGAGCGCCCTCGGGCCGTACAAGGGCGGGCTCCGCTTCCACCCGAGCGTCTACATCGGCCTGCTCAAGTTCCTCGCCTTCGAGCAGGTGTTCAAGAACGCGCTGACGATGCTGCCGATGGGCGGCGGCAAGGGCGGCTCGGACGTCGACCTCCACGCCCGGAGCGACGGCGAGGTGATGCGGTTCTGCCAGTCGTACATGACCGAGCTCCAGCGGCACATCGGCCCGTTCACGGACGTCCCAGCGGGCGACATCGGCGTCGGTGGTCGCGAGATCGGCTTCCTGTTCGGCCAGTACAAGCGGATCCGGAACGAGTTCAGCGGCGCGCTGACGGGCCGCGGGCTCGCCTGGGGAGGCTCGCTGATCCGCCCCGAGGCGACCGGCTACGGCGCCGTGTACTTCGCGCACGAGATGCTCGCCGCGCGCGGCGACACCCTCGAAGGCAAGACGTGCCTGGTCTCCGGCAGCGGCAACGTCGCCCAGTACACGATCGAGAAGCTCGTCGACATGGGCGCGACGCCCGTGACGGTCTCCGACTCGGACGGCTTCGTCCACGACCCCGACGGGATCGACCGGGAGAAGCTCGCCTTCGTGATGGAGCTCAAGAACGGGCGGCGAGGACGCATCCGCGAGTACGTCGAGCAGTTCCCGCACGCGACGTACACCGCGACCGACGGGCCCGCCTCGTCGAACCCGCTGTGGTCGGTTCCGGCCGACTGCGCCTTCCCGTGCGCGGCCGAGAACGAGCTCGCCGACGACGACGCCGCTGCGCTGATCGCGAACGGCGCGGTGCTCGTCTGCGAGGGGGCGAACATGCCGACCACACCCGGCGCGGTCGAGCGACTCGTCGCCGCAGGGGTCCTCTACGGGCCGGGCAAGGCCGCGAACGCGGGCGGCGTCGCCGTGTCGGGTCTCGAGCTCTCGCAGGGCGCGCTGCGGCTCAAGTGGTCGCGCGAGGAAGTCGACAGCCGCCTCCGCGAGATCATGCGCTCCATCCACCGGCAGTGCCGGGACACGGCGGCGGAGTACGGGCTCGACGGCAACTACGTCGCCGGCTCGAACATCGCCGGCTTCATCCGCGTCGCCGACGCGATGCTCGACCAGGGAATCGTCTAGGGGCCTGTCCGGAGAGTGGGCACGATGGATGACACGCGCCGACAGGCCCCTAAGCAGTCGCCCAACGCACGGGAGGTGCCACGATGGCCAACGTCGCCGAGATCCTCGCGAAGAAGGGGGCCGACGTCTTCGTGATCGAGGAGTCGGAGTCCGTCCTCACGGCGGTCGAGAAGATGCTCGAGAAGGACGTCGGGGCGCTCGTCGTCACCCGCGACGGGGCGGTGGCGGGGATCTTCACGGAGCGCGACTACTTCCGGCGCATCACGGTGCAGCCCCACCCGAACCGGCTCGTCCCCGTCAAGGAGGTGATGTCGTCCCCGGTGATCTACGTGACGCCGGAGACGCCCGTGCAGGAGTGCATGACGCTGATGACGCAGTGCCGGATCCGCTACCTGCCCGTGATCGACGGCACAGCGCTCGCGGGGATCGTCTCGATCGGCGATCTCGTAAAGCTCCACGCGGAGGAAAAGGACGTCGAGATCCGCTTCCTCCACGAGTTCATCCACGCGCGGTAGCGAGGAGCGCCGGAGGTCTACGCTCCGGCCGTGGAGCGGTACGGCCGGCGCGAGCTCGTCGTCCGCGGCGGGCGTCTGGCGGGCGCCGGCGCGGCGCTCGCGCTCGGGCTCGCGTCCGACGCGCGCGCCGCGAAGGCGCTCAACGAGCTCGACCGCGCCATCCGCGGCCCGCTCTTCCGACCCGGGCAGGCCGGCTACGCCGCGGCGCGGAAGCCGTGGAACGCACGCTTCGACGACGTCCTCCCGCGCGCGGTCGCGGAGCCGCTCGACACCGCGGACGTCCGCGCGATCGTGCGCTGGGCGAACGCGCACGACGTGCGTCTCGGCGTCCGCTCGGGCGGGCACTCCTACGCAGGGCTCTCGTCGACGACGGGCCTCCTCGTCGACCTCCGCAGGCTCTCGTCGGTGGGCCTCGTGCCCGGCGGGCGGGCAACGGTCGGCGCGGGCGCGACGCTCGGACAGGTCTACGCCGAGCTCTGGGCCGCCGGACGGCGCACGATCCCCGCAGGCTCGTGCCCGACGGTCGGCGTTGCGGGGCTGACGCTCGGCGGCGGACACGGCTTCGTCGCGCGTGCCTTCGGGCTCGCGTGCGACAGCCTGCGGGCGGTGCGGATCGTGACGGCCGACGGGCTGGCGCACGACGTCTCGGCCAGCGCCCGGCCGGATCTCTTCTGGGCCCTGCGGGGCGGCGGGGCCGGCAGCTTCGGCATCGTGACGCGGCTGACATTCACGACCCGGAAGGTCGGGACCGTGACGACGTTCGCGCTCACGTGGCCGTGGGCTGCCGCCGCGGACGCCGTCGCCGCCTGGCAGGCGTTCATGGCGACCGCTCCGGACGGGCTGACGTCGGTGCTGGCCCTCCGCGTCCCCTCCACGACCGATGGCACGCCGACGGTCGCGGTGAACGGCATGTTCCTCGGGCCGAAGCCGGCGGCGGTGGCGGCGCTCGCGGGGCTCACCGGCGGCGACCCTGCCCCCGCCTCGTCGAGCGTCGTGCAGCGGACGTACGCGCAGGCGACGAGCTACTTCGCGGGCGGGCAGGCGGCGCGGCGGCGCATCGCAGGCAGCTCGCGCGTCGCGCGCGCGCCGCTCGGGCCCGCCGGCAGGGAGGCGCTCGTCGGCGCAGTCGAGGAGCGGCACGCCGACCCGCGTCTGCGCGGAGGCGGCATCGTGCTGTTCGCCTTCGGCGGCGCCGTCGGGCGGATCGGCCGCAGCGCCACGGCCTACGTCCACCGAGACGCGCGGTTCTCGCTCGAGCTCCTCGGGCTCTGGACGAGCCCGAGCCCCGCGGTCGAGGCGGCGAACCTCGCCTGGATCCGCCACGCCCGGCTGGCCCTGGCGCCGTTCACCTCCGGCGAGGCGCTCCAGAACTACGCCGACCTCGGGCTCGCCGGCTGGAAGCGGGCGTACTACGCGGAGAACCTCGAGCGGCTCGTCGCGACGAAGCACGCCGTCGACCCGTCGAACCGCTTCCGCCACGCCCAGAGCATCCCGACCGCCCTCTGAGCGGGCGAGCGCCCACGCGTGTCGCACACGCTTGTGTCGAGTCAACACAAGCGTTGCCTGCCCCGCGCCGGCGGGCGCGTCTACGATCCCGGCCGGCATGGACCTCGACCTCACCCCCGAGCAGGAGCTGATCCGGGACACGGTGCGCACGTTCGCCCGGGAGCGGGTCGCGCCCGTCGCGGAGGAGCTCGACCGCGAGTCGCGCTTCCCGGTCGAGCTCGTGCGCGAGATGGCCGAGCTCGGCGTGATGGGGATCCCGATCCCTGAGGAGCACGGCGGCGCCGGCGGCGACACGCTCTCCTACGCGATCGCGATCGAGGAGCTGACCCGGATCGACTCGTCCGTCGCGATCACGGTCGCGGCGCACACGTCGCTCGGGACGATGCCGATCTACCTCTTCGGCTCGGACGAGCAGAAGGAGCGCTGGCTGCCGGACCTCGCCTCGGGTCGCCGCCTCGCCGCGTTCGGCCTGACCGAGCCCGACGCCGGCTCCGATGCCGGCGCCACCCGAACGACCGCTGAGCTCCGCGACGGCTCATGGAGCGTGAACGGCTCGAAGATGTTCATCACCAACGCCGGGACGGAGCTGACCTGGGGCGTGACGATCACCGCCCGCACGGGCGAGGACGAGATCTCGAACCTCGTGGTGGAGAACGGGACCGCCGGCTACGACATCTCGGAGCCGCTGCACAAGCTCGGCTGGAAGGCCTCTGACACGCGCGCGCTGACCTTCGCCGACTGCGCCGTGCCGGAGGGGAACCTCCTCGGCCCGCGGGGCAAGGGCTTCACCCAGTTCCTCGAGATCCTCGACGGCGGGCGCATCTCCGTCGCGGCGATGGGTGTCGGCCTCGCTCAGGGCGCGTACGACCTCGCTTCGGCCTATGCGCGCGAGCGAACGCAGTTCGGCAAGCCGATCGGCAGCTTCCAGGCGATCGCGTTCCAGCTCGCGGACATGGCTGTCGAGATCGAAGCTGGGCGCCAGCTCGTCTACCGCGCCGCCTGGCTCAAGGACCAGGACCGGCCGTTCGCGCTCGAAGCGGCGATGGCGAAGCTCTACACGGGCGAGCTCTCACACCGCGTCGCGAGCCAGGCGCTCCAGATCCACGGCGGCTACGGCTTCATGGACGAGTTCCCGATCTCGCGGCTCTACCGCGACCAGAAGATCCTCGAGATCGGCGAGGGGACGAACGAGGTGCAGCGGATGGTGATCGCGCGGCACCTCGGGCTTGGTTAGCGCCTGGAAACGCGTGAGGCGCCCGGGGGGGGCCGGG
>DASSUT010000255.1:0-3080 GCA_035706725.1 Gaiella sp. | reverse complement strand
CTATCGCTTCACGTACGTCACCCCTGAGGAGCTCTCGTCGGCTCCGGGGGAGCACGTGACGGATGCGCGGCTCGTGTGGATCGAGACGCCGACGAACCCGCTCCTCAACATCGTCGACATCGAGGCCGTCGCGGGCGCGGCTCGGGCTGCGGGCGCGATTCTCGTCGTCGACAACACGTTCGCGACGCCGTTCCTCCAGAACCCGCTCGACCTCGGCGCCGCCATCGTCGTCCACTCGACGACGAAGTACCTCGGCGGGCACTCGGATGTCGTCGGGGGGTTCGCCGGGACGACCGACCCCACCATCGCCGAGCGGCTCCGGTTCCTGCAGAAGTCGCTCGGCGCGGTCGCCGGCCCCTTCGATGCGTGGCTCGTGCTGCGCGGCCTCAAGACCCTCGCGGTGCGGATGGAGCGGCACTGCGCGAACGCCCGGGCCGTCGCCGAGTTCCTCTCGAACCACCCCCGCGTGAGGAAGGTCCTGTGGCCGGGGCTGCCCGAGCACCCCGGGCACGAGATCGCCGCGCGGCAGATGCGTGACTTCGGCGGGATGGTCTCGTTCCTCGTCGAGAGCGAGGACGAGGCCGTCGAGCTCGTGTCGCACACGGCGGTCTGGACGCTCGCGGAGAGCCTCGGCGGCGTCGAGAGCCTGATCGAGCACCCGGCCCGGATGACGCACGCCTCGACCGCCGCCGGCCCGTTCGCCGCACCGAAGAACCTGGTGCGCCTCTCGGTCGGCATCGAGTCTGCGGAGGACCTCGTGACCGACCTCGAGCGCGCCCTCGCCGCGACGCCCACCCGGGCGTAGAGCGTCGCCCGCCCGGCAGGCTGTCCGGCCTGGGCGGTGTCAGACACCATCGGGTGTCAAGGGGAGAACGCACCGGGTTCGTGCCGGTTGCTCCACACTGTCGGACGCGCGTTTTCGTGGTCTCGGGCGGACGCCCCACGGCCCCGAACGTCGCCCGGTGCGTGATCCGCATGAGCGCTGGCGTCGCGGCTTGTGGATCGACCGGAACAGAATTGGCACGGATGGCACTTGACGGAAAACGGTGTCTGACACCTCTTCGCCGCCGCCACACGCCCCGCTGCCGGCGAGACACCGGCGCGGGCCGCGACGAAGAGCGCCGGCGCCGGGTGGCCCGGCGCCGGCAGACCCGTTCTGCGATCAGGGGCCGGTGACGAGCCGGAACGGCGTGCCGGTCGGATCTGCGACCCGCGCGAGGCGCCCGTACGGCGTGTCCTGTGCAGGCTCGACGACCGTGCCGCCGAGCTCCTGCACCTGCTCGAGCGCCGCGTCGACGTCCGCAACCTCGAAGTACACGTTCCAGCCGGACGGCTCCGCCGCGTCGTCCATGATCCCCGCGAGCGCTCCGTCGCCCTCGCCGAGCGTCGTGTAGCGGAACTCCCCGCTGTCGCTCATCACGTGCGTGTCCCAGCCGAACACCTCGCGGTAGAACGACACCGCCTCGTCGTACTTGCCGGAGTGCAGCTCGAACCAGGCGGGCGCCCCGGCCTCGCCCGTCAGCTCGAACCCTTTGACCTCGTTCGGCTGCCACGCGCCGACGACCGCGCCCCCTGGATCCTCGATCATCGCGGAGCTGCCGTTCTCTGCGACCACCATCGGCCCCATCGCGACGGCGCCGCCATGGCTCTGTGCGGCGTCCGCCGTCGCCTGGACGTCGTCGGTCATGAGATGGATGCCCCACGCATCCGGATAGCCGGTGGAGCCGTCGTTCGCCATGCAGCCGGCGACGTGCTTCCCGTCCTTCGTGAACGTGAAGTAGCCGCCGAACCGCTCGTCGGCCGGCTCGGCCTTCCAGCCGAGCAGACGGCCGTAGAACTCTGTCGCCTTGTCGGTGTCCGAGCTGTAGAGGTCGATCCAGCACGGAGCCCCGATGACGAGCGTTGGTGCGGGCATGTCTGCCTCCCTTGTCGGGTGTGTCGAAGCGATGACCGCCACGCCGCGCGGAACTCATCGCCCGAGTCTCCGACCGTACAGCGGCGACTTCGCCGCCGCGGTACGGCTAACCCGAGATAGCGTCTGCCGGATGACCGGTGAGCCGCTCGACCTCCTCCACTGCGGCGACTCGCACAGGATCGGCTGCTATCTCCTCGAGACCGACGACGGGCTCGCGCTCTTCGACTGCGGCCCGACGAGCTGCGTCCCCGCTCTGCGCGCGGGGCTCGGCGAGCGGGGCGTCGAGCTGCGGGACGTCCGCCACCTGCTGCTCTCCCACATCCACCTCGACCACGCGGGCGCCGCCGGCGTCCTCGTGCGCGAGCACCCCAGCTTGACCGTGCACGTCTCCGAGGTCGGTCTCCCCCACCTCGTCGACCCCGCACGGCTCGAGGCAAGCGCGCGCCGGCTCTACGGAGACGCCTTCGACGAGCTGTGGGGGGAGATGGCCCCCGTACCGGCCGCGAACGTCCGGCCGACAGGAGACAGCGTCGTCGGCCTGGCGTGCTTCCCGACCAGGGGCCATGCACGCCACCACGTGTCGTACGTCCACGAGGACGGGACGCTCTACGCGGGCGACGCCGCAGGGGTGCGGATCGAGCCCGGCCGGTTCGTGATCGCCCCGACGCCGCCGCCCGAGCTCGACCTCGAGGAGTGGCAGCGGACCGTCGACGAGATCGAGCGGAGGGAGCCGCGCGCGCTCGCCCTGATCCACTTCGGGTTGTTCCGCGACGTGGAACGGCACCTCGCCACGCTGCGCGAGACGATGTTCGAGTGGGGCGAGCGGGTCGCGCACGGCATGGACGAGCAGACCTTCGTCGCCGCGGCGCGTGCCGACGTCGCCGCCGCCGAGCCGGGCGCGGCCGACCTCTACGACCGCGCGGCCCCGTACTGGCACTGCTACCTCGGCCTCGAGCGCTACTGGCGCAAGCGGGCGGAAGCGGCGTCGGCGGCCGGCTAGGAGTCAGCCTTCGGCCGCATGTTCGCGCAGCGCGTCGAGGGAGCAGAACTCGAGCGCGAGCGCGTGGGTCGCCTCGAGGACGACACGGGGCGCCATGCCGGCCTCGAGCGCCTGCTGCCAGCGATCCGCGCAAAGGCACCAGCGGTCACCCGCGACGAGCCCGGG